>JAYSZH010000119.1:0-30330 GCA_043738155.1 Polaromonas sp. | reverse complement strand
CCTCGGCGTCCATGTAACCCGTCAGGCGCCGGATCACGGCCTCGGCCACCTGGTGCTTGCGCGCCAGTGTGGCCAGCGTGTCGCCAGAGATCGTGGTGCCGTTGGGCCCACCGGTAAACACCGAGGCGTTGACCAGGGCAATACGCAACAGGAAGTTGTCCAGGTCGCCCGCACCTTGCAGGTACAGCTCTTCCTTGCCGGCCTTGACCTTGTACAGCGGCGGTTGGGCGATGTAGATGTGGCCGCGCTCGACCAGCTCGGTCATCTGGCGGTAGAAGAAGGTGAGCAGCAGAGTGCGGATGTGCGCGCCGTCAACGTCGGCGTCGGTCATGATGATGATGCGGTGGTAGCGCAGCTTGGCGACGTTGAAGTCGTCGTTGCCTGTCGTGCCGCCGGCTTTGCCGATGCCGGTGCCCAGCGCGGTGATGAGTGTCAAAATTTCGTTGCTGGTCAAGAGCTTTTCGTAACGGGCTTTTTCGACGTTCAAAATCTTGCCGCGCAGGGGCAAAATCGCTTGAAATTTGCGGTCACGGCCCTGTTTGGCGGAGCCGCCGGCGGAGTCACCCTCGACGATGTAAATTTCGCACATCGCCGGGTCTTTTTCTTGGCAGTCGGCCAATTTACCCGGCAAACCCATGCCGTCCAAGACGCCTTTGCGGCGGGTCATGTCGCGTGCTTTGCGGGCGGCTTCACGGGCGCGGGCGGCTTCGATGATTTTGCCGACGATGATTTTGGCATCGGCTGGGCGCTCTTGCAGGTAGTCAAACAAGAGCTTGCTGACGATGTCTTCCACCGGGCCGCGCACCTCGGAGGACACGAGCTTGTCTTTGGTTTGGCTGGAGAATTTCGGCTCGGGCACTTTGACGCTCAAGACGCAGCACAGGCCCTCGCGCATGTCGTCGCCGGTCACTTCGACCTTGGCTTTTTTGGCGATTTCGGAGTCGTCGATGTACTTGTTGATGACGCGGGTCATCGCGGCGCGCAGGCCGGTTAAGTGGGTGCCACCGTCGCGCTGCGGGATGTTGTTGGTGAAGCAGAGCACCTGCTCGTTGTAGCCGCTGTTCCACTGCATGGCGACTTCGACGCCGATGTTGGTGTTTTGGTCACTCTGGCGGTCGCCCATGGCGTGGAAGATGTTGGGGTTCAACACCTGCTTGCCTTTGTTGATGAAGTTGACGAAGCCTTTGACGCCGCCAGCACCCGAGAAGTCGTCTTCCTTGCCGGTACGCTCGTCTTTCAGGCGGATTTTGACGCCGTTGTTCAAAAAGCTGAGTTCGCGCAGGCGTTTGCTCAAGATTTCGTAATGGAAGTCGTTGTTGGTCTGGAAGATGCTGGTGTCTGGCAAAAAGTGGACTTCAGTACCGCGCTTTTCGGTGTCGCCAATGATTTTCATCGGGGAAATCTCGACCTTACCCCCCACGCCATCAACAGTCTCAACGATGCGGTTTTGCACAAAGCCACGGGAGAATTCCATCACATGCACTTTGCCGTCGCGGCGGATGGTCAAACGCAGCATGGTGGACAGCGCGTTGACACAGCTGACACCGACACCGTGCAGACCGCCGGAGACTTTGTAGCTGTTCTGGTTGAACTTGCCGCCGGCGTGCAGCTCGGTCAGGGCAATCTCGGCAGCCGAGCGTTTCGGCTCGTGCTTGTCGTCCATCTTGACGCCGGGGGGGATGCCACGGCCGTTGTCGACCACGCTCACCGAGTTGTCGGTGTGGATGGTGACCAGAATGTCGTCGCAATGGCCGGCTAGCGACTCGTCGATGGAGTTGTCCACCACCTCAAACACCAGATGGTGCAGGCCGGTGCCGTCGGACGTGTCGCCGATGTACATGCCGGGGCGCTTGCGCACGGCTTCCAGGCCTTCGAGAATTTGGATCGAGCCTTCGCCATAGGCTTCTGTCGCGCCGGCCTGGTTGGTGTCGATGGTGGGCTGGTAGTTGGCGCTGTCGCCGCTGACATCGCCCAGGTTGACGCCTTCGCCTATTGCTCTTTCAATCACTCTTTCAACCACCACTTCGACGGGTGTTTCTGGCGTTTCAACGGGTTTGATTTCTTCGGTCATGGCAAATTTTCTCTAACTTTAAAAACACCAAACCCCCTGCTAAAGAGGGGGTTGTGGGATATGGAAATATGGTTTTAGCCGGCGTATTTATTGCTTATGGCGCTATATTATTTGTAGCATTTTGCAACGCTAAAACTACTTAAATCCGCATCGGCATCACCACGTATTTGAACGAGGTGTTGTCGGGAATCGTCAACAACGCCGAGCTGTTGCCGTCGGACAATTCCAACTTCACCATCTCTTGCGTCATGTTGCTCAAAGCGTCAATCAGGTAAGTGACGTTGAAACCAATTTCGATTTCGTCGCCGCCGTAGTCGATATCCAGCTCGTCCACGGCTTCTTCTTGCTCGGCGTTGTTGGACGCCACACGCAGGGTGCCTGGCTCGATGTTCAGGCGCACGCCTTTGAACTTGTCGCTGGTCAAAATGGCGGTGCGCTGTAAAGAGGCCAGGAAGGGCACGCGGCCCAGGATGATGGCGTTTTTGTGGTTTTTGGGGATGACGCGGTTGTAGTCGGGGAATTTGCCCTCAACCAGTTTCGTCACAAATTCCATGCCTTCAAAGTTGAATTTAGCCTGGTTGGCGGCGAATTGGAACTCGATCGCACCTTCTTTGTCGCTGAGCAAACGCTGCATTTCAATGACGGTTTTGCGCGGCAGAATGACTTCTTGCTTCGGCACCTCCACGTCCAACGTTGCCGTCGCAAACGCCAAGCGGTGGCCGTCGGTGGCGACGATGCTGAGTTGCTTGCCTTCGGCGACGAACAAAATGCCGTTGAGGTAATAACGGATGTCGTGCACGGCCATCGCAAAGGCGACTTGGCCGAGCAAGTCCTTCAAGACCTTTTGTGGCACGCTGAATGCGGGGCCGAGGTTGGCTGATTCTTGCACCAGCGGGAAGTCTTCAGCAGGCAGGGTTTGTAGCGTGAACTTGCTTTTGCCACCTTTCAAAATCAATTTGGAGGCGCTGGATTCTAAGGAGACCGATTGATCGCCCGGCATGGTGCGTAGGATATCGATGACTTTGCGCGCGCCCACGGTGGTGGTGAAGTCGCCGGCGTCGCCGTCAAACTCGGCAGTGGTGCGGATTTGGATCTCTAGGTCGCTGGTGGTCAACTCAAGGCGGTTGCCGGTTTTGCGGATCAAGACGTTGGCCAAAATCGGCAGCGTGTGACGCCGCTCGACGATGCCCGCGACGGATTGCAGCGCGGCGAGTACTTTGTCTTGTGTTGCCTTCAGAACGATCATGTGAGCCTCTTTTTTGACTTGAATGTTGTTGTTTTTGCTAATTTTTTCTGCTTTTGCAGTGTCTGGCTGCAAACCTTTCTATTTTCCTCTTTTTTTGTGTCAAAAAGAGTCAAAAAGGTCGCTTCAGGGGGTATTTGCACTTATTAGTTGTTTTAACCTTTAAGGGTTTGTTCTAGGACGTGCAGTTGCTGGTTCAATTCGCTCAAAAGCTGCCTCTCAGCCGTCATTTTGCGCACCGCATGCAGCACCGTGGTGTGGTCGCGACCGCCAAACAATTCGCCGATTTCAGGCAGACTCTTTTGGGTCAGTTCTTTGGCCAGATACATCGCAATCTGGCGGGGCCGTGCGATGCTGGCGGGACGCTTTTTAGAGTACATGTCGGCGATTTTGATTTTGTAATAGTCGGCGACGGTTTTTTGGATGTTTTCAACCGAAATCTGGCGGTTTTGGATGGACAGCAAGTCGCGCAGGGCTTCACGCGCCAGCGCAATCGAGATTTCTTTTTGATTAAACCGTGAATAGGCCAAGATTTTGCGCAGCGCGCCTTCCAGCTCGCGCACGTTGGAGCGCACGTTTTTGGCGACGAAAAAGGCCACTTCTTCGGGCATTTCGGTGCCTTCGGCCTTGGCTTTGTTGATCAAAATGGCGACCCGCATCTCCAGCTCGGGCGGCTCGATGGCAACGGTCAAACCAGAGTCAAAACGCGAGACCAAGCGTTCGTGGATGTCGGCCAAACCTTTGGGGTAGGTGTCGCTGGTCATGACCAAGTGTGATTTACGGGCAAGTAGCGCCTCAAACGCGTTGAAAAACTCTTCTTGGGTGCGCTCTTTGTTGGCGAAGAACTGCACATCGTCAATAAGTAGCAAATCCAGCGAATGGTAGCGCTCTTTGAACTCGTCAAAGGTCTTGCGTTGGTAGGCTTTGACCACATCGGTGACAAACTGCTCGGCGTGGATGTAGAGCACTTTGGCATTGGGGCGGTCTTGCAGCAGGCGGTTGCCGATGGCGTGCATCAAATGGGTTTTGCCCAAGCCAACGCCGCCGTAGATGAAGAGCGGGTTGTAGAGTTGACCGGGTGTGCCAGAGACGTGCAGCGCGGCGGCACGCGCCATGCGGTTGGCTGTACCCTCGATCAACGCGTCGAAGGTGAGCGCGGTGTTCAGGCGGGGTTTGTTGCCCATGATGCCGTTGGCGGCGCTGATACCTCCACTTATACCGCCATTTGCGCTTTCTGCAAGCATGTCGATAGGTTCTGCGACGCTGCCGAATTCGGCATTTTTCACGTCCATCGTTGTTCTGGGCGCGACTTCGCGCTGCATCAAGGCCAGTTCCAAGGCAATCGGCTGGCCATACATTTTTTCCAACAACGCGCTGATGCGGCCGGCGTATTGCGCACGCACCCAGTCGAGCTTGAAGCGGTTGGCGATGTAGATGGTGACTTTGGACAAGTCGTTGCTGCTTTGCACGACCAGCGGTTTGATCCAGGTGTTGAATTGCTGTTCTGGCAGTTCCTGCGCCAGCACGTCCATGCAAGCTTGCCACAGGCTGCTGCTGAGGGCTTGGTCGTCGTCTAATGTGGAAACTTGGTTGCCAGCTGGAGAGGTTGCGTTGGGGTTGCTGGCCGAGGTCATGTTATTTTTCTTAGGATGCTGTGGATATTATTTTAAAGTTCTGCGCGTTTAGTGTAACTTATCCCCTGATTATCCACAATAATTTGTAAGAAAAAAAGAGCTTGTCGCTGAAGGCCGCCTTAAACAACAAGTCCCATCAAGTTGTGCAAGTCATTTGTGCAATACGTTAAAATAGGGACATCTTAAGTGAAAGTAATACCATGTCAAACCACACACCAGCCGCACACGACAATACGACCGAGCATTCAGAAGATGTGATCGAAGTTGTCGCGCACAAAATGTCCTACATGTTGCCGATTGCAGGCGCTATCTTGATTTTTCTGCTTGCGTTCATCGCCGTGAATGTTGCTTAAATAGCTTGAAGACAGGCATAAAATGCCTGTAGCCAGCGTATTTATTGCTTAGTTAGCTATTAAATATATAGCAATTTTCAGTCAAACCAAATAAAATAAAATTAAGTCCGCATCGGCATGATGTGGATGCTTTGTGGCGGAATGTGTACATGAACGGTGCATGGACCAAAATTCTTGGTATTTTCAACATCTCTTTTTGCTTGTCCCAGACTTCTGACGTGCGCGCTGGACAGCGTGAGCGTCAGCCGCACATCTGCCAAAGCCGGCCAGCCCTGCGGCGCCAAGGTGCAAATACTGGTTTCCCCGAGCGATAAAACCTCTAAAAATTGACAGCGCAAGGTGTTGGGCGGCAAACTTTGTTCACAGGTTTCTTTTGTCGCTGCTGAAGTGATGTCTAAATGTTCCGCCGCTAGCACCCAGCTGACGTGTGCGCCATCGTCTAATTTGTGTTTATCGACGACGGTGAGTTGCGGTGAACCGCTTATTTCTTGATCCGAACTTGCTTTTGAAGCTTTTGTGCCGTTCCAAATTAACTTGCCCCAACCCGACGCATGGTTGCCAGAATCTTTGACAAACGTGCCCTGAAAGTGGTTTTGAATGCCCACCAATTCAGCGACGCGGGCGTTGCGCGGGCGGCTGAACACTTGCTCTGGCGTGCCGCTTTGCAGTGTTGTACCGCCATCCAAGATCACGACGCGGTCTGCCAAGCGGCGTGCTTCATGCAAGTCGTGCGTCACCAAAACCATGGGTGTTGATACCGAGCTTCGCAAATTGGCCAGCTCACGGTACAAGCGGGTGCGGCTGGGCGCGTCGACGGCGGAGAAGGGCTCATCAAGAAGCAGTACAGCAGGGTTGCGTGCCAGCGCCCGTGCCAGGGCGACGCGCTGCTGCTGCCCGCCAGAAAGTTGGCTGGGCAGGCGATGCTCAAGGCCGTCCAAACCCAGTCGTTTGACAAGCTTTTCAGGCAAGTCACTTATACTTCTAGCCGGCGTATTTATTGCCGATATAGCTATGTTTTCAATAGCGGATAAATGCGGAAAAAGCGCGTAATTTTGAAACACCAAACCGACACGGCGGTCTTGTGGCGACAGGCTGATGGGTTGTGGTGAGCCTGTTGGTTTGTCAAACCAAACCATGTCACCCACGGTGATACGGCCTTGCAAGCTGGGCGTTTTGAGCAAACCCGCGATGGCACGCAGTACGCTGGTTTTGCCGCTGCCCGAGGGGCCGACCAGCGCGACCAGCTCGCCTGGGGCGCAGTCAAATTGCACGTTAAGTGGCATGGGAGCGGAGTTGCTGAGCTGGACGGAGAGCTTACCTGTCATGTTTTTAAATGTTTCTTATTCAAGCTAAACCGGTCAGCCGCAAACACCAACGCCAGTGCCAAGAGTGAAAAACACACCAAAGCCAAAGCCATGACGTGAGCGCCGCTGGCGTCAAAAGCTTGCACGCGGTCGTAAATGGAGATGGACAGGGTTTTGGTTTCGCCCGAAATCGCGCCACCCACCATCAAGACCACGCCAAACTCGCCCAGGGTGTGCGCGGCGGTGAGGGCGACACCCGCCAATAAGCCCGGCCAAGCCAAGGGCAGCTCAATTTTCCAAAACGTGCGCCACGTGGACAGCCCTGACACCCAAGCCGCTTCGCGCAGGTTGTGTGGAATGCCGGCAAAGGCGCGTTGTATGGGTTGCACCATGAAGGGTAAATTGACCAAAACACTCGCAAACAGCAGGCCTTCAAAGCTGAAAACGAGGTGCAGATTGAGGTTGTGCGCCAGCCAAGCGCCCAAAGCTGAGTTTTGCCCGAAGGCGGTGAGCAGGTAAAAACCAACCACCGTGGGTGGTAGCAGCAGCGGCAAAGTCACCAAGGCTTCAAACAGCGGTTTACCGCGCCAGGACGTTGTTGCCAGCCAACGCGCCAAAACAACGCCTATGGGCAGCAAGAGTGCTGCCGTTAAAAATGCAAGTAGTAAAGAGGTGCGTGCCGCTGGCCAATCCATGAAAGCATTATGCGAGATAAAGTCTGCGAGCCGTCATTCCCGCATCCTCTGTCATTCCCGCGCAGGCGGGAATCCACACTAGCCGCCATAGATTCCCGCTTGCGCGGGAATGACAGCATCTTTAATGGACAAGGCGGTCGTATTTTTCACCGCAATGATCTGCGCGATGATGGACACCGCGATTTCTGCCGGCGTTTTGGCGCTGATATTTAAGCCAACGGGGCCATGCAGGCGGGCGAGTTGTTCAGGCGCCATGCCGAAATGCTCCAGCATGCGCTCTTTACGGCTGGCTTGGTTGCGTTTGGAGCCTAGCGCGCCCACGTAGAAGGCGTCGGATTGCAGGGCCTCCATCAACGCCATGTCGTCCAATTTTGAGTCGTGCGTGAGGGCAACGATGGCGGTGTGGGCGTCGGGAACCATGTCGCGCACCACGTCGTCGGGCATACCAGCGATGCGGGTTGCGCCAACTAGCGAAGGATCAAAGGCGTATTCATCGCGCGGGTCGCAGACGAAGACCTCGAAATCGAGCAAGGCAGCCATCTGTGCGACAGCTTGGCTGAGTTGGCCAGCGCCTATCAACAGCAAGCGCCATTTGGGGCCGAACAGGGTGGTTAAAGTTAGGCCATCAAACACCATGGCTTGGTCGCGCATCGCATCAGACAAGGTGACTAATCCTGTGGATAAATCAAGTGTTCGAGCAACCAGTTGGTGCGCTGTTGTTCGGGTCAAGACTTGCTCTATCCACGCCACATCGTGCACCGGCTCTTGCACCAAGCGCAGTGTGCCGCCACAGGGCAGACCGAAGCGGGCGGCTTCGTCTTTGGTGACGCCGTAGGCGATCATGGCTGGTTTTACGGCTGCTTTTGCTATAGTATTTATAGCTGTATCGGCAATAAATACGACGGCTAGAGGTGTATTTGAGGGTATTTTTTGACGGTTTGATGCAACACTGACCTGAAAGGCTTCTTTCGTGCGGGCAATCAAATCGTCTTCAATGCAACCACCAGAAACCGAGCCGCTGACCCTGCCATCGTCCCGCACAGCCAGCAAAGCGCCCGGTGGTCTGGGCGCGCTGCCCCAAGTTTCTACCACCGTGACCAACGTGACTGCATGACCGCTGCGTCGCCACGCCAGCACATCGTTCAATACCCGCAGGTCTAAGCTTTCCATGGCGGTGATTCTGACAGAATTAGGATAACCATGCCATGACCAGCGAAGAAGCCGATGGCGGTCAACAAAACAACCGGCAACTGCGCCGACAGGACAGGGTGGTTCATGCGGCTACGTGACTTGCATGTAGACCAGAGATCAGCCAAGCGCGTGTTTGCGCGGGGTCAATAACCGCATCGATTTCCAAATGTTCGGCCATGCTGATGGCGCTACCCTTGGAGACTTCACTGGCCAAAAGCTTTTGAAACAAAGCCTCGCGGGATATGTCATCTGGCGCTGCATCAAGTTCTTTTTTATAACCCAATCGCACGGCGCCTTCTAAGCCCATGGCGCCAAATTCACCGCTTGGCCATGCCACAGTAAACATCGGGCTGTGAAAACCGCCAGCTGTCATCGCCATCGCCCCCAAGCCATAGCCTTTACGCAGCACGATGCTGAAAAAAGGCACGCTGAGCTGTGCTGCGGCAACAAAAAAATCACCCGCAGCACGAACCTGGCCGCTGGCTTCGGTGTCTGGCCCGACCATGAAGCCGGGCGTATCCACCAAGCTGATGATGGGTAAGCCATGCATGTTGCACAAACGCATGAAGCGTGTGGCTTTACGGCAGGCGTCTGCATCTATCGCGCCACCCAGATGCAGCGGGTTGTTGGCGATGATACCGATGGCGCGACCATCTATGCGTGCCAAAGCCGTGTGAATGCCGAGACCATAACCGACGCGCAAAAATTGCACGCTGCCTTTGTCGGCGATACCGCTGATGGCGGCACAGCTGTCGTAAACGCGCAGGCGGTTTTCAGGCACAACATCGCGCAGCATATATGCCTCGGGCTCTTGGGCACTTGTTTTTTGGCTCAAAGCGCCTTGAAAGTACGTCAAAACTTGTTTGGCTGCCACCACGGCGGCAGCTTCATCTGCAACCAGAATATCGATCACACCGTTGCTGTGCTGAACATCACTTGGGCCGATTTGCTCGGGTTTGAAGACGCCCAAACCGCCGCCCTCGATCATGGCGGGGCCACCCATGCCGATGTTGCTGCCGTGGGTGGCAATGACCACATCACAGCAGCCTAAAAGTGCGGCATTGCCCGCAAAGCAGCGCCCAGCGGCGATGCCTATCAACGGGACCTTGCCTTGCAAGCGTGCAAAACTGGCAAAGGTGCCTACATGCAAGCCAGCAACAATGGGCATATCCGTGTCACCTGGCCTGCCACCGCCGCCTTCGGCAAACAGCACCACAGGTAGTTTGTTTTGCAAGGCAATACCCAGCAACCGATCTGTTTTTTGGTGGTTGCGCATGCCTTGAGTGCCTGCCAAAACCGTGGCGTCGTAAGCCATGACGACGGCTTTGGCGTGGTCAGCTGGAAAATCTGCGCCGTTGATGCTGCCAATGCCTGTCACCATACCGTCTGCAGGTGTATTGGCTACCAAGTCGTCAAGCGAGCGGCGACTGCGCTGTGCGGCAACGGCCAAAGCGCCGTATTCTAAAAAGCTGCTTTCACCCGCGGCATCACGGTCACACAAAGCGTCAATATTTTCACGCGCGGTGCGTAGCCCCAAAGCGTGGCGTTTGGCGACAGCGTCTGGGCGTCGTGCATCCCGTGTGAAAGCGTGACGGGCGACCACATTTTGCAAATCGAAGCGCTCGGTGCTCGTTGGTTGCTCAAAGCCTGGATTAGCATCATGTCGATATATATTTTTGTTTTGTTGTTCTAAAACCAACAGCAAATCGTTGGTGTTTACAACATCGCCTGTTTGAAAGCAAAGCTGCACGACGATGCCGTCTGCTTGCGCGCGAAGCTCGTGCTCCATTTTCATGGCTTCCAAAACGAGCAGGACATCGCCAGCTTGCACATGGTCACCAATCGCTACCTGGTATTGCACAAGTTGGGCTTGCATGGGGGCGCGAGTTTGCAGCATCGGTTGCCCGTTAAATCAGTTTGCCCAGTTGCAGCGAAACGACGGTGCCACGCCCTCGACGTGAGCGCAGAGATATTTCCGCTCCTATAAGCTCCGACAACTGTGTCACGATAGCCAGTCCTAGCCCAAAACCGTCTGTGGTGCCTACATTTGAGGGGCTTTTGTAAAACTCTTTGAACACCAGACTTTGTTGGTCCGGGGCGATACCAACGCCAGTGTCCCAAACTTCAATCCGAACGCCCTTTGGTGCGGTTCGACAAGCCAGTAGCAAACCGCCTTCGACGGTGTATTTGATGGCATTTGTAAGCAGATTTCCTAAAATGCGCTCTAACAAGATCGCGTCTGTGAAGATGTCGCCATGTATCGATCGCGTTCTGAGAACCAGGCCTTTCGATTTTGCAATGGGCTGGTATTGTACGTACAGGTCATTTATCAGTTCTTTGAGATTTACCACGGTCAGGTTTGTGCTGATTTGACCTTCAGTCAGCCGCGACATGTCGAACATAGAGTCAAACAAGCTGATGACGGCTTTGGTCGATGCCGCAATTTTCGGTGCGATTTCGCTGGATGCTGCGGGCTCCTCCACCAACCAGCCCGCGTACATATCCAGCGCCAAGACGGGCTGGCGCATGTCGTGCGCGGCACTGGCCAGCATACGATTTTTGGTCGCGACCGCGGCCAAAGCCGTTTCACGCTGCTCGGTGAGTGACGCGATGAGCTGCTTGTTTCGGTATTGAAGGCGGAGACCCTCAATATAAGTCGCGTTCATTCGCTTGCCGACGCGAAACATCATGAACACAAAAATGACGATCATTGTCAGGTACCACATCTGCAGCGTGTCAGGATTGAAGTTTTGCGCCAAAGCGATGTGCAAAAAAATCGCAGTGAGTAAGCCAATGCAATAGGCCCAGACAAACCGGTTGAGCAGCTTGAGGTGGCTGGATAGATTTGACACAGAAAACATGCCAAAAATCAAAACAATGATCAAGCAAAAGATGGCAATATTTGCAGAGACGTGCCCATTGAAGAGGTAGATGGAGACACCCCAAATAAAGCCGTTCAAAGGCGCAAGTCTTGCATACCGCAGGAAGTAAAGGGCTCGTTCAGTAACATGACTGGCGTGATCGCTATGTACGTAGCCCCGCAAAAACCACAGCCTGAAAGCACTCAAAATGCTGTTTGCTGTATACCAAGTCAGCAGCTCAGCAGTAGGACTTTGCTGATAGAGTAAAACCAACATGAATGTCATCGCGCAAAACAACAGCAGCTGCGTTCTGACCACACTCTCCATCACTTGCTTGATGGACTCAGACCTTACCCATTGTGCTTCTGTCAGGACAGATTTTTTTTTGCCCAAGGGGGATGATCGCGTTGCATTCATCCTCTCAGTGTACAGATAAATACGTGATTTTTAAGCCACGTATTTCTCACGAACTATGGAAACTATTGTGCGACGTGGACGCCTATTTTCTGGATGGTTACCGGCGCTGTTGCTGCTTTTGCACCAAACTGTACATCGCCCGATAACTGCCCGCCCTCTTCGATGATGACTTTGCCGTAGCGAATCGTGCCGTTGACCTTGCCTTGCGAGAAAATGACCAACTTGTCGCGCACGGTTAAATTTCCGTCAAACTGGCCGTGGATTTCGGCAATATCGATGTCGGCAGAACCTTTAAAAGCGCCGTTGGCCATGATCTGGATGACACGGGAGTCCATGGTGGCTTCCACGGTGCCCTCAACCACCAAGGTGTCGCAATCGGTGATTTCAACACCTTTGAGTTTGATGTTGGGTCCAACGATGAGGCGGCTGCCGCCTTCTGAAACCGATGTGCTTTGCGCTGTTGAAGCGGGTGTAGTTGTCGCTGCGGGTGCTGCTGTTGTGGCGGTTTCGCCACGCAGACCCGTTTGTGTCAAGTTGTTGACTGGCTCGGTTCTGGCAGAGCCGTTGAGGTTGCGCCCGCTGTTGGGTGAATAAGGTGCAGGTGCGGGTTCAGGTTCACGTTTGCCGAAAAAGGGTGATGCTAGTGCCATGGGAAGTTCCTTTTGAATCATCTACACATATAGACAAGCCCATCCTAAGTCGCATTTCCTCGGCAAATGCACGGCGATGTAAGTGAGGTAACAAACATGGGCGCTATCACCTAAATTGATAGCATGCCGTTACGTGTCTTACAAAGCCACAGCCGAAGAGGGCGTCCTCTGGCGGCTATCTTGCGTGAATATCAGAGTGGACTGGCTTCGAAGGCTGCTGAGCTACCCCCGTTAACACGCACCAACCAGTCTTGACCCTGGTCTGTCACGCTCATGGATCCTGAAACCGCGACAGGCTGTGAGTAGAAGGCTTTCGGATAGGTCCAGGCCATGCTTTTGAGGCTTGATGGGTGGGTGGCCGTGACGCGCATCTTGCCATTGGTGTACAACGCACTTGTCCATGTGACTTTGGATCTGTCCGTCATAAAAGTGGCCAACTGTGCCATGGTGTACCATTTGAACTGCCCTGCCTGCTGTTTTAATTTTGCGTATTGCAGCATGTTGTTTAGAACGCTGGGGAACTGAACTGCGCCGGGTGGGTGCGCGTAGATCAGGCGATTGGTTTCGTTTTTGATCGAAAAATCGATCAGCTCAGCGTACCATTGAAAAATCTCTTGATTGGAGAGCGCAAGTTCTTCGAACTCTTCAAAGGTGGCGGCCACGCCCAGTGGCATGACCGGGAACGCCCAGAGCGAAGGGTTGCGCAATTGACCCTGCCGGTATGTCCGAGTGGCGGCGGTACCGGTGTGACTGAGTGCATAGTACGAGCCAAAGCCGTTTTGTTCAAGCCAGGTCAGCGCCCACAGCGGGTTGTTGCCTTGTGGGGCGGAATACTCTTTCATGGGGTGGCCAATCACCGTTTGAATGGCATCTCGGTTCAGTACTAGGTAGTTTTGAAACTCGGCTTGATTGGTTTCACTGGCGCGTTCGCCGTAATAGTCGTGGATCCAACCGCCATGGCTGCCGACCTGATGCCCTTGGCGGTCAAAGTCTTTGAGAAACGTTTGTGCCGTGGTGTTAACAGGCAAGTTAAAACCCAGCTTATCGCCAAAAACGATGGTATCAGGCCCGGCTGTCATGTGCATTGAAAACGGCTTATTGCCCCAAACGCCCATATTTTTGAGTGTTTGCATGGGCGCCAAGGCCTCTTGCGAATCAAGATGCCAGTTGAACACCAGTCCGCCTATGCCATTTGGGACAGCGGCCAGACGCGGCTGTTTCAGAAGTCCGCGTGCAAACTGGTGAAGAAAGCCGTGCAAGGGCATGGCATCCTCGGACAGTTTGAGATGGGTGAGCGGCATGTTCACAAACAACACGCTACCAGCGCCTACGGCTCGAACGCTGGCGACCAAGCCATGCGCCGGTGATGACATCAAGACCGCGCCCTGCGCGGCGCCTTGGGTTACATAACTGGGGTAGCTCAATGGGCCGTAAAAGTAGCCAGAAATGTTGTGCAGCGGCTCTGCTGCCGTAGCCTGAACTTTAAAAGCCTGGGGAGCCGCCAAAGTAGACGGACTGGGCGCAAGCACATGAAAAGCTTCAGGGGCACCGCGGCGAGAACCGGGTGTCACGTTCTTCACAGGCTCACGCTCTATCGCGCCAGGGTGTTTGATCGCTTTCCCCTCCCGGCTTAGAGACTTATTGGCGGGATGCTTGAAGTACAGCGAATGGTCATAGTTTGCCAGACCACCAGGATTTGAGGGGTTGGCCGGCAGGTACTCCGTTGATCTAACTGCTGCAGCCGGTGCATTTCGGCTGGCAACGCGGATGATTTGAGCCATGCTAGAGGGCGCATCACCCGCAATGACGGTGCCGGCAGGGGGCGTGTAGAGCATGGATTTTCCGGGGGGAATCTGCAGCGCGCGCAGGGTAGACACTGGGCCATAGACAGGACCAAATCCAACCGTGCGATCCCGCAACTCGTCATACAACACATAATCAACCCCCACCAAGTCGCTAAAGCGTGATTTTGGTATGGCATAAAACCCGCTTGAAGTCAGTGCACCCGCGTCAAATACCAGCATGATGTTGCCGCCCTGCATGACGTAATTGTTAATGGTGACAACCAGCGCATCACTCATGGAGACCTGCGTTTGATCAGGGATGATGATGCCGCTGTATTGCGCTCGGATGCCAGCACCCTGTTGTAAAAAATCGGCGTTGCGCAGGATGCCCAGTTGATAACCCTGCTCTTGTGCAGCATCGGTCCATGCTGTCACTTGGGCGGTGGAGAGCGCCATCCCGTCCGGCACGAGCAGAGCCATTTTGGATAAACTTTGCGCGTGGGCAATACTGATTGCACCGATTAAAACCAAGCCACATATCCATTGATACGCAGCTGACCCAAAACGCCTGATTGATCTGATCGTGTGTGACATGACAAACCCTTTGAAGTAAAAAGCAATAATCCGAAGCGTCTTTTTGCGGGAGGACCGCATCATGAACTAGCTCGTGATGCGGTCGTAGAAACACAGCGCCTCTTTGTCTGTGTGCTTACATGCATATAGAAATATAGAAATATAAAAAATGGAATTTATTTTTCAGAAAAACTTAATCAAACAATACGCCGGTTACGGCCTTATTTGAAGCTTAAAATTTAGATTTTCGGTTTTTTCGGAACTAATCGAGCTTTTTAAGCCAATAACTGCACATTCCCGCCCGCTGCCGTGGTGTTGACAGTCAGCGTCTGCTCCGCGCAAAAGCGGTAAAGGTAATGCGGCCCACCGGCCTTGGGCCCCGTGCCGCTCAAGCCCTCGCCGCCAAAGGGCTGCACCCCGACCACTGCACCAATCATGTTGCGGTTGATGTAGACGTTGCCGACATGCGCCGCCCGCGCCAGCGCCTGTGCGCGGGAGTCGATGCGGGTCTGGATGCCCAGCGTCAGCCCATAGCCCAAGGCGTTGATCTGCGCGATCACCTCAGCCGGATCGCCGCCCCAGCGCACCACGTGCAGCACGGGGCCGAAGATTTCAGTACCGATATCGCTGATGGCGCTCAACTCGAAGGCGGAAGGTGGAATCAAGTTGGGTTGCGTATTTGCTATATTATTTGTAGCTGATGAGGCAGCAAATACGCTGGCTACATGTGAATTTAAGAGTGACTTTGATGCTTTTTCCAATCTTTTGAGGTGATTTTGGATGTTGTCAAAGGCCTCTTTGTCGATCACCGGGCCGACGTCGGTGGCCAGATCAGCGGTATCGCCAACGCGCAGCTCTTTGGCAGCGCCCTGGATCATCTCGATCACGCCATCGGCTATCGACTCGTGCACACACAGCAGCCGCAGCGCCGAGCAGCGCTGGCCGGCGGAGCGGAAGGCACTTTGCACCACCGCGTCAGCCACCTGCTCGGGCAGGGCGGTGCTGTCGACCAGCATGGCGTTGATGCCGCCGGTTTCGGCAATCAAGGGCACAATCGGGCCGTCTTTGGCCGCCAGCGCGCGGTTGATGATTTTGGCGACCTGGGTCGAGCCAGTGAACACCACGCCCGCCACACCGGGGGCGGCGACCAGCGCTGCGCCCACGGTCTCACCTGCGCCGTGCAAAAGCTGCAACGCACCTACAGGTACGCCCGCGCTGTGCAGCAAGGCCACCATGGCCTGCGCCACCCCCGGCGTTTGCTCGGCGGGTTTGGCCAGCACGGTGTTGCCGGTCGCCAAAGCCGCCGCAACTTGCCCGGCAAAAATCGCCAGCGGGAAGTTCCACGGGCTGATGCAGACCCACGGGCCGCGCGCGATCAGGCGCAGTTCGTTGGTTTCTCCCGTCGGTCCTGGTAGCGCAATGGGCGTCATCACGCGTTCGGCCTCATCCGCGTAGTAGCGCAAAAAGTCCACCGCTTCGCGCACCTCAGACACCGCATCGCCCCAGGTTTTGAAGGCTTCTTTGACGAGCAGGGCGCAGAAGGTGGGGAGTTGAGTGTCTAAAGCGTCTGCTGCAATTCTTAGGATGGCAGCGCGGTCGGAAACGGCGGTTTTGCTCCACACTTTGTAGCTGGCCAGACTGGTTTTGAGTGCTTCGGGAATGGCAGTAACTGCGTACTCGGCCACGACGGGGACGGTTGCTGTCGCATAGGCTGCCAAAAGCGGTGCGCGCATGGTTTCCACGGTCAAATCGAGGCCGTTGCTGTTTTTTCTTGCCTTGGCAGCGTCTCCAAACAACTGCGGTGGCAGGGTAAATGCGCTGTGCGGCTCCAGTCGCAGGGGCGAAATCAGCAACTCGGCCATGCCCACCGATTCGTCGGTGAGCTGGTGCACAAACGACGAGTTTGCGCCGTTTTCCAGCAGGCGGCGCACCAGATACGCCAGCAAGTCGCGGTGCGCGCCCACGGGGGCGTAGACGCGGCACGCGACCAGCGGGTTTTTCAGCACCTCGCGGTAGATACCTTCGCCCATACCGTGCAGGCGCTGTAATTCAAACGGTGCGCCGGTTTTGGCCGCCATCTGCAAAATCGCAGCGATGGTGGCGGCGTTGTGCGTCGCAAACTGCGGGTAGATCGCATCGGGCGCATCCAGCAGCGCTTTGGCGCAGGCGAGGTAGGACACGTCGGTGTGGTGTTTGTGGGTGAAGACGGGGTATTGCGGCAGACCGAGCTCTTGCGCGCGCTTGATCTCGCTGTCCCAGTACGCGCCTTTGACCAAGCGGCACATGAGTTTGATCTTGTAGCGGCGGGCTATTGTTGTGACGTGCTCAATCAGCTCCAGCGCGCGGGTCTGGTAGGCCTGCATCGCCAAGCCAAAACCTTCCCACTGCGGGAAATGGGTGGCGACCTGGGCAGCCAGAACCTCGAACACATCCAGTGACAGCTCCAGCCGGTCCACTTCCTCGGCGTCGATGGTCAGGTTGATGTTGGCCTTCGCCGCCAGCTCGCACAGTCCCCAGACGCGCGGTACCAGTTCAGCCATGACGCGGCTGTGCTGCGCGTCTTCGTAGCGCGGGTGCAACGCGCTCAGTTTGATCGAAATACCGTCATTTATAGCTATATTTATGCCTATAGCCGGCGTATTTGTTGTCTGAGTAGCTATTGAAATAATAGCGTTTTTGTAGCTGGCCAGATAACTCAATGCATCCGCATCTGTCCGCGCACCTTCACCCAGCATGTCGTAGCTGAATCTTAAATTGGCGGTTTTTTTGCGCGTTGCATCCGCCACCTTCATCGCCTCGCCAATGGTTTGACCGAGGACGAACTGGTGACCCAGCAGCTGCACCGCGCGCAGCGTGGCGGCGACCACGGTTTTGGCGCCCAGCTTGGTCATCAGGTTGGGGGATTCGGTTTTGCCTGTTGTGGAATCGGGTAAAAACTTCTTCGACATCGCAATCGCCGCGCTGGAAAGTCGTGTCAAAGCCGAGTCCTGTGCGCCGTCAAAGTCGGCGCGACCGAGTTGGTCTGCCGTCAGGGCGATGGCGGTTTCGGCGTCGGGGACACGTAGCAGCGCTTCGGCCAAGCGCATCAAAGCTAAACCCTCGGCACTAGAAATCGGGTATTCCTTCAGCAGGCTTTCCATCGCCCAAAACGGCGGCGGGTTGTCGCGCACGGCCTGCACCCAGGGAGCGGCAGCTTTGGCGGCGCTGGCCCAGTCTAGGGTGTTGGCCAAGGTGTTGAGGCGTTGGGCGACGATGGTGGCTTCTGGGCGATAGGGGTTGGGTAGGCGCATGGTAAATCTCAGTTAAATGTGTGGCTTGATTAAATTGATAGCGAAGTATTGACCAAATACGCCAATTTGTTAACGGGGAAAAGGCGCTTATTAGCGGCATTCACGCCCCAGTAAATCTGAGAATGCGTTAGAACGAGACGAGAAGGGTGAAGTAAATTAAAATGAAGGGATGAACTATCCCCAAGAATTTGACGTCATCGTCGTCGGTGGTGGCCACGCTGGCACCGAGGCCGCACTGGCCAGTGCCCGCATGGGCTGCAAAACCCTGCTCCTGTCGCACAACATCGAGACGCTGGGGCAGATGAGCTGCAACCCCTCGATTGGCGGCATCGGCAAAGGCCATCTGGTCAAAGAGGTGGACGCCATGGGTGGCGCAATGGCGCTGGCGACCGATGAAGCGGGCATCCAGTTCCGCATTCTCAACAGCTCCAAAGGCCCTGCCGTCCGTGCGACGCGGGCGCAGGCTGACCGTGTGCTGTACAAGGCGGCGATTCGCCACAAGCTGGAGAATCAACCGAATCTGTGGCTGTTCCAGCAGGCGGTGGATGACCTGATGGTCGAGTCGACCGGAACAGGGGAGCGAGTCGTCGGTGCTGTCACCCAGGTCGGCGTGCGCTTTCGCAGCAAGACCGTGGTGTTGACAGCGGGGACGTTTTTGGACGGCAAAATCCATGTTGGGATGAACAACTACGCGGCGGGCAGGGCAGGGGACCCGCCAGCGGTGTCGTTAAGCGCTCGGCTCAAAGAATTGAAACTTCCACAAGGCCGCCTGAAAACCGGCACACCACCACGGCTGGATGGCCGCACGATTGACTTTGACAAATGCCTGCGCCAGCCAGGTGATGGGATGGACGGGGCGGACAACCCGGTCATGCCGGTGTTCAGCTTCTTAGGCAAAACGTCAATGCACCCGCAGCAAATGCCGTGCTGGATTACCCACACCAACGAGCGCACACATGAGATTATCCGCTCCGGCTTCGACCGCAGCCCCATGTTCACCGGCAAGATCGAGGGCGTGGGCCCGCGCTATTGCCCCAGTGTGGAAGACAAGATCAACCGCTTTGCTGACAAGGAAAGCCACCAGATTTTCTTAGAGCCTGAAGGTCTGACGACAAATGAGTACTACCCCAACGGCATCAGCACCAGTCTGCCGTTTGACATCCAATACGAGCTCGTGCGCTCGATGGTCGGTTTGGAAAACGCCCATATACTGCGCCCCGGCTATGCGATTGAATATGATTACTTTGACCCGCGCGCCCTGAAAACCAGCTTTGAGACCCGCGCCATTGGCGGCCTGTTTTTTGCCGGCCAGATCAATGGCACGACGGGTTACGAAGAAGCCGCAGCGCAGGGCATGTTTGCTGGTATCAATGCCGCCTTGCAGTGCCGCAGCTTTGGCTTCGGAGACGCGTCATTGAGTTCAGCAGGCGGTTCTAGCTACAGCGGCGACACTTGGCTGCCACGCCGTGACGAAGCCTACTTGGGCGTGCTGGTGGATGACTTGATCAGCAAGGGTGTAACCGAGCCTTACCGCATGTTCACTAGCCGTGCCGAGTTCCGTCTGCAGTTGCGCGAAGACAATGCCGATGTGCGTTTGACCGAAGTGGGGCGCGAGCTGGGTTTGGTGGATGACGTGCGCTGGGACATTTTCAACCGCAAGCGTGATGCTGTTTCACGTGAAACACAGCGCTTGAAAGCCCTGTGGGCAAGCCCGAAAAATGTGTCTGCTGCCGAGGCGGAGCGTGTTTTTGGCAAAGCTTTGGAGCACGAATACAACCTGCTTGAGCTTTTGCGAAGACCGGATGTGAACTACGCGGCCCTGATGAGTTTAGAGTCTGGCAAGTTTGCTGATGCGGATGCGTTGCCCTCGGACGCTATTCATATAGATACGACCGTTGTCGAGCAAATCGAAATCGTCGCCAAATACGCCGGCTACATTGATCGCCAACATGCCGAGGTTGAAAAAGCCCTGCATTTTGAGCAGTTCAAACTGCCGCCAGACATGGACTATGCACAAGTGTCTGCCCTCAGTATCGAGGCGCGGCAAAAGCTGAACAAGCACAAACCTGAGACTTTGGGCTTGGCGTCACGCATTTCAGGCATCACGCCAGCGACGGTTTCATTGCTCTTGGTCTATCTGAAAAAGAATGGCTACAAGGGCTTTTCGGATAAAAAACGAGCTTCATCGTCTGAAGAGACAACTTCTGCGACTGTCACGGAAACGGTCGCAGAATGACGGAGAATGCATTCGAGCTGCCATTACGGCAGGGCGCAGAAGCGCTTGGACTCGCGCTAACCGACACCCAAATCACCCAATTGTTGGGCTACCACGCCTTGATTCAGAAGTGGAACAAGGTCTACAACCTGACAGCGATACGTGACCCCGCCGAGATGCTGACGCACCATTTGTTGGATAGCTTGGCGATAGTGGCTCCGCTTACCCGTCAAACGATGGGCGCATCTGTCAGTATGCTGGATGTGGGCGCTGGGGCAGGGCTGCCGGGCGTGGTTGTGGCGATTTGCTGCCCCCAAGCGTCGGTGACGTGTGTGGATGCTGTGGCCAAGAAGATGGCGTTTGTGCGGCAGGTAGCGACTGAGTTGAAGTTGCCCAACTTGAAGGCGTTGCATGCTCGGGTTGAGACTTTGACGCATAAGTATGACGTGATTACTTCACGTGCCTTTGCCACTTTGTTGGATTTTGTGATGGGCTCACATGCAGCACTCAACTCAAACACGGGCATTTGGCTGGCAATGAAGGCCAAAGATACCGCTGCTGAAGTGGCCGAATTACCTAAGGATGTGGCTGTGTTTCACGTGGAACAGTTGACTGTACCGGGTTTGGATGCTGAGCGCTGCATTGTTTGGATGCGCCTAAACAGCAAATAAACCACCCAAAATGCCTAGTTTTCTCGCGTAAACTTAGCGCATGTTCGGAATCACCAATTACAGCGCTTTTGTCATTGCTTTTACCCTGCTTTTGCTGTTGCCCGGGCCGGGTAATTTAGCGCTGATAACGTCCGCAGGCAAGGGCGGTTTGGCGGGTGGCGTGGCTTCGGTTTTTGGCTTGTTGCTGGGTGATCAAATTTTGCTATGGCTCACGGTGGCCGGCGTGGCTGCCTTGTTGGCCGCTAATCCGGTTGTTTTTCATGCTCTGCAGTGGTTGGGCGCGGCCTATTTGGCATGGTTGGGTTTCAAGATGTTGACGGCAAAGGCGGGTGACAAACCGCTGCTCAACATCAAGGCGGGTCATTATTTTCGGCAAACCTTGGTGATCACCTTGTTCAACCCCAAGGCCATCATGTTTTACGTGGCTTTTTTCCCGCAGTTTATTGATCCGCTGAAACACCAAGGCATGGTGACGTTTGGCGTGATGGCGGCGACCATTGCGGTGCTGGGCTTTGTTTATTGCATTTCAGTGGTGCTGATCACGCACTACATGGCGGAACGCATTCGTGCCAATCCTCGGATGACGGATGTGTTGCAAAAAGTGGCGGGTGTTTTCCTCATCGGTTTTGGCGTCAAGCTGGCATTAGGTAAATAAATATGAAATATAAGAATAAACAATTTTTCGTAGAGCCGCCTCAAGAAAAATTAGCCCCCTCGGGGGGCGGTGCAGTACGCGCAGCGACAAGCGTGGGGGCATGTTTCTAATGGCAAAAATCTTTTGCGTTGCGAATCAAAAGGGTGGTGTCGGCAAAACCACAACGACAGTCAATTTGGCCGCCGGTTTGGCCAAAATCGGCCAACGTGTCTTGATGATTGACCTTGACCCACAGGGCAATGCCACCATGGGCTCGGGTGTAGATAAACGCAACTTAGAACTGACGATTTATGACGTGCTGCTGGAAAACGCCACCATCGCCGAGGCGCGGGTAAAAAGCGAGAAACTGATCGCTGCGGGTTGCAGCTTTGACATCTTGGGCGCGAACCGCGATTTGGCGGGCGCAGAGGTGGAGCTGGTCGACGTCGAACGTCGTGAAAAGCGCATCAAAACAGCGGTCGCCGCCGTGGCGGACGAGTATGATTTCGTGCTCATCGACTGCCCGCCCAGCCTGTCCATGCTGACGCTGAACGGCTTGTGCTGTGCCAATGGCGTGATTGTGCCCATGCAGTGCGAGTATTTTGCACTGGAGGGTTTGACGGACTTGGTCAACACCATCAAGCAAGTCCATGCCAATTTGAACCCCGATTTGCAAATCATCGGCCTGCTGCGCGTCATGTTTGACCCGCGCATCACGCTGCAGCAACAGGTGAGCGAGCAGCTCAAAAACCATTTTGGCCCTAAAGTTTTCAACACCGTCATCCCGCGCAACGTGCGTTTGGCCGAAGCGCCCAGCTACGGTTTGCCCGGCGTGGTGTTTGACCCGTCCGCGCGCGGCAGTGTGGCGTTTGTGGAGTTTGCGGCAGAGATGGTTGAACGTATCAAAACGATGTAATGAATCATCGAATGAACCATCTCCTGAATGATGTGATGAAAGCTCAAAACGTTGTAAGCACTTTAAAAACCTCATTTACAGTGCCGAATATGCCTCTAGCCGGCGTATTCATTGCCTAAATAGCTATTAAATTTATAGCAAAAATCGTTCTATGACGCAAACCACATCACCGCATGTTTTCACGCTCCCAGGCTGGCAGGGCAGCGGGGCGCAGCATTGGCAAATCCGCTGGTCTGCGTTGTTCGGCGACGAGTTGGTGGAGCAGCACGACTGGATGCAGCCACTGCGCGGCGACTGGATCACGCGGCTGGAAGACGTGGTGCAAACCCAATTCAAGAAACAGCCAGAGCAGCCGATTGCTTTTGTGGCGCACAGCTTGGGCTGCCATTTGGTGGCGAGTTGGGCGGCTTTGTCACCCAACGCTAGCCGGGTGGCCGGCGCGCTGTTGGTCGCGCCGCCCGACCCGCTGCAGGCGAATTTGCCGCCGCAGCTGCACAGTTGGCGCAAGCCCGTGCTGAATAAATTACCTTTCAAAACCGCGCTGGTAGCGTCAACGAACGACCCGTTTTGCGGCTTAAACGCAGCGCAACTATTGGCGCAAAACTGGGGCGCTGAGCTGGTCAACATCGGCGAGCGCGGTCACATCAATGCCGAATCCGGCTTGGCGGACTGGCCAGCAGGGCGAGAATTACTCATTCGAACTTATGCGTGAACACCAATTTCGTCATTCCCGCGAAGGCGGGAATCCATCGTGGCGCTTGTGGATTCCCGCCTTCGCGGGAATGACGGTGCTCATTGATAATCTCGATTTACTCAAATAACAAATCACAACGGATAACAAAAATCATGGTTACCAAACGACCCAAAGGCCTAGGCCGTGGCCTAGAAGCACTGCTAGGCCCTACATTTGACGAAAATGCGGCAAACAATGCCGCCGCCAAAGCCGCAGAAAAGGCCAACCCAGGCACACCGTCAACGTTGATGTTGACCGACATGGTGGCCGGACAATACCAGCCCCGCACCCGCATGGACGAGGGCGCTTTGTACGAATTGGCTGAGTCGATCAAAGCCCAAGGCATCATGCAACCGATCTTGGTGCGCCGATTGTCTGGCGGAGTGAACGATGGCAAGTACGAAATCATCGCTGGTGAACGCCGTTTCCGCGCTGCCAAACTCGCCGGTCTAGACAGCGTGCCTGTGCTGGTGCGCGACGTGCCAGACGAGGCCGCCGCCGCCATGTCGCTGATCGAAAATATCCAGCGCGAGGACCTGAACCCGCTGGAAGAAGCCCAAGGTTTACAACGTTTGGTGAAAGAATTCTCCCTCACCCACGAGCAAGCCGCCCAAGCCGTAGGCCGCTCCCGCGCCGCCGCCAGCAATTTGATGCGTTTGTTGAACTTGGCCGACCCCGTGCAAACCATGTTGATGGCGGGTGATATCGACATGGGCCATGCCCGCGCGTTGCTGGCCTTAGACCGTGCAAATCAAATCAGTGCGGCGAATCAAATCAGCGCCAAAAAAATGTCCGTCCGCGAGGCCGAAAGCTTGGTCAAAAAGCTCAGCGCCGAGTTCAACCTGGTGGCTACCAAGCCCAAAAAAGAGAAATCCCGCGATTTGAAACGTGTGGAAGAAGAGTTGTCAGACTTGCTGACCGCCCAAGTCGACATCCGCGTCAAAAAACGCGTGAAACGCCACGGCAAGTTTGAGGAAATGGGCGAACTCAGCGTTCAGTTTGGCTCTATGGACGAGTTGAATGGGTTGATTGACAGGTTGCGGGGCAAAGAGTAAGTTTGTTAGGCAAAGCCTTTTTGCTATTAAAAACATAGCGTCTTAGGCAATAAATACGCCGGCTAGAGGCGGAAAACACGCTGTATAAGCATGAAGTTGTAGCTAAACTGTAAAAAGGAGAAACCCATGTTGAAAACCATCGCCATCATCCTCGCGCTGCTGATTGCCGCTGTGTTGATCTACGCCACCACCAAGCCAGACAGTTTCCGTATCGAGCGCAGCACCACCATCAAAGCGTCGCCCGAGAAAATCAGCGCGTATTTGACGGACTTCAAGCAATGGGCGGCGTGGTCGCCTTGGGAAGAAAAAGACCCGGCCATGAAACGCATGTTCAGCGGTGCAGCCAGCGGCAAGGGCGCTGTTTATGGCTGGGAAGGCAACAAAAATGTGGGTACAGGTCGCATGGAGATTTTGGACGTGCAGCCGCAAAAAGTGACCATCAAGCTGGATTTTCTGTCGCCTTTTGAAGCGCACAATACCGCTGAATACACCATGCAGCCAGAAGGGGATAGTACAAAGCTAACCTGGGCTATGTTCGGCCCAGCCAATTACATGAGCAAGGTCATGACGACGGTGATGAGCATGGAGAAGATGGTTGGCCCCGATTTTGAAGTGGGTTTGGCCAAATTGAAAGCTGCGGCAGAGAAGTAAACACGCTTAAAACAAGCTTATTCTTGCGTGGTTTTGAAGCGCCAGGAAATAGCCAAGGTCAAGGATTCGCCTTTTTCAAGTAGCTGCAAACCGGGTTGTCCGGGTTGGTGAAAGGCGTCAATCGGGTGGCTGACGGGCTCTATACAAAAGTAGTTTCCCTCAACTTTTCGAAATACCAAAAGGTAGTTTGGCTTTGTGGAGTGAGTGCTAACTTCCGCGCTGACCCCTGATTGGCTGTGTTTTTGTAGTAAGGTCAACGTCAAAGCTTGATCTGGCCAAGTCACCTTGGCTATGCCGTTCCAGCCGGTGAAGCAGTTGTCAATCAGGCTACCTGCGGCTGAAATGCCCGCATTTAAATCCCAGCTGGGTGGGAAATCGGTGACGTGTTCTTTGGGCAAGCAGTCAGCGTGGCTGAGCCAAACGCCACCGACTTTGGCTTGCAGGGTTGTGTGCTCGTTGCGCGGCAACCACGGGTGCAAACCCAAACCGTAGGGCAGGGAGCTTTCATCTGAGTGGCCTAAATGGGTGACGGTCAAACTTTGGTCCATGCCGCCATCCACCAGTTTGAAGTTTTGGACAGCGCGGTAGTGGTGTGGGTTGCCGTTGCATTGCTTGGACTCTAAAGTCATGTCCAGCGACGCAGCGTCATTCTGGTTATATTGCCAGTGTTGTTGCCAAGCGTCGCCATGAATGGGGTAGGGCATACCGGCGGCATTGGGTAAGACAGGATAAAAGACGGGATGAAACGCTTCGCCGCTGGATAACCCACCACCACTGATGCGGTTGGACCACGGCGCAAGCGGGTACGAGGCGCGGATGATGCGCAGCGGGTCACCTGCATAATCTGCGCCATCCCATGGTCGGAACAAGTCAAAGGGTTCAAAACCGGTGCGATCAAGTTGCCACGCGGCAACTGAGCCGCCCATCGCGGGCACAAGCCCCAGTTTTTGTTGATCTGCCGTGCTGTGATGTTTTAGCCAAACAACGGGATGTGCTGCGTTCGTCAAATTCGTCAAATCACTCACCAGCTGAAAATCTTTCCCGGGTTCATGATGTTGTCAGGGTCCAGCGCGTGTTTGATGGTGCGCATCATGTTGACCGCGCCCAAGCCGGTCTCGGTTTTCAGGTAGTCCATTTTGTGCAAACCCACGCCGTGCTCACCCGTGCAAGTGCCTTCCAAGCGCAGGGCGCGGGCGACGAGCTGGTCGTTCAAGGTGTCGGCAGTTTCACGCTCTTGCGGGTTGTTGGGGTCAATCAAGTAGCCAAAATGAAAATTGCCATCGCCCACATGGCCAACCAAGAAGTAAGGCAGGCCGCTGGCATCGACTTCTGCGACCGATTCCAGCAGGCAGTCCGCCAGTTTAGAAATCGGCACGCACGTGTCGGTAGAAATAGCGCGGCAACCAGGTTTTGACTGGATGGCGGCAAAGTAAGCGTTGTGGCGCGCCGTCCACAGCTTGGTGCGGGCTTCGGGCGTGGTTGCCCAATCGAAGGATGTGCCGCCGTGTTCTGAAGCAATCTCTTGCACCAGCTCGGCTTGCTCTTTCACGCTGGCGGGCGAGCCGTGGAACTCCATCAGCAACATGGGCGATTCTTCCAACCCGAGCTTGGAATAGGCATTGACCATGCGTACGGTGTTGATATCAATCAGCTCCACCCGCGCAATCGGGATGCCCATTTGGATGATTTGAATCGTGGTGCGCACAGCGGCTTCGATGCTGGGGAAGGAGCAAACGGCGGCAGATATCGCTTCTGGCAAGGGGTAAAGCCGCAGGGTGATTTCTGTCATCACGCCCAGCGTGCCTTCCGAGCCAACCATCAAGCGAGTCAAGTCGTAGCCGGCAGACGATTTTTTGGCCCGCGTACCCGTGCGAATCACCTCACCACTGGCGGTGACGACTTCCAGCGCCAGCACGTTTTCGCGCATCGTGCCATAGCGCACGGCGTTCGTACCACTGGCGCGGGTGGCGCACATGCCACCAATCGAGGCGTCAGCCCCTGGATCTATCGGGAAAAACAAGCCCTCAGCCTTCACCGCTTCGTTGACGGCTTTGCGCGTCACGCCCGACTGCACCGTCACGGTTAAATCTTCGGCGTTGACGCGCAGCACTTGGTTCATGCGGCTCACGTCTATGCTGATGCCGCCTTGTATCGCCAGCAAATGGCCTTCTAAAGACGAACCCACGCCGAAAGGAATCACCGGTGTTTTGTACTGTGCGGCAAGTTTGATGGCAGTGGCTACATCTGCCGTAGATTCCGCGAAGACGACTGCACTGGGCGGCGGCGCTGTGAAGGCGGACTCGTCTTTACCGTGGTGTTCGCGCACCGCCAGTGCCGTAGAGCAGCGTTCGCCAAAGCGTTCTTTGAGGGCGTCAATCAGCGCGGGCGGTGTGATGCGCTGGATGGCTGCTGGTAGAACATGGGCGGCGTGTGTGGGTGCGTTCATAGTTTCAACCTTTATCTTTATGACAATATGGCCATGGTAATGCGCGAGACGCAACACATTTCGCCTGCGTCGTTGCTCATGTCGATTTGCCAGACTTGCGTGGTGCGACCAATGTGCACCGGGTAAGTGATACCAGTGACCCAGCCGGCTTTCACGCCTTTGAGGTGGTTGGCATTGATGTCCAAACCCACCGCTTTGTGTCCTTCAGGCGCGGCGTACATCGCACCGCATGAGCCCAGCGTTTCCGCCAACACCACAGACACACCACCGTGCAGCAATCCATAGGGTTGTTGCGTGCGCTTGTCCACAGGTACGCGGGCACGGATGAAATCGTCGCCTACTTCCAAAAACTCAATGCCCAAGCGCTCTACAGCGGTGTCAATGTGCGCTTTGGTGAGGATATCAACAGAGACGAGTTTTTTCCAAATATTCATAGATTTCAAGCGAAAAGGTGCTTAATAATTGTTGAGCTGAATGCAAGTATAAACATAAGCCAAAAAAAAGCCCACATTGCTGTGGGCTTTTGAAAGACCGAGGAGATCGGTCAAGGGAGATCAGATTCGCGAATTAAATATTAGCGGCTGTAAGCTGTCTCACCGTGTGAGGTGATGTCCAAACCTTCGCGCTCTTCTTCTTCAGGAACACGCAAGCCGATGACCAGGTCAACCAGTTTGTAGGCAATGAAAGCCACCACGCCAGACCACACCAACGTGGTCAACACGCCTTGCAGTTGAATCCAAACTTGGCCAGTGATGGAGTAGTCAGGGTTCACTTTGTTAGCAACGTAGTCATACACGCCAGTGCCACCCAATGAAGGAGAAGCAAACACGCCGGTCAGCAACGCACCCAAGATACCGCCCACACCGTGCACACCGAACACGTCGAGCGAGTCATCAGCACCTAGCAATTTCTTGAGACCATTGACACCCCACAGGCACAAGAATCCTGCGGCCAAGCCAATCACAATCGCACCCATGGGGCCGACAAAGCCGCAAGCAGGAGTGATGGCAACCAGACCAGACACAGCACCAGAAGCCGCACCCAGCATAGAGGCCTTGCCTTTAGCCATGGCTTCGCCCGTGATCCAAGCCAAAGTTGCAGCAGCAGCAGCCACCAAGGTGTTGACGAAGGCCAAAGCTGCAACGCCGTTGGCTTCTAAGTTGGAGCCAGCATTGAAGCCAAACCAGCCCACCCACAAGAGCGCTGCACCAACCATGGTCAAAGTCAAGCTGTGAGGTGTCATCGACTCTTTGCCGTAACCGACGCGTTTGCCGATCACATAAGCACCGACCAAGCCAGCCATCGCTGCATTGATGTGAACCACAGTTCCGCCCGCGAAATCAAGCGCGCCTTTGGCCCACAACCAGCCCGCAGCAGCGGTGACTTTTTCCAGTGAAGCAGCATCAGAAATCGCGTCTGGGCCGTCCCAGTACCAAACCATGTGTGCCATTGGCAAGTAGCTGAAAGTGAACCACAACACGCAAAACACCAACACAGCAGAGAACTTAGCGCGCTCAGCGAAGGAGCCGACGATCAAACCGCAGGTAATCGCAGCAAAGGTCGCTTGGAAAGCCACAAAAATCAGTTCTGGAATAACCACGCCTTTGCTGAAAGTAGCAGCGACAGAATCAGGCGTGATGCCTTTGAGGAATAACTTGTCAAACGAGCCGAAGAACGGGTTGCCAGCAGTAAACGCGACCGTGTAACCGTAGATGACCCACAGCACAAAAATCAGCGCGGTCACGACGAACACCTGCATCAGCACCGACAGCATGTTTTTGCTGCGCACCAGGCCGCCGTAGAACAAAGCCAAACCTGGAATGGTCATCAACAGCACGAGCACGGTTGAGATAGTCATCCAAGCGGTGTCGCCTTTATTAGGCACAGGTGCTGGGGCTGCCGCAGGTGCAGCCGGCGCCGCAGGAGCAGCTACCGCAGCCGCAGGTGCCGTGGCAGTCTCAGCTGGTTTGGCTGCATCAGCAGGCTTGGCCGCATCGGCTGTGGCCGCTACCGCAGCAGGTGCTGCAGCCGCCGCTGCTGGCGCGGCTTGCGCCATCGCAAAGTTGCTGGCCAGCCACAGGCCTAAGCCTAGGCTGAGGGGGAGGAGGTATTTTTTCATGATGTGAGTCTCTCTTACAAGATGTATTTAAGGTTGCTTATGCTTTAAAGCGGTTTAGAGCGCTTCTTTGCCGGTTTCGCCCGTGCGAATACGGACGACTTGCTCTAAGTTGTAGACAAAAATCTTGCCGTCGCCGATTTTGCCGGTACGCGCAGCGGTTTCAATCGCTTCAATCACTTGGTCCACCAAAGCAGCGCTAACAGCCGCTTCGATTTTGACTTTAGGCAAAAAGTCGACCACGTATTCCGCGCCGCGATACAGCTCGGTATGGCCTTTTTGGCGGCCAAAGCCTTTTACTTCAGTCACGGTGATGCCTTGAACCCCAATCGCGGAGAGCGCTTCACGCACTTCGTCCAACTTAAAGGGCTTGATGATGGCAGTTACAAGTTTCATAGGTTCTCCTTTATCAAAATGATGTGTCAATAAAGCAGAGAACGTGCCAATTTAGTGCGTTTGTGATGTTAAAAAGCAAATTCAGGGCTTGCACTGAACCTTAAAAACCGCTACGCTATAAACTGTACGAAATAACAGTTGTAATAATAAACAGTTATTTTGTTGATTTATTTACAGGTGTATGTGTGGTTTAGTCAGTCAATGTTCATGCTTGATTTATTTAAAAACATGCAACGCACCAAAACAGGGAGAAAATCATGACAGGATTCGCAATGGTGCAAAGTCGCGCTGTTTTGGGGCTAGATGCACCATCCGTCACGGTGGAGGTGCATTTGGCCAACGGTTTGCCTAGTTTTACCTTGGTCGGTTTGGCGGAGACGGAGGTGAAAGAGGCGAGGGAGCGGGTGCGCTCTGCGCTGCAAAATTCCGGG
>JAYSZH010000118.1:0-10275 GCA_043738155.1 Polaromonas sp. | reverse complement strand
TTACGCGCCCATTGCCGCGTTGTCTGCCGTGATTTTGCCGGAGATTTTGGTCACGCATGGGCAGCTGCTGTCGTCTTGGCATGATGCCAAATTGATCGCTGCACTGGTGGGCGCTGCCATTTATTTTTGGCGCAAAAGTGTGCTGCTCACCATGAGCTTGGGCATGGCGGTGTATTTGCCGCTGCATTTGTGGCTGGGTTGGTAAATGTAAATGTAAATGCTGTTTTGGTAACTCATTGGTAACTTACAAACCTATCTTTTTCACCGTTTTGTAACTAAAATCTGAAAAGATACATAAAAACTCAGTTACTAAGTTACCGGCTAAGGTGTCGGTTTACGCAACAACAAAAACCGTTTATTGGAGATACTTCATGTCGTCACGCAGAGCCACCAAAATCGTCGCCACCTTAGGCCCCGCCTCCAGCGATCCTGCCGTTTTGGAACAAATGATCCGCGCTGGCGTGAACGTGATGCGCCTCAATTTCAGCCACGGCTCTGCCCAAGACCATTGCGACCGCGCCAAAATGGTTAGAGAAGCAGCCGCACGCGCTGGCACCGTGGTCGGCATCATGGCTGACCTGCAAGGCCCCAAAATCCGCATCAGCCGCTTTGTGAACAACAAAGTTGTGCTGGAAGTTGGCGCCAAATTCATCTTAGACGCCGCCCGCACCGAGCTGGGCGACCAAGACGCCGTGGGCTTGGACTACAAAAACCTGCCCCACGAAGTCAAAGCTGACGATGTGCTCTTGCTGAACGACGGTTTGATCGTGCTCACCGTCGACAAAGTGGTCGGCCAAGCCGTGCACACCACCGTCAAAATGGGGGGCGATTTGTCCAACAACAAAGGCATCAACAAGCAGGGCGGCGGCTTGACTGCCCCAGCGTTGACTGCCAAAGACATGGACGACATCAAAACTGCGATGAGCTTCCAGGCTGATTATTTGGCTGTGAGCTTTCCTAAAAACGGCTCAGACATGGAATTGGCGCGCCAATTGGCAAATGTCGCCGGCGAGCCGTTTGGTCACAAGCCGCATTTGATCGCCAAAATCGAACGCGCCGAGGCGATTCCAAAGTTAGAGGAAATCATCATCGCCAGCGACAGCATCATGGTCGCCCGTGGCGATTTGGCGGTTGAAGTCGGTAACGCCGCTGTACCTGCGCTGCAAAAACGTATGATCAAGCTGGCTTTGAAGCACGACAAAACCACCATCACCGCGACGCAGATGATGGAATCCATGATCACCAACGCGGTGCCGACACGTGCAGAGGTCAGCGACGTGGCCAATGCGGTGCTCGACGGTACAGACGCTGTGATGTTGTCTGCCGAAACGGCAGCCGGCAAATACCCGGTCGAAACCGTCATCGAAATGGCCAACATCTGTGCCGCTGCCGAAAGCGCCGAAGACGTGAAGCTGGACGCCGATTTCACCGACATGCAGTTTGAACGCATCGACCAATCTATCGCCATGGGCGCTCTGTTCACGGCACATCACCTAGGCGCCAAAGCCATCGTGGCGATGACCGAAAGCGGCAGCGCCGCCCTGTGGATGAGCCGCCACCGCATCCACATCCCCATCTACGCGCTGACCGCACGCATCGCCACTCAGCGCAAGATGACGCTGTACCGCAATGTACAACCCTTGTTGATGGACACCGTCAGCGACCGCGACACCGCGCTTGCGCAAGCCGAAGCCCACCTCAAAGCCCGTGGCATCGTGCAAAAAGGCGATGTTTACGCCATCACCTGCGGCGAGCCTATGGGTACGCCAGGTGGCACCAACATGTTGAAAATCTGCCGCGTCGGGTAGTTTTTAGTGACTCAGTGGGTTTTAGCCTTAAATTTGGCTAAAAACCTGCAAAAATAGGCTTAAATATGCCTCTAGCCGGCGTATTTATTGCCTAAGTAGCTATTAAATATATAGCAGAAACAAACGTGCTTTTCTGACGCTATCCAAACCCTATCTCAGGCGATAATCTAGGCTATGACTACAGCTTCTTCAGTTCACACCTCCAATATCGCCTCCCTAACCCTGCTCGCCAGAGGCAAAGTCCGCGACAACTACGCCGTCGGCAGTGATCGTATTTTGATGGTCGCCAGCGACCGGTTGAGCGCGTTTGACGTCATCATGGGCGAGCCGATTCCGGGTAAAGGCGCGTTGCTCACGCAGATGGCGTTGTTTTGGTTTGAGAAACTGGGCAAAAACGGCGCGAATTTGTGCCCGAATCACTTGACGGGTGAGTCTCCTGAAAGCGCTGTGACAGCGGAAGAAGTGCCTTTCGTCACCGGTCGCTCCATGCTGGTGAAGCGCCTGAAACCCATCCCCGTGGAAGCCGTGGTGCGCGGTTATCTGGCGGGCAGCGGCTGGGCGGAATACCAAGTGTCGCAATCGGTTTGCGGGGTTAAACTGCCCGCTGGTTTGCAAAACGCCTCCAAGTTGCCCGAGCCCATCTTCACCCCCGCCGCCAAAGCGATTGTGGGTGAGCACGACGAAAACATCACTTTCGAGCAGATGTGCGACAAAATCGGCGTCGATTTGGCCGAAAAAATCAAAACCCTCAGCATCGCCATCTACAAAACCGCCTACGAATTCGCCTTGACCAAAGGCATTATCATTGCCGACACCAAGTTTGAATTCGGCCTAGACGCCGATGGCACGCTGACCCTGATGGACGAGGTGCTGACGCCCGATTCATCCCGCTTTTGGCCTGCCGAAAGTTACTTAGAAGGCAAAAACCCCCCAAGTTTCGACAAACAGTTCGTCCGCGACTGGCTAGAAACCCAAACCTGGGACAAAACCCCACCCGCACCCCGCGTCCCGCGTGAGGTGATTGAAAAAACGGCTGCTAAGTATCAAGAGGCTTGGACTAGGTTGACAAGCTAAACCCTGAAGGGGTTCACAATCCGTACCCCGTTCACCATCTCACCCGCATTCATATCTTCAGAATACAAAACGGTACAGCCGCTGGTTTTGGCGGCGGCAACAATCAGCGCGTCAAAAAAACCTAGAGACCGGGTCTGGTGCAAGTCTAGCCCCATGTGGATGATGGCGGGCGTGACTTGAACAACTTCGTATTGCTCCCAAAACTGCATTTGCTCGCGAATATCGGCATGTGGAATTTTTAGTTTGTTGAGCGCCACATTGCAGTATTCGCCCAGCACCTGGGTTGACAACACGCCAGTTTGATTCAGCCTCAGCTGCTTGAGCAAAGACAAGGCGATGCGCTGCTTGATGGGCTCGTCGCCACTGTCAGCATAAATCAGCAAATTGGTGTCGATGAAGCATCGCTCTTTAGCCAACGGCTGGTAAATGGCCAAATACGCTGCGCTCGCTTCTTGCGCGTTAGGCGGCTTGGCGCTACCCGTATGAACAGCGTTCATTGAGTTACCTGGCGTGCATTGGCTTCTTCGCGGTTAAAAGTCCAATTATTCAAGCGACCTTTGGTGTTCAAACAGCGCTGCTCAAAAGCATCAAAGTCTTGCTCAGCATGCGCGGTACCAGCTAATTGCTCCAAATAGTCACGCACCACTTGGTTCAAGCTTTTCCCCATTTTGCGAGCAGCCTCACGAGCATTTTCAGCCACGCGTTCTTCAATCGATAAGGTGATGTTCATTGCAAACTCCAGTTTTGCACGTATTATGTGCGCACTTGATGAGTTTGTCAATGAAGTTGCCGGATTGATTTTCTTAGTTTTGGGCTAGGGTCTAACTGTTCTTCCACTCAAACTTCAGAGGCTCATCCATTTTTGCTAACCAATCTAGCAGCAGCTTGCCAAAAGAATTAATTGTTGCCGGCTCGCTAGCCATAAAGAAATTGCATTCGACCTTGCTGGGTGGATCAGATCGGCTGTTGAATTTGAGTTCGAATGCAGAGTTTCCCCGAGCATTTAGAGTTGCAACCCTGAGTAGGAAGTAGCAGTAAAAGTTCGATTGAACACCATATTCGATTGAGACTATGTCACTCGCAGTTTTAGGAAAATCCATAAGATTCCTCCCAAAGTTAGCGATAGTTTCTGGATAAGCGTAAAAATCTTGTGTTCCTACCTGTGCATCGTTAGATGCAGTTACTTCAAGCTGCAACATTTCATCGCTATCAGTCCAAAGTCTTTGAATTCGGATGTATGGCATAGTTTGTACAAATTACTTATTAGTTCCGGCAAAAGATGTGAATATCGCAATCTAGCTCAAAACCACACTAGACAACCTACGCCTATAAGTCGCCACAGTCGCATCCACCGGCGGAATCTGCCCATCTGCCACTTTCACGGGGGCGGGCTCGATGATGTCCAGAATGGCGATGTAGGTTTTGCGGGCTTGGTCTTCGTTCCAGGTTTTGTCGCGCATCAAGATTTCTAGCAGCTCGTCCATCGCCTCTGTCCAGCGCTGCTGCGCCATCAAAAGCTGGGCTTTACGGAAGCGGGATTCGAAATCTCTTTTATTTTCAGATATTTTGGCATTTAGGGCATCAAATATGGCATTAGCGGGCGTATTTACCGCCTGAGTAGCTATCAAATGCATAGTATCTACCGCATCCATCCAGCGTTTCAAGGAATCAAACTTACGCACCAGGCTGGTTTTGGCGATCACGGGGGCGAAGGCGATTTTGGCGTCGTCGTCGCGGCCTAGAATCATCAGCAGTTTGACCAAATCGAAGCGGGCGGCTTCGTCTTCAGGGGCGGCTTTGAGTTTGTCTACCAGCTTGTTCAGCGCCATTTCGGGGGTGATTTCGGTCAAAGCATCGTCTTCTTGAGCTTCTTCAACGATTTCAGCTGGTGGCAGGTGCTTGTCTAGGAATTCTTTGAGTTTGTCCTCAGGCACAGCGCCCTGAAACCCATCCACCGGCTTGCCACCCATCATCAAAATACAGGTCGGAATGCTCTGCACCCCAAATGCTTGCGCGATTTCTTGCTCTTGGCTGGCATCCACTTTCGCCAAAATAAAGCGTCCTGCGTACTCAATTTCAAGCTTTTCTAAGAGCGGAACGAGAAGAAGGCATTGTTCACTCTTGGGGTGCCAAAAATCGACCAAAACGGGGGTGGTCATCGACGCTTGGACGATGTCGGTGTCAAAAGTGGCGCGGGTGATGTCAATCATGGGGAATTTGAGACTTTAAAAACGTAAAATCACATTATCCGAGATTATCCATTCGAGCCGTCATTCCCGCGAAGGCGGGAATCCACAAGCACCACTATGTCAAACAACAAAAGCGATATGACCCCAGCCATCCAAGTCGGCGTTTTGATGGGCTCCAACTCCGATTGGGACACCATGCAGCACGCCGTCGCCATCCTGCAAGAATTCGGCATCGCGCACGAGGCGCGGGTCGTCTCCGCGCACCGCATGCCTGACGATATGTTTGCCTACGCCGAAGCCGCAGCGGGCCGTGGCCTGCAAGCCATCATCGCTGGCGCAGGCGGGGCGGCGCATTTGCCGGGCATGTTGGCGGCTAAAACGACTGTGCCTGTACTTGGCGTGCCCGTTGCCAGCAAGCATTTGCAGGGCGTTGATTCCCTGCACAGCATTGTGCAAATGCCCAAAGGCATCCCCGTCGCCACCTTTGCCATTGGCGCAGCAGGCGCGGCGAACGCGGCTTTGTTTGCCGTGGCGATGCTGGCGAACCATGACGCAGCTTTGCGGGCTAAATTAGATGAATTTCGCGTCAAACAAACCGAGGTTGCCCGCGCTATGGCTTTGCCAACTGTCGCGTTATGAGCCATGCCGTGATTTTGCCGGGTGCCAGCCTAGGCGTCTTGGGTGGCGGCCAGTTGGGGCGCATGTTCATCCACGCCGCGCAAAGCATGGGTTACAACACCGTGGTGCTAGACCCGGATGACGCCAGCCCTGCCGGTTTGGTCAGCCACGACCACATTCAAACCGCGTATTTAGACTCCGCTGGCCTGGCCGAGCTGTCCGACCGCTGCGCAGCCATCACCACCGAGTTTGAAAACGTGCCCGCCAGCGCCCTGCAAGCCTTGTCGCTCAAATGCCCCGTGTCGCCCAGCGCCGCGTCCGTCGCCATTGCGCAAGACCGCGTGGCTGAGAAGGCGCATTTCGTCGCTTGTGCAGCCAAAGGTGGTAAAGATGCCATCACGGTCGCCCCGTATGCTGTGATTGAAACCGCAGATCAAGTTGCAGCCGTTCCAGCCGACTTGCTCCCCGGCATCCTTAAAACCGCCCGCATGGGCTACGACGGCAAAGGGCAAATTCGCATCAAAACGCCAGCCGAATTAGCCGCTGCATTCGCCGAACTGGGTGGCGTGACCTGCGTTTTAGAGAAGATGTTGCCGCTCAAAGCCGAGTATTCGGTGATTCTGGCGCGGGGGCGTGACGGGCAAGTCGTCCACTTTCCGCCACAGCTGAATGTGCATGTGGATGGTATTTTGGCAACCACCTCGGTTTATGAGGAAAATATGCCCCTAGCCGGCGTAAAACGTGCCATAGCTGCTGCAATATCTGTAGCAAATGAGTTGCAATATGTGGGCGTGCTGTGTGTTGAGCTGTTCTTGCTGCATGACGACTCACTGGTGGTGAATGAAATCGCCCCACGCCCGCACAATAGCGGCCACTACACCATCAATGCCTGCGATGTCTCGCAGTTTGAGCTGCAAGTGCGTACCCTGTGCGGTCTGCCGCTGACCCAGCCACGCCAGCATAGCCCGGCGATCATGCTGAATATTTTGGGAGATGTGTGGTTTCCAAATGGTTCTGCAGAATCTCAAACCCCACCGTGGGATCAAATTTTGGCTTTGCCGGGTGCGCATTTGCACCTGTACGGCAAAAAAGAAGCCAAAAAAGGCCGCAAGATGGGGCATTTGACTATCACGGGTGAGACAGTTGAAGCGGTCAAAGCGACTGCGGCACAGGCTGCGCAGATTTTGGGTATTGCGAAATACTGAGTTTTTGATATGAGAAATACCCCGTTCGCCCTGAGCTTGTCGAAGGGTTTTAAGTGATTATTGACGGTTCAAATTCCGCATCCATAGACCAAGCGGCTGACGTTATCGCCGCTGGTGGTCTAGTTGGTTTGCCCACTGAAACGGTTTATGGCTTGGCTGCCGACGCTGCCAATGAAGCTGCCGTCGCCAAAATCTTCACCGCCAAAGGCCGCCCAAGTGAGCACCCACTTATCGTTCACGTGGCAGATTCGTTGAGTGCCAGCCGTTTTGCGAGTGAGATTCCAGACTTTGCCCAAAAGCTGATGGACGCCTTTTGGCCCGGCCCGCTGACCTTGATTTTGCCGCGTCGTCTTGAAATCGCCGCCGCCGCCGCCGGTGGTCAAAACTCCGTCGGCCTGCGTTGCCCTTCGCACCCCGTGGCTCTGGCACTGCTCAAAGCCTGTTCTCAACGCGGTATCCACGGTCTAGCCGCCCCCAGCGCCAACCAGTTTGGCCGTGTCAGCCCAACCACTGCAGCGCATGTGCAGGGCGAGTTTGAAAATTCTGTCTATAGGGACTTGCTGATTTTGAACGGCGGTGCCTGCAGCGTCGGCATCGAGTCAACTATTGTCGACTGCAGCCGTGGCGTGCCCGTGTTGTTGCGTCCGGGTGTGCTGACGGCTACGCAAATTGAATACGCTTGCGGTCAAAATTTGCTATCTAATAAAGAGCTTCTTTCTCAGGAAATACGCCGGCTAGAGGCTGATTTGATACTTCTGAAAACTGCTCCAAGAGAGGTGTTGGAAGCCGCCCCAAGGGCATCGGGAACGCTCGAATCCCACTACGCCCCCAAAGCCAAACTCCGCCTGATGGACGCCAAAGCCCTGCAAACCGCGCTGGATATTTTGGGCACAGACGCCAAACACATCGCCGTCTACTCCCGCCAGCAAATGCACAGCGCCTCCACCAACATCCTTTTCCGCCGCATGCCGGAAGACGCAGGATTAGCCGCACAACAGCTCTTCGCCACCCTGCGCGAGCTGGATCAGCCCGATATCAAGCTGATTTGGGTGGAAACGCCGCCTGAAGATGCGGTGTGGGATGGGGTAAGGGACAGGGTGACGCGGGCGGCGGCTTGACAATTGTTTTACCTTACATTAAAGTAAGGAAATGTAGTAAATAGGAATTTTGCCATGATCACTGCAACTATCACATCTAAAGGTCAAATTACCATTCCAGCAGAAATCCGCTTTGCACTCAAGCTGGGTGCTGGTGATAGGATTGCTTTTGAAATGGCACCTGCGGGCGGATTTATCTTCAAACCAGCACAAAAGATGGCTGTCACGGCACTCAAAGGTATGTTTGCTAAACCCGCAAAAGCTGTCTCTATTGAAGAGATGAATGCTGCGATTGCCAAGCGCGGAGCTTCTGCGGGATTAGTCAAATGATTGGCTTAGACACAAACGTTCTCGTACGCTACATCACGCAAGATGACAAGAAGCAGGCTGCACTGGCTAATTCGTTGATTGAAAGCTTGGATGACGCTTCGCCTGGGTTTGTGACCTTAATCACCGTGGTCGAGTTAAGTTGGGTTCTTGAATCAGTCTACAACTTTACGCGCCAGCAGTTTGCTGAAGTCATGCAAACGCTCATGACGGTAGATACCATCAAACTTGATCGTGCAGCCGTGGTTGCTAGCGCAGTGCGCATTTATTCAGGAAGCAAAGCAGATTTTTCAGACTGTTTGATTGAGCGTTTATCAGCCAGCGCAGGCTGTGAGCGGACGATGACGTTTGACAAAGCGGCAGCTAGGATGGCGGGGATGGTGTTGATAGGCTAACGCGGGCGGCGGCTTGATTTGCTACATCTCAGGACGAGAGTTTTTAGTTGTCCACTGCCTACCAAATTCATAAAATCTTTTAACAGTTGGAGTGACTTCTCGATTAAGTTTTAGGTGATTTGATAAAGCATCGTTCATCACTAATCGAGAACTATCTAGCGCGTTTATTATGACAAATTGATCCTGAATCGAATCTATGTGTTTGATTGCATTTTTGTCACTCGTAGCTATTTGCCACCATTCCTTGTCGGATAATTCCGGGGCGCCTTCGACGTTGCCAATTGCACGAACCAAGTCTATTGTTTCGCGTTGTGTATTTGGTAAGCCACTAAATTTAAGAAAATTTCCGTAAATCTCTTCTGCAACGCCTGCTAGATTTAGGGATGCGAAATATCTTTTGTGATCTAAAAATTCAACTATTGATGCATCTAGCATTTCATCAGCTATTAGAAGTTTGTCTGTAGGTTCCATTTCAATCACCCCGCCTTCACCGTCGTCTCCATCAAACTCCGAGTCACTACTGGTGGCGATTCGCCGATGTGAAACGCCAATTTCCTGTCGCGCAAAGCGACGTCGGCGGTGGTGACTCGGTCGAAGCGGCGCAGGTGGTCGTTCCAGGACTCGTCGACGATCATTTCCACAAAACGGCTCGGTTCGTTGATGTCGTGCAACAGCTCCCACGACAAAGCGCCATGCGACAGACGGCTGCGGCGGCCTTCAATCATCAGGGCGCGGAATTCGGCAGCGCGCTCGGGGGCTATGCGGTATTCGACCATGATCATCACATTGCCCTGCTTGGGAGGTTCGTCGGCCTGCGGGATGTTGAAAGCAGTGGAGGGCGTTAAATCTTCAACCATGCCTTGGCTGCGCATCAAACGATTGGTCAATGCCATGGCCAGCAAACCGGTGCAGGCGGCAACGATCAGGCTCATTTGTACATCGGCAACAGTGGCCACTTGTCCCCAAACGGCTGCGCCCGCTGCGCTGGAGCCCATGATGGCCATTTGGTACATGGACATGCCGCGTGCACGCACCCAGTCGGGTAAACCCATTTGCGCGGAGACACTGAGTGTGTTGGCCGTTGTTATCCAGGCCGCTCCAGCAAACAGCATCGCCAGCACTGCCACGCCGCTGTTGGTGGTAAACGCCATCACCAGCATGGCGATGGACTGCACGGCTGCGCCGCCGAGCACCAAGGCATCGCGCGACAGCGCACGACGCAGTTGCGGCAAAAACGCGGTGGACACAATCGCACCCGCGCCCATGGAGGCCAGCATCAGCGTGAACGTGCCCGCACCGCCACCGTGCAAGTTGCGGGCGATCAAAGGCATCAGCGCGACCAACGCGGTGGAGGTGAAGAAAAAGATCGAAATCCGTACCAACACGCCTTTGAGGTGGTGCGACTGCGCGACATATTGAATCCCAATACGCATGGCGCTGGTCAATTTTTCACGCCCCAGAGGGTGTGGTTTGTGTTCGCGTTTCCAGCGGGTGATGACGACAGCTGCAGCTAGCGACAGCACGGCGTTGAGCAAAAATACCCAGGCACTGCCCACGCTGGC
>JAYSZH010000117.1:0-30654 GCA_043738155.1 Polaromonas sp. | reverse complement strand
GCACTCAAGCGCGTACCAAAAACGGGGCCCTGTCCAAACATTTTTTCCCGCAGCTCTCCATACATGGCGTACCGTACCCCGACCAGGGAAGACAATCTTGATTGTTCTAGCGCGTAACCACCTTTTTCTTTATCAAGTAGCGCGGCATCGAATACGACAAAAAGATTGCCGCCGAATTGCACGTAAGAATGCAAGTAGTTTATCAATAAATCTGACGCATGCGTATGTACAGAATCTGGAACGATGACGCCAGCGATAGATTGATTATTTCCGCCATAGCGCATGAATTCATCATCTGTCATTGTGACAACCGAGAGCCCTTCCTCGCGTGATGCATCTAACCATGCTTGAGAAACAGGATCGGACAAAGATTGCGCGCTCGGTATCAGCAAGATCATGGTTGGTTGTGCTTTGAATGAAGCTATGTAAAGCAATGCCAGTACGCCCAATAAACTCAGGGCTACAAGTAACACCCATGCTTTGCGCGCAACGTTTGGAAAGAGGCGCTTCATGGCGCTACTTCTTGGTTAAGAGCTTGCATTGGAGCCATGCTGGCGAGCCATGAATACAACGCGACAAACACCATCAAGTCGAAGACCGCACCAAAGCATAGGTACAAAATGGGCATAAACAGGACTGAGAAATGCTGCAGTATCAGTGCATGCAGCAGCGCTTTGTGAGGCACCATGACTGCGAAATACGCAACCATGAGAAGTGGGTACAGCAGCTTTTGGTATGTGGGCACGCGCAGTACGCCCCAGCCCAATGCCAAAAGAGGAGCAACTGCCAGCATCAGGTAATAGCCCGCATCAAGCATCGTCGTAAGGTGACCGGCTACTGTGTACGAAAACATCGACGGGCTGAACATGAAAAACAGCAATGCACTGGATTGAATCAGGCATAGCACTCGCAGGCCATACTTTAGCGGTGTCTGCCGGTCACTCATCCAAAAAGTACCCGCATACACTGCAATGACCACTGCAGCCGTAATGGTGCCGTTGCCAGCGCCAGGTACCAAATAACCGGAATGCGCAGCCCACCATTGCAGCGAATCTATCCCGCCGATGTTGACCAGCGCCAAAGGTAGTTCGAGCCGGCTTGACCACCAAGCGATCACCTCAAACCAACCCTGCATCAGAATGGGTTTGAACCACCATAGCGCCAAGCTGGGTACAGCCGCCATCAGAATCAACTCGACAAATGTTCGGGGGGAAAAGCGCAACCTGTGCAAAGCGCTTTGCGATGGCTTTTCATTTGCCAAGGCTCGTGCACTATCTAGTGCTACACGAGCAGCATCCAGAGCAGTGACGTAAATGGGCTTGAGCCTCAGCGCGCTGCGAGGTTTCATTGGAATTGCCAGAATAAATGGAGATTGACTCCATTTCTACGATAGGATGGGTTTTTGTACCGTTCAAAATTAGCAGAAACACCCCAATTTTCATTGATCCAATGACGCACAGCAATACTTGCTTGACGACTACTAAAGTCAACTAGAGATGCGCCTGCTCCTGTTGACTGATAGCCCTCAGTTCCCCAAGCATAACGACCTGTGATTTGAGTTTGTTTGTCATGACCCCAAGTCAACGCAACAAATTGCTGGCGGGTATGGACTTTTCCAGGGTTACTCGTATTAAATTTTACCTCTGCCTGCAAAATCCAAGGCTGAGAGAAATAATAGGTACCACCTAAACTCAAATTGTGGTCTGCATGTCCGTCTGGCGCACGATAATGACCCGCACCCAACGTACCAATTAGGTTTTGGTCTGACAGAAGCTTTCGGTTGATAAAGCCATCGACACGATAGCGTGGCAAATATGATGCACCGCTTCCCGCACCAACTGAAAACGTGCCAAACCATCCTGGACTGATGATGACCGTATCGCTTAGACCGAGGTAAGTGCCTGATTCATTGAATCGACGCGTAGAAGCCAATTCAGACTGTAGAAGATTAGCGCCGGTTTGATACTTACCTCGCAACCCTGTTTCGCTCCAATCTCCATATCCGCCTGACAGATTGTGTCTACTTGTATAAATCTCTATGCCACGGTTGGGCATTGTGATCGGTGCCGGGGAGATCGTATCGGTCGTCATCATGAATTGAGGGGATGACTCGATGGCGTTTTTGGACTCATCCTGTGCCAATGAACCCAGAGGCAACATGCACCCTGCCAGTAGCATGAGCTTAGATGGATGATATATTTTCATGATGTCCCGAGTCTTTTAATGAGTTTCGGCAAGAACATCAGCTATTCTTTGCGCGGAAAATCCATCCCCGAAAGGGCTGGTAGTTAATTGCATGGCTTGATATATTGCAACCTGCGTTAAGAGCTTAGTAGCTTCCTCTGCGATGCAATCGACGCTTGTTCCAACCAGACTAGCTCCCCCAGCCTGTAGAAGCTCTTGGCGCTCAGTGCTGTTTCTAGCGATAAGCACTGGCCGTGCCATGGCAGATGCTTCTTCCTGTATACCACCCGAGTCGGTAACTGTGAAATAACATCGCGCAAGTACAGCAATAAGCGCGGGATAGTCAAGAGATTCTGTCAGGCAGATTCTCGATCTGGCAGATGGACTCAATGTATCCATCACAGCCTCCACATCTTTACGTACGGTTGGATTAGGATGTACCGGCCAAACCGCAATTAGATCCGGGTGATCGAGCAACATCAGACAAATAGCGCTAGCAATGTCGCGTATGGGTTGACCCCAATTCTCCCGTCGATGTGCTGTGACCAACAGCATGCGTTGCTCTGGGTGCTCTATTAAAAACTTGCGTAGCTGACTTGGCATGGTGTCGCTAGCATCAAAAGTACCGCTAGCTATGCGCTCCCTCACCCATAAGGCAGTATCAATGACTGTGTTTCCAACAAGAAAAATCCGCTCTTGGGCAATACCTTCACCGATGAGGTTACGTCGAGCCTGTGCTGTGGGTGGAAAATGCCAATGCGCAAGCCGTCCAATCATTTCGCGATTTTTCTCCTCGGGAAAAGGGTCGCGCTCCCCTGTGCGCAGGCCAGCCTCAATATGCGCCACGGGGATGTCATGGTAATAGCCCGCCATGGCACCAACCAGCGCAGAAGTAGTGTCGCCTTGCACCAACACCGCATCTGGACGAACCTCGTCAACGATTCGGTCTACCCCCTCAAGCAATGCGGCGGTGAGATCACCCAGCCTGGGAGAGCGCCTTTGCAAGTCAATCTCAATATCTGGCCCCATGTCAAAAAATTTGTACAGCACGTGCGCTATGGTTTCATGCTGACCCGTATGCAGCACTACGACGCGGTCCCCACGTTCCTTTATGATGCGATGCACAGCTGCCATCTTTATTATTTCTGGTCGTGTGCCCATGCAAGCTAAATATGTTTTCATTTGCAAAGCTCCTTGTTTTCGATGACTGCTATTTTTTTTGACTGTAAAATTTGCAGTACTACCTCATCGGTTACTGTCCAATGCGCGCTGTGACGGTGTGGCAAGGAATTTTTAAGCCAACAACCTGCAGAAACCACGTCGCCTTGTTTCAACGCAACTATGGCCACCAAACCCCATGCGAAGTCACTGCGCACCTGAATCAGCCAATCGCTTCGGTGCAATTGCATCCATTTGCGATAGTGCGTTGTGCGGCCTGCCGGAATAAACGGGTATTTGCCGAGCAGCGGGAATATCTGCGCCACAGCGTCTGGGTAGAATCTATACGACTTGTCTCTTTGTTCGGGCTGCGTAGAGACCAAAAATCGTTGATTTCCTTGATCCCAGAAAACTTTGTGGATGGATCGTGCAAAATTGGGATGTGTGGGATTTTCAGCAGCTGCATGCGCTGCACTGTATGACCACACCTCTAGGTTATCCATGAACAATCCATGTTGATACACTGGCGATACGAGGTATATCCCTCGCGCAGGATCAACCAGCTTGGTCAACGATGCCAACGCGAGTTGACGGCTTTTTAGTATGGCGAGACTCCCGCCAAGAGGTACGGGCAAGGAGTCGCAGAATTTCAGCCATAACGCCAGCACCGAATCATCGGCATCGGCGTTTTTGCATGGTGCCCAGACAGGACCATTTTTACAATAACGATCAAACGTAGCATCGGGCTTTTGACGCGACAACAACCATGTCGCCCACTTTGCAGAATACTGCGTGGTGTCAAATCCGTACTCCTGTGCGAGCAACAGTGCTTGCAAAACGAAATAAGGATCAACAGTAGCGCCATTATGTTGAATGCTGATGGCCCCAGACTCATCGGCATATCCAGTCAAATTTAAATTTTCAGCATGACTTGGAAAAGCAGCAAGCAGTATGTACAGCGTTAAAGAAAAAAATCTGCTGATTTTTTTCATACCTGCTCCCATACGATGCCAGCTTGAGTTGCCCACACAGTGCCATGAGCCACAACACCGTTTCCAATAAGAATTAAGTTTGCAGAAATCGTTGTTTGAGCCGTTGCGCTACCCAACACGCAATTTAACCCAATAAACAAATGTGTATCGGCGACGACCGGGCCACCCACATTGCTATGTCGTGAAATATGTATGCCATCTTCGCAAAAAATAGCTCCAGTTATTTGTGCATTTTCACCAATAAAAATGCCTTTATATGCTTTTAAATCACCCTCTACTTGAGCACCCGCACCTATTGATAAGAATCCTGTAACGACCAATGAACCTTTAAAAATGCTAGCCGCTGGAATTTCAAAATCTCCATTGACACGAAACCCGTTTTGCCCCCACTGCGTCACTCCCACGACACGCTCCATCGAAAACTCGTGGATTGCTAATGTGTTTTTATGTACACCAGCGCGCACAAACATTTCACCAAAATGAATCACAGGTGCATGCAGTTTCTCAAAGCAGCATTTTTGCGCCATGAAAATTCCGGATGCCGAAGTTATTTGATGACTAGCAACGGTTCCCTCGCTGAACTCTAGCCAAGTTTTGTCAATATACTGCCGAGCCACATTGATAGTCTTATGTGTCTGATCTCCAGCAACAACCAAAGCGCCATCATCTGTAGGGCGGCGCCATTCACGCCAAGCAGGGAAAAACGGCATCACCATCAGAGTGAGGCTTGTTGATACCAACAAAAATAGGAAGAATGGTATGTCTGTACTCATGCCGGCACGGCTTTCCGATAGCGCAATGTTTTATGCCATACCAATTCTTTACCCAACAATCTATCAGTAACAGATTCAACAAGTGCCATTGATATAGACACAAGGCTGACAAAAAAGCACAGCAGATTGACAGGAAGCAATCTAATTCGGCGACGATGCCCATCCAACAAAACAGCGATCACGATTTCTAAAAAAGCCGCAAAATTACCCAGAGTACCGTACGCTACGAGCCCCAATAGCGGTATAAAAAATGCCACAAAAGTTGCTGCGTTAAGGTAATACAGAATGAGCGCCAAAATCCAACCCACCAGCAGTAATGGAGGCATGGAGAACACCAGAAGTAGCATCATTCCATCAATTCGCTGACGCGTAGTCACAAACGGGCTTACCAACAACTGACGCCAATATCGATAAAGCACTTGGTTGTGCCCCTTGGCCCAGCGCCTGACTTGACGCATGCGCACCGACCACTCTTCGGGGACTTCCTCATAACACTCTGCGCTGTTGTTGTACACCGTCTTCCAACCGTTAATCAACAAGCGAAAAGTTATATCGGTATCTTCAGCAAGCACGTCGTCATGCCATCCTCCCACGGTCGCTACAGCAGATAGACGTACACCGCCCACCGTGCCGCCATATTGCGGGACTGTGTTCAAGTTCATACGCGCCTGTTGATCAACTTGATATCCTGCCGAACGCTCAAGGTCAAGCATTCGGGTTAACAAGTTAGTGCCTGCATTCACGGGCACGACCCGACCCATCACGGCGCCAACTTCAGGATCAAAGAAAGGCGCTACGAGCTGACGCAATAAACCTACTCCCGGCACATAGTCAGCATCAAATATGATGACAATATCTCCATCCACGAACGGCAGCGCATCTTTCAACGCAGCCGCTTTGCCCGCTTTTCCCGTACTGCGATGAAATGGAACTATGCGTTTTGGATGGTCGGCGACATACGCATCAATTATATTTTTAGTGCCGTCCTGCGAGCGATCATTCACCGGGACAATTTTGACCTTGTCTACAGGATAGTCTGTCTGCAACAATGCGTTAAGACATCCCGCAATAACTTTTTCTTCATTGTGTGCCGCTACGAACACTGTAATCTGCGGCCAATGTGCAGTATCGATATATGCGGCTGGGCAATGTTGAACACCAAATAGCCGACTGAGTGTAAAAATGGTGTGTCGTATGCCGTAGGCCATCATTATCATCACGATTAAGCCAAGTACAAATGCAATAGATACTGCAAATGGCCGATCTGCCCATTGCGCGCCCAGCGTCATCACTACAGTGGTATTCAACATTGGTTCCTTCGTCGCGGCGAGCGCAGCATTTGTTGCGAAAACCGCGAAGCTGGTCGTGATACCGACGCAAGCTTGAGAAATAAAACGTTGTGATCTGTAAATATTGAACATGAGATGTTTTCTGAGTAACGGCTTAAATTCTCCATTAAGCCAATCTTGGCGTCTGTGACTTAATAGGCAAAGTTCTCATAAAAATTAATCTCTTCTTAAAAAAAGTATTTGAGTGTTTGGAGAAAAAACAAGAAATACATGATCTTTACTTTGGCGCTATAATCATTAATCCGAGGAGCGATGCAGTTCAAACTACTAGAACGAGGCTCGGACAGCATGTTAGATTGAAGCCCTAAAGTTCAAACGCACTGCACCAACCGCGCTCACCCACTGTTCTGTGAGGTGAAGCCGGTGAAATTACATTTCCCCAAAGTTTCATCAATCAGTCGCAGTGGCTAACCTTATCTATTTAACTTTAAATATTTGGAGTGAGCTATGAATCCGGTCGCAAAATCGAAAACTACTGCTGAGAAAACTACAGCAAAACCAGCAACAAAACCAGCTGCTAAGCCAGCCGCCAAGCCAACAGCAAAAGCCATAGTCAATGCAATCGTTGCAGCTGCCAAGCAAGACTATGCCGTTGCAGACATGAGCCTGGCGGCTTTTGGCCGCAAAGAACTGAACATCGCCGAGACAGAAATGCCAGGATTGATGTTTATCCGTGAAGAATTCGCAAAATCACAACCGCTCAAAGGCGCACGTATCACTGGCTCTTTGCACATGACGATTCAAACCGCTGTGTTGGTTGAGACTCTGCAAGCTTTGGGCGCTGAAGTGCGCTGGGCATCGTGCAACATTTTCTCGACACAAGACCACGCTGCAGCCGCTTTGGTTGCCGCTGGTACGCCAGTGTTTGCTTACAAAGGCATGAGCTTGGATGTGTACTGGGATTACACACACCGCATTTTTGAATTCACCGGTAAAAAAGGCACGGCTGCAGAAGGTCCAAACATGATTTTGGACGACGGTGGCGACGCTACTTTGCTGATGCATTTGGGCACACAGGCTGAGAAAGACCTCAAAGTCATCTCTAAGCCAGGCAGTGAAGAAGAGATTTGCTTGTTCAATGCGATCAAAGCCAAATTGAAAGTTGACCCAACTTGGTACAGCCGTCGCCTGAAAAACATCATTGGCGTGACGGAAGAAACCACCACGGGCGTGTTGCGTTTGAACGAAATGTCTGTCAAAGGCACTTTGAAATTACGCGCCATCAACGTGAACGATTCAGTCACCAAGTCTAAATTCGACAACTTGTATGGCTGCCGCGAGTCTTTGGTTGACGCGATCAAACGCGCGACCGACGTGATGATTGCCGGCAAGATTGCCGTGGTAGCTGGCTACGGTGACGTGGGTAAAGGATCAGCGCAAGCGCTGAGGGCTCTGTCTGCGCAAGTGTGGGTGACTGAAGTTGACCCGATCAACGCATTGCAAGCCGCAATGGAAGGCTACAAAGTCGTGACCATGGAATATGCAGCCGACAGGGCCGACATTTTCGTCTCCGCCACTGGCAACAAAAACGTCATCACCTACAAGCACATGGATGCGATGAAAAACAACGCCATCGTTTGTAATATTGGCCACTTTGACAATGAAATCGACGTTGCATCGCTCGCCAAATGCAAGTGGGAAGAGATCAAACCACAAGTTGACCACGTGATTTTCCCGAAATCTGGCAAAAAACCATCCAAGCGCATCATCTTGCTGGCGCAAGGCCGCTTGGTGAACTTGGGCTGCGGCACGGGCCACCCAAGCTTTGTGATGTCTTCCAGTTTTGCGAACCAAACGATTGCACAAATCGAATTGTTCACAAAACCAAAAGATTACAAAGTGGGCCAAGTGTATGTTTTGCCTAAGCATTTGGACGAAAAAGTCGCACGTTTACACCTGAAAAAGGTGGGCGCCGTGTTGACTGAGTTGACCACAGAGCAAGCCAACTACATTGGCGTAAACAAAGCCGGCCCTTATAAGGCTGACACTTACCGCTATTAATTAGCGATAGCGAAATACATTTAAATCAATCAGGTTTAAATTTAAATAGCTATTAAATACATAGCGCTACTGGCAATAAATACGCCGGCTAGCGCTATTTTTATCTCTAAAATAACTACTTCATGCGTGCAGATCAACTTCTCGTCCAACGTGGCCTGGCTAGCACCCGCGCTCAAGCGCAGCGGCTGATAGCCAGCGGTGTGCAGTGGCTCAAGCTGGGTCACCACCACACCGCGCAAGGGGCGATGAGCGGCGCTGAAATCGGTGCTGCCAGCAGTTCTGGCTCAGCACTTTATTGGCAACGCATCGCAAAAAATGGCGATATTTTGCCGGATGACGCGCAAATTGAGCTGCTCAACGATGCCGAAGCCCGCTACGTCTCACGCGGCGGTTTAAAGTTGGAAGGTGCGTTGAAACAGCTGGGATTGTCTGTTACGGACAGCACTTGCCTAGACGTGGGCCAGTCCACAGGCGGATTTACAGATTGCCTGCTTCAGCAAGGTGCGGCGCGAGTCGTTGGCGTGGATGTGGGTTTTGGTCAATTGCATGACAAACTGCGTTCAGACGAACGCGTTTTGTGCTTTGAACGCGTGAATGCGCGTGAGCCAGGGACGATTGCTGATGAGATTGCCAAACTACTGGCAGGTGAAGATGAGCAAGAGGACGACGATTTTGATTCAGAGTTTGACGATGACAGCTATGACGACGCTGAATTTACTCCTAAAAATATAGCTACTCAGTCAATAAATACGCCGGCTAGTACGCTATTTGAGCCTGATTTTGTTGTCGAATTTGACTTTATCGTTGGCGACCTGTCGTTCATCTCCCAAACCCTCGTTTTACCCGCTATTGCACCTCTACTAAAACCTAACGGCTGCTTGGTGATGCTGGTAAAACCGCAGTTTGAATTGAATTTTGGACAAGTTGGTAAAGGCGGCATCGTGCGCGAAGCGGCTTTGTATGAGCAGGTTGAAAAGCGGGTGCGCGAAGCTTATGCAGAGCAGGGTTTGACTGTGCACACTTGGCTGGAGTCACCCATTCAAGGCGGCGATGGCAACCGCGAGTTTTTTATTCATGCGTCAAAGCAAGAAGTACGCGCAGAAATACGCGCTGAAGAACAAGCAGTGGCTGTAGTAAAAACAACTGCTAAAACTAAAGCTCAAACTAAAAAAGCAGCAAAATAAAAAAAATTGAGAAAATCAGCATGACAACTAATTTACCGATCAGTTTAGAGTTTTTCCCTCCTAAAACGCCAGAAGGTTTCGAGAAACTGCGCGTGGTGCGCCAAGCTTTGTACCCCTTGAAACCCCAGTTTTGCTCCGTTACCTTCGGCGCTGGCGGTTCGACGCAAGCGGGCACATTCGGCACGGTCAATGAAATTTTGGCTGAAGGCGTGGATGCTGCGTCGCACTTCTCCTGCGTAGGTGCAACCAAAGCCACGGTTCGCGAGCAGTTGGCCGAATTACGCGCCAACGGCGTGAGACGCTTGGTGGCACTGCGAGGCGACTTACCCAGTGGCTATGGCGCAGGCGGCGAGTTTCACTATGCCAGCGACTTGGTTGAATTTATCCGTGCTGAGACAGGCGATGCTTTTCACCTGGAAGTGGCCAGCTACCCAGAGGTGCACCCGCAGGCAAAATCGCCAGAAGCGGACATGCAAGCCTTCGTTACCAAGGTCAAAGCGGGAGCGGATTCGTCCATCACCCAGTATTTTTACAATGCTGCGGCCTATTTTCACTTCATGGAAGAGTGCGCCAAGCACAATATCACCATTCCGGTGATTCCTGGCATCATGCCCATCACCAGCTCAACGCAGCTGATGCGTTTTTCAGACGCTTGCGGTGCTGAGATTCCGCGCTGGATTCGTCTGCGTTTGAATGCGTTTGGCGACGATACCGCTTCCATCAAAGCCTTTGGCTTGGATGTGGTGAGCAGTTTGTGCGAAGAACTCATCAAAGGCGGCGCACCGGGTATTCATTTTTATACGATGAACCAAAGCGTACCAACACTGGCGCTTTGTAAAAACTTGGGGTTAAACCTAGGGTAACCAAGCCTATTTTTTAAATGTAGTCTGGGGCAAGAGAGCGCGTGATTTACACTCGCAAAATGGCTACTAATTTAAACGGGCAACTTGTCGTTGCCATCTCATCCCGCGCTTTATTCGACTTTGAGCAAGAGAATGAAGTTTTTGAGCAGGGCGACGACCGCGCCTACATGGACTTGCAATTGTCCAAATTGGATGAACCCGCCAAACCGGGCGTGGCTTTTTCACTGGTAAAAAAGCTACTGGCCTTCAATTCTGGCGATGTTAAACGCGTAGAAGTCGTCATCCTGTCGCGCAATGACCCTGTTTCAGGCATGCGAGTCTTCAGGTCTGCGCAGCATTTCGGGCTCAATGTACAACGCGGCACCTTCACCCGTGGCCAACCACCGTGGCGTTATTTGAAGCCACTACATGCCAATTTGTTTTTATCAACGCATTTGAGCGATGTGCGAGCCGCGCTTGAAGCTGGCGTGCCAGCAGCCCAGGTCTACCCACAATCCACCCACGCCAGCAGCGCGCACCCCAACGAAGTGCGTATCGCCTTCGACGGCGATGCCGTGCTCTTCAGCGACGAGGCTGAGCGTGTGTTTCAAGAGCAAGGTTTGTCCGCCTTTCAACAGCACGAAAAAGACAACGCCAATTTACCGCTGAGCGGTGGCCCGTTCAAACCCCTACTTGAAGCGCTGCATCGCTTACAGCAGGAAGGCACACCAACCATGCGGCTGCGCACCGCTCTTGTCACCGCCCGCAGCGCACCTGCGCATGAGCGCGCCATTCGCACCTTGATGAACTGGAATATTGAGGTGGATGAAGCCATGTTTTTAGGCGGTTTGGCCAAAGGCGAGTTTTTGCGTGAGTTTGAACCTGACTTCTTCTTTGACGACCAAACCGGCCACGTCAACTCTGCTGCCATGCATGTGCCGTCGGGGCACGTCGCCAGTGGCGTATCAAACACTTAATACCGAGAACCGAGGAACTGAGATGCAATTAATTGCGAAATTCAAATCCTTCAACGCCTTTGTTAAACGCGTTGTCAAGTTGGCTATGCCTTACTTTCAGTCTGACCAAAAATGGCAAGCGCGTGGTTTGCTGTTGGCCATCGTGCTGTTGAATTTGGCGACGGTGTACATGGCTGTGCAGTTCAACGACTGGAACGGCGTTTTTTACGATGCTCTGCAAAACAAAGACGAGCCAGTGTTTTGGAAACAGCTCACCCGCTTTACATATCTGGCATTCGGCAGCATCGTGATTGTGGTTTACAAGTTTTACCTCACACAAGTGCTTGAAATGCGCTGGCGCAAGTGGATGACGACTTATTATTTACAACGCTGGCTGAGCAATCAAACCTTTTACAAGCTGGAACTATCGCGTTTTGCCAAATCTGCGGGCACTGACATAAACGCTATCAATACCGCTGTTAATACCGATAACCCCGACCAGCGGATATCGGAAGATGTGAACCAGTTCACGACGCAGACGGTTTCGTTATGCATGGGCTTACTTAACTCTGTGGTCACTTTGGTTAGTTTTGTGGGTATTCTTTGGGGATTATCTGGTGCATTTTCGTTTGCCTTGGGCGGCATCAGCTACACCATTCCAGGCTATATGCTGTGGGCGGCTGTGGTGTATTGCCTCGTTGGCAGTGTACTGACGCACTACATTGGCAAATCTCAAATCAGTTTGAACTTTTTTCAACAAAAGTACGAAGCCGACTTTCGCCACCACATGGTGCGTGTACGTGAGTACAGCGAATCTATTGCCCTAGACAAAGGCGAAAGCGTTGAAAAAACCCAGCTTGATACGCGGTTTACCACCGTCATCAGTAATTACCTGGCACTCATCAAGGCACAAAAAAACTTGATCTGGTTTACCAGTTTTTTTGGCCAAGCCGCCATTATTTTTCCGTTCCTAGTTGCATCACCGCGCTTTTTCAGCGGTGCAATTCAGCTGGGGCAGTTGATGCAAATTGCCAGCGCGTTTGGGCAAGTGCAAAACTCACTGAGTTGGTTTGTGGACAGTTACAGCGGCTTGGCCAGTTGGCGCGCCACCACAGACCGTTTGACCAGTTTTGACGAAAGCATGACGGCCAGCGAAGCTTTGTTGTCAACCACAACCATTATCGGTGCCGATTCAAGTCATTTATCCACAAACGACTTAACGCTGTCACTTCCCAATGGCAAAGTTCTGCTGACAGACACCGCACTCACCGCACAAGCGGGTGATGCTATTTTGCTAAACGGTCCATCGGGCAGCGGTAAATCAACTCTGTTCCGCGCATTTGCAGGTATCTGGCCATTCAGCAAAGGGCAAATTCACATGCCTGCGAACGCCATGTTTATCCCGCAACGACCTTACTTTCCTAACGGCTCGTTGCGTGATGCACTGGCTTATCCAGAACCAGCCACCAAGTACGACGACGCAGCCTTGCAAGCCGCGTTGACAGAAGCCTTACTACCGCAGTTAGCGAATCGTTTAGACGACAAGCAAGCGTGGGGCCAAATGCTCTCAGGCGGCGAGCAGCAGCGCTTAGCGATTGCCCGTGTGTTGCTTAAAAAACCCCAATGGATATTTGCCGATGAAGCGACGAGTGCACTCGATGTTGAAGCTGAAAATACACTATACAAACGACTTCTAGCCGGCGTATTACTTGCCAAAGGTGCTATTATATCTATAGCGCATAGACCAAGTGTGGCTGCGTTTCATAATCAAACGTGGACGCTTGAAAAGTCTACTGCCGTCGACGCGTCCAACGAATCAGCTTCAGCAACTTACTCGGTAGCAGCCACCCAGCGCTCGTAGCCCTTAGCCCGCAAATCGCAAGCGGGGCATGCGCCGCAGCCATAGCCCCAAGCATGGCGATGCAGGCGGTCGCCCAAGTAGCAGGTGTGGGTGTGTTCAATGATCAAATCGACCAAGGACTGCCCACCTAGCGAAGCGGCCAATGCCCAGGTATCAGCCTTGTCTATCCACATCAACGGGGTTTCAATCAAAAAACGCTTATCCATACCCAGTGACAGCGCGAGTTGCATGGCTTTCATGGTGTCGTCGCGGCAGTCGGGATAGCCTGAAAAGTCAGTTTCGCAAACGCCAGTCACCATCACTTGCAAGTCACGCCGATACGCCAATGCCGCAGCCAAGGTCAAAAACAGCAGGTTTCGGCCTGGCACAAAGGTGTTTGGCAGGCCCGAGCTTTCCATTTTGAAAGCCACATCACGCGTCAGCGAGGTTTCGCTCACCTGCCCCAGCACACCTAAATCAAGCAAATGGTCTTCACCCAGCTTGTGTGCCCACTGTGGAAATTGCAGCTTGATTTGCTCTAAAACGCGTAACCGTGCCTCAAGCTCGACGCTGTGCCGCTGGCGATAGTCGAAAGCAATCGTCTCAACACGCTCGTACTTGCTCAAAGCGAGTGCCAAGCAAGTGGTGGAATCTTGACCGCCAGAAAATAAAACGAGGGCGCTGGTATGCATATCAGTTGGCAGAGCTTGTATTGCGAAGTAGTGTGTAAAACTCGATTTTAAACGCCTCTAAAATTGCGGCATGGATCGTATTTCTGTCTTACTTAACACTGCGCCTAAACTTGAGCCTTTATCTGCGCTTACATCGTATTTTTGGAGTAATAACGCCATGCGCAGCCGAAACGTGAGCGATAGTGTGCTGACAGGTACTGTTGATATTCCTGCACCGTCTGTTCGACTGACTGCAGATTGGGACAGGGAAATTTCACTGCACCTAGAACTCGAACCCGGTGACGTTGAGGCATTGCCGTTAGCACGAGCTCGTATGCGCTGGCCAGATTTTAAAAACTGCGTGCAAGCGGCATCAGATTGGACGCGAACGTTGGGGCTGCAGGATGTCCTCGCCGAGAGCAGTATCGCTTTAATGGCCTGCCGAGGCGCAAAGTATCACCATGATGGCGAACACTACGGCAGCTCAGCTTTTTGCAATCTTTTTTTGAGCGAAGACAAAGGCCTAGATTTGCATTTTCCGTCTATGAACCGTCGAATCCCCTTGGTCAGAGGAACGGTCGTGATTTTCGATACTGGTCAACCGCATGCAGTTATTCCACGCGGCAGCAGCGGGTTTAAAGCATCGGACTTTTCGACTGACCGAGATTGCAATCTAGTCTTCCTAACTTGGGAACTTCCTATCGAAAATACGCATGTTTCGGAAACGCTTCATGTTTCCTTTGACTCTCATCTTTCAATTGCATCAACACTGGATGAAGAGCAAGTTTGGTTGAATGGCGCACGTGGCAAAGTGTGTTCGACTTCTGGTCGGTGGTGCTAGGCTGACTAGCCTTCAAACCAAATCTTCCGTTAGAGCGCATGGTGTGTGCGACAACACACAGACGTCGAACGGTTCAACCTCCATCATGGATGCATCAAAAGCAACCTCACAAGGAAAATGAAAATGCAACAGTTAAAAGACCTGATGAGTCGTGACGTGCAGGTCATCAGCCCTGACATGAGCATCAAAGATGCCGCAATAAAGATGCGTGACGGGGACTTCGGAATGATGCCAGTCGGCGAGGATGACCGAATGATAGGAAGCCTGTCGGACCGCGACATCGCCATTCGTGCCGTTGCCGAAGGCATGGACGCCAACACCAAGGTACGTGATGTGATGTCAGAAGGCATCGCTTGGGCTTATGAGGATGATTCGGTCGAACAGGCTGCAAAGATCATGAGCGAGCGGCAGGTGCGGCGTTTGCCGGTGGTTGACCGCAACAAGCGCCTTGTCGGTATCGTAGCGCTGGGCGATTTTGCCGTCGAGAGTTCGAACATCCAGCCGGTCGCTGAGGCGCTTTCTGAAATATCGAAGCCTGACTAACGCTACGCCACCATCTATAAAAATCTGGGAGTATCATGAAATCGTCAAAAACAAATACCGGACCGCCAACACACCCTCCTGCACCCCTGGATCCGCAGCAGTTCCCCTTTCACGCGCAGACGGACTCTACTGCTGACCGTGACAATGTTCGCAAAGTGACGCATGTGCACGCACCGCGCCAATCTCAGCGTTCGACGGAACGCTCCAATAAAAAACCGGGTACTTAGCTCTTTTCAAGCTCATTCCACTGTGACAGATTTGGCCAGATTCCTCGGCTTATCAACGTCCGTCCCTTTCGCCAGCGCCGTGTGGTAGGCCAACAATTGCAAAGGCACAACGTGCAACAGCGGGCTCAAAGCGCCGTAGTTTTCAGGCATGTGGATGACGTGCAGGCCATCGCCACTTTCGATTTTGGTATCCGCATCGGCCAATACATACAACACCCCACCACGGGCGCGGACTTCGTGCATATTGCTTTTAAGTTTTTCTAGCAAAGCATCGTTTGGGGCGACGGTGACAACTGGCATTTCGCTCGTTACTAAAGCCAGTGGCCCATGCTTTAGCTCACCAGCAGCGTAGGCTTCGGCGTGGATATAAGTAATTTCCTTGAGCTTCAACGCACCTTCAAGCGCAATCGGGTAATGCATGCCGCGCCCTAAGAAAAGCGCGTTGTCGCGCTTGGCAAAGTCTTCGGCCCAGCTGATGATTTGCGGCTCTAACGCCAGCACGGCTTGCAAGGCTGCAGGTAAGTGGCGCATGGCGACTAAGTGCGCTGCTTCTTGTTCGTCACTTAAGCGACCTTTGCTTTGAGCCAAGGCCAAAGTCAGCAAAAACAAGCCCGCCAGTTGCGTGGTGAAGGCTTTTGTCGAAGCCACGCCAATCTCCACACCCGCTCGGGTGATGTAAGCCAGTGCGCACTCACGAACCATGGCGCTGGTGGCGACGTTGCAAATCGTCAGCGTGTGCTTCATACCTAAAGACTGTGCATGGCGCAGCGCAGCCAGGGTGTCTGCCGTTTCGCCAGATTGGGTGATGGTGACAACCAAGGTGTTGGCATCGGGCACGGAGTCGCGGTAGCGGTATTCGCTGGCCACTTCCACCTGCGTTGGGATTTGCGCAATGCTCTCCAGCCAATATTTAGCGGTGCAGCCGCTGTAGTAGCTGGTGCCGCAGGCAAGGATAAGTACTTTGTCAATTTTTTTGAACACCACATGGGCGTTTTCACCCGCTTCATGAGCCATCAAAGCATCAAACAGCTCAGGAACAATCGCGTCAACACCTTCAAGTGTGTCTGAAATAGCGCGCGGCTGCTCGAAAATCTCTTTTTGCATGTAATGGCGATAAGGGCCAAGTTCTGCTGCGCCGCTGTGCGCTAAAACGGTTTTGACAGCGCGTTGCGCTGTACTCAACGGCTTAAACGCTTTGTCCAGAATCCAATATTTGCCCAACTGCAAATCAACCACATCACCCTCTTCCAGGTAGACGATTTGGTCGGTCACTCCGGCTAATGCCATTGCATCACTGGCCAGGTAATTAGCGCTGTCTGCTTTGCCAACACCCAAAATCAGCGGCGAGCCAGCGCGTGCGCCAATGATGCGGTGCGGCTCGTCTTTGCAAAATACGGCAATCGCATACGCGCCGTGCAGCTGCAGTAATGCGGCTTTGACAGCATCTAGCAAATCGCCGTTGTACAAGCTGTCGACCAAATGCGCGATGACCTCGGTATCTGTTTGGCTCACAAACACATAGCCTTTGGCACGTAGCGCAGCACGCAGTTCGTCGTGGTTTTCGATGATGCCGTTATGCACTAAGCCTATTTTTCCAGCTCTGGCATCTGAACCTACCGTGCTTTCAGTTGGACCAAAACTGAAGTGCGGATGCGCATTGCCCTCGCTCGGCACGCCGTGCGTGGCCCAGCGGGTGTGCGCAATGCCGGTCTGGCCTTCGAATTTTTCGGTAGTTATTTGCGTTTGCAGCTCAGACACGCGCGCCGTGCTGCGGGCGCGCTTCAAACCGCCAGCATGCACCGCCACGCCGCAAGAGTCGTAACCGCGATATTCCAACCGCGCCAAACCCTGCACCAAGACAGGCACAACGTCTTTTGTAGACACCGCAGCAACAATTCCGCACATACAACACCTTTGAATGAATTCTGATTAAGCGCTATGTTACGTCCGTAGAAAAATAATTAATCATCTAATTTTCATTTTTTTTGAAATTTAATTACATTAATTCATTGAAAAATTATTTAATTTCAAATAAACTTGATTTATGAAAGAAATTTTACTGAAAAATAAATTGGATAGCACCGATGTCAAGCTTTTAGAGCTGCTGCAAACTGATGCCAGTCAAAGCAACCAAAGCCTTGCAGAAAAAGTCCACACTTCGCCGCCAACGTGTTTGCGTCGAATCAAAGCTTTGCGAGACAGTGGATTGATTGAGCAGCAAGTCGCTATTCTGAATATGGACAAATTGGCGGTGATTCAAGGATACGGGCTGACCGCTTTGGTAGAGATCACCCTAGACCGGCAAGGCGCTGAGCACCTTGGGGCCTTTGAAGCGAAAGCGATTCAAGACAACGCCGTACAGCAGTGCTACCGTGTCTCCCCTGGACCAGATTTTTGTTTGGTGGTTTACTGCGCTGATATGCCAGCTTATTTGGCTTTAGCAGACCGGCTTTTCACACAAGACGCCAATGTGCGCAACGTAAAAGCGTTCTTCAGCACCAAGCGCTCTAAATTTCAAACAAAGATAGATGTAAAGACGTAAAAATCGGCTAAATGTGCATCTAGCCGGCGTATTTATTACTTAGTTAGCTATAAAAAATATAGCAAAATAACACAAAATAGGGCGAAGAACTTGCGCTCTTCGCCCTATTTGAAGCCCCTAATTAGTGCGGCTTATTTGTACAGATTATCTGCCGACTGGCAACTGCCCGCCCTTGCCCAAACCACCTTTGACTTCTTGCGCTTTGTATTGACGCAAAGAAATCACCATGCCGTTGTACGCATCCATAAACGCTGCGGCAATCACCTTACCCTGTGGGGTGTTGGTGTAGCCACCCAAGGCCGCTGCACCGCTGATACCAGCCAATGCGCCGAAACCGCCCAAATCAGTTTTTGACGCAGAGCCTTCAGAGGCTGCAATTTGAACGCTGGAGCGGTTGTCAATCATGGTGAGCAGCACGCTGGCTTCGCGTGTACGAGTAGAGGCGCCAATGGCTGCAACCGCGCGACCTGCACCGCCACCGATCAAGCCACCCAAAAGCGCGCCAGAGCCAGCGGCATTGCCTTCGTTAAAAATAACTTCTGGTGACAAACCAAAGTCTGAAGACACCATTTGGCCTCTGCCGAAGTTGCTGCCAGACCGCATTTCACCAGAGCGCTGCAAATCGCGCTCACGGTTCATGGCGGCCATGCCTGAAGCACTGCGCTCCACGACCACGAAGCAATTTGATTGCTGAATCATCAAACGCAGCAGGTTTGCTGTTGGTGGCAGGCGGTATTGGCCCGTCAAAATCGTGTACCAGCCAGCATTGACGTTTTCGATCAATGAAATCGTACCAAGTGGTGTTGCACAGCGCTCTAAAGCAGTGTTGCTGCCTGCAGTGGTGCTACCCGCGGCACTGCCAGTGGCGACTGTTTTTGCGGCTGGGTCACCCATTTGCATTGGAGGCGCTTGGCAAGCGGATAAAAATCCAAGAGCAGCGATGGCAACTGATAATTTTAAGAATTTCATGCATTTTCCCCATGTAAGTTAGTACGTTTGTGAATTTACCATGCATTCAGCACCACATCTAGCCATTAACAATTAAAATCGAGGGTTTATACCCAAAGGTAGAGACCAATTTTGGTGCTCGTAAGCTCTCAATGTCAGATTCATCACAAAACCCTGCTCCTTCGACCTCTCAACCCGCCCCAGAGGCGCGCGACGAGAACCAATTAATAGCAGAACGCCGCGAAAAGCTCAAAACCATTCGCCAAGCGCAGGCTGATGGCAAAGGTGTGGCGTTTCCGAACGATTTCAAGCCGCAAGACCGCGCTATCAAACTGATTGCCAGCTACGACGGCGAAGCCAAAGATGAGCTAGACCCGCAAAAAATCGTCGCCAGCGTGGCTGGCCGCATGATGCTCAAGCGCGTCATGGGCAAGGCCAGCTTTGCCACGCTGCAAGACAGCACCGGCAAAATCCAGATCTACGTGACGAATGAAGGTGTGGGCGAAGAACTGCACGCCAGCTTCAAACACTGGGATTTGGGCGACATCGTGGCCTGCGTCGGCACCCTGTTCAAAACCAAAACGGGCGAATTGTCGATTCACGCCACCGAAGTGCGCCTGCTGACCAAAAGCCTGCGCCCCCTGCCCGACAAATTCCACGGCATGGCCGACCAGGAGACAAAATACCGCCAGCGTTATGTCGATTTGATCACCGACGAGTCGGCCCGCAACCGATTCAAGGCACGCAGCAAAGCCGTCAGCGCGATTCGTGAATTCATGGTTGCGAACGACTTCCTGGAAGTCGAAACACCCATGCTGCACCCCATCCCAGGCGGTGCGAATGCCAAACCGTTCAAAACGCACCACAATGCGCTGGATCAAGAGATGTTCTTGCGCATCGCGCCTGAGCTGTACCTGAAACGTCTGATTGTGGGTGGTTTTGAGCGCGTGTTTGAGATCAACCGCAGTTACCGCAACGAAGGCATCAGCGTGCGGCATAACCCCGAATTCACCATGATGGAGTTTTACGCGGCGTATTGGGATTACAACGATTTGATGGCCTACACCGAAGCCATCATCCGTGACGTGGCGATGAAAGCAACTGGCTCGCTGCAACTGACCTATGGCGGCAAGGCCGTCGATTTGAGCCAGCCTTTCGAGCGTCTGACCATTGTTGAAGCCATCGTGAAGCACACCGAAGCCGGTGCGCATGTGCAAGACGCCGCCTGGCTCACGAACGCGCTGCGCAAAATCGGCATGTCTGAAGACAAACACAAGCTGTCGACCCGTTCGCTGGCCAGCCTGCAGGTGCTGTACTTTGAAGAAACGGTTGAAGAAAAGCTTTGGCAACCGACCTTCATCATGGAGCATCCGACCGAGATTTCACCTCTGGCCCGCGCCAACGATGACCGGCCGGAAGTGACCGAGCGCTTTGAGCTGTACATCACCGGTCGCGAATTTGGCAACGGTTTCAGCGAGCTGAACGACGCTGAAGACCAAGCCGCCCGCTTCAACGCGCAGGTCAGCGCCAAAGACAGCGGCGACGACGAGGCCATGTTCTATGACCATGACTTTGTTCGCGCGCTGGAATACGGCATGCCTCCTACTGGCGGTTGTGGCATCGGTATTGACCGTTTGATGATGTTGCTGACCGATAGCCCAAGTATTCGTGATGTGATCTTGTTTCCCGCTTTGCGTCGTGAAGCCTGATCAGCGTTTACACTGAAATTCGCGGCGAAAAAAATGTAACATCAGTTTCGAGATGAGTGAACAGCTTAGAAAAAGGTTTGTAACTCAACTTAGAAACCACTTTTTTTAAATCATCTAACAATGTGAAATTTGTTTATTTATTACTATTTACATCTTTAGGTTTGATTCATTAAATCGTAAAAGCAATAAAAAGCACCACTTATTTCGACAACATCATGTTGCAAAACTAAGCAGACAGCTACTTTAGGTCGAAAGAGAATAAGTCCACGAGGGTTTACCAGTATTCATTGTTTGTTCAGGTCAAGACTAGCCTAACAAGAAAATGGTTTATCCACTATTCAAAACACTTGAAATAGAAGGACTTTTATTTATGGATATCGAATTTACACGAATGGCAGTTGTTTATCTGCATTTGATTGCTTGCTGTGTGGCTATAGGGCTTGTGCTGACCAGTGATATTGCCATGGTCAAACAGCTCTTCAGAGCGGATCCGACTGAAAAATTGGATGGCAACCACCTGACAGAATTGCAAACAGTCGTCTCTCGCGCTTTAATTGCACTTTGGGTAACAGGTGCGGGAATCATCGCGCTGGACGTTTCTCTAAAAGGACTTGAGTACTTTGGCAACCCCAAATTACAAGCCAAGATAGCCATCGTCTGCTTGCTGACACTCAATGGTTTTGTTTTACATAAATATGTGCTGCCTTTGATGCTTAAAGCTGGCTCGCTCCTCAAATTATCGTTTAAACAACGCATGGTAGCGATCTTTGCAGGTGCGTTGTCTGGTGTGTCATGGTTTTACGCCGCCATGTTGGGTATCGGTAGGCCACTCAACTGGAAGTACACATTGGTTGAGATTCTAGCCGCCTATCCTTTGTTAATCGTTGGTGGTTTTATCTCGATGGCGATGCTGACTGCTTGGTCTAAACACAAATCCTACAGTGGCAAAGGCGTGCCTAGCAGCGCAAAACCTGCTGCTACCAAACACTGGAATATTGATGGCATGCACCCAAATTATTACGGTTTGACCAAGTAAGCAAGGACGATGAAAGGTAGTGCGATGATTTCAGGTGATACTTCAAGGTACGATGAAATATCTCACTGCCTACTCTTTAGAGGTCCAAGCACAGGTTCGCAAACTGATTGAAACGCAGCAACTTGGCGAATTATTGCGCAAAAAGTACAGCGCCACACACACCATTCGCAATGACAAAGCGCTGTTTGACTATGTGATGGCGCTGAAAAACGAGTTTATACGTGGCTCTGACCCCCTCAGCAAAGTCGCTTTTGACAGCAAACTCAAAGTCATCCAGCACGCCTTGGGAACACACACCGTGGTGTCGCGCGTGCAGGGTAACAAGCTCAAATCAAAACGCGAAATTCGGGTAGCCACGCTCTTCAAAGATGTGCCCATTGAGCTTCTCAGAATGATTGTGGTGCATGAACTCGCGCATATCAAAGAACGCGAGCACGACAAAGCGTTTTACAAGCTTTGCACCCATATGGAGCCGCACTACCACCAGTATGAGCTGGATTTGCGGTTGTATTTGACGTACCAGGATTTGCCGAAAATCGAGGGAAGTTCACATCAACTATGGTTAGCTACCGCATAGTTAGCTTTTAAAAACTTTTTATACCGACTTCACTGGCACACGCAAATCATCCAGGTAATCGCGCGCAATGTTCAGCGTGGCTTGTTTGCCAATGTGGTCGATATGCTGGTTGAGCCATTTTTGGGCACATTTACGTCCCAAATCACGCAGCTTGTGAATCATCTGGCTGTTGGTCGATATTTTGCTGGCGGCGTTGTAATCTTCTAACAGCTCACCACCGTCAATGCGGTGCATCAGAACGTCTTTGTAGTGGCTTGTATCTAATTTGCCTTGTGCAATCAAGCGTTTCACAAAATCAATAGCGCGCATTTCTGCCAGCAGGCCGGCATTGAAGGTGATTTCATTCATGCGATCCATGATTTCAGCGGCTGTCGTGGGCAGCTTGTCGCGTTTGATCGGGTTGATTTGCACCAGCATGATGTCGCGGCTGGCACAGTTGTAAATCAAGGGATGAATGGCAGGGTTGCCAGAGTAGCCGCCGTCCCAATAGTGTTCACCGTCGATCTCAACGGCTTTGAAAAGCGTGGGCAAGCAGGCCGAAGCCATGACGGCCTTAGCGGTTAAGCGTTTGCCACTAAAAACCTCTGCTTTTCCTGTCGAAACGCCCGTAGCAACGACAAATAATTTGAGATGATCGAGCACGGCTATAGCTTCAAAATCAATATTTTTCTCTAAAAATTCTTTAAGCGGATTGATATCTAAAGGGTTGTTTTGGTAGGGCGACAGAGACTGCGTGATCGCCGTCGACCACATATTGGTCATGGACGCCATCATTTGCCCCGCTGGCGATGCCCCACCACCGAAAGCGCCCAAACCACCCATGAGCATGTCGAACGGTGCGCGCTGCGCCTCGCCTAAAGCCCCCATGCTGACGACACCATTCCAAAAATTCGCCAATGATGCACGAGCAGCGTCATTGGCGTTGCGTTTGTTTTTGTTTTTCGTTTGAGCAAAACCATGCGCCAATGCCACCGCATTCATCGCACCTGCGCTGGTGCCGCTGATGCCTTCTATCGCAACGCGTCCGTCTTCCAGCAAAGCATCCAAGACGCCCCAAGTGAAAGCACCATGCGAGCCACCGCCTTGCAGAGCAAGATTCGTTGTAGGGGCGTTCTGCATCAAGGCAGCAAGCTCAATGCCTGCATATACGATGGCTGAACCATCAAGCTATTCCAATCGGGCGCAGGCGTCGCAGGCAGCAGGGCTAAACGACGCAAATCGCTAGCCTCGCAAGGCAGCCACTGCTCCTTCACCAAGGCTTCGACCATGCCTGAAATCAATTCGTCCACGGCTTCCCCGCCATCAACCGACTGGTTGCACAGCAAAACCATGTCGCAGCCCGCATTCAGCGCCGTTACAGCAGCCTGGGTATAGCTAACGCGTTTGTCATCAATCAAACGGGCAGCTTCCATACTCAGGTCATCGCTGAAAATAGCACCTGTAAAGCCACACTGACCACGCAAAATATCGCCCAACCATTTAGATGAAAACCCAGCGGGTCGGCTGTCCACTTTTGGGTAAATCACATGGGCTGGCATGACACTGGTTAGGCTGCTAGACAACCAGTTGTAGGGTGCGGCATCATCGGACAATATAGCTTTGAGACTGCGTTTGTCAAACGGAATATCCGTGTGCGAATCCGCTTTGACAAAACCGTGTCCAGGAAAGTGCTTGCCGCAATTCGCCATGCCGCTTTGCAACAAACCATGCATCAAGCTTTTAGCCAAAAGCGCAGCAACGCGTGGGTCGCGGTGGAATGAGCGGTCGCCAATCACGCTGCTTTCGCCAAAATCAAGATCAAGCACGGGTGTGAAGCTGAAATCAACGCCGCAAGCGCGCAGCTCAGACGCCAAAATATAGCCGCACGCGGTGGCGGCGTTGGTGGCTTTCATAGCGTCTTTCATCCACAAATTACCCAAAGTACGCATGGTTGGCAAATGGGTGAAACCATCGGTTTTGAAGCGCTGCACGCGGCCACCTTCGTGGTCAACGCAGATCAGCAAATCTTTGCGCACTTGCTTGATATCCGCGCACAAGTTGCTCAGTTGTTCGCGGTTTTGCCAATTGCGCGCAAACAAAATAATGCCGCCGACCAGCGGGTGTTTGAGGCGCTGGCGGTCTTGCTTGGTCAGCGTTAAACCGGCTACGTCGATGATCAGTGGGGCATGTTGTGTCATGTTACGGTTTCTATTAGTTAAAAATCAAAGTCATTATTGAATCAAATTCGGTCTTATTTTGCTATATTTTTTATAGCTAATAAGACATTAAATACGCCGGCTAAAGGCTTATTTTAAGAGTTAAAATTAGTTATTTTAAATAATCTTTTCAACAACGCAAAAGCTGGCAGCATAGTCAGTCTCATCGGTAACGGTGATGTGCGCTGTCAGCCCCTTTTCTGCAAACCAATCTTTCAAACCGCCGTGCAAAACAATTTCAGGTTTGCCACTCGCCGTTTTGCTGATTTCGCACAAACGCCATGTCATCGGCATGCGCATACCTAAACCAATGGCTTTGCTGAACGCTTCTTTCGCTGAAAACCGCGTTGCCAGATAGCGCACACCCCGCTCTGGCCAGCGTGCGCTACGGGTTTTCCAAACTTTTAGCTCTGCATCACTGAGTATTTTTATGGCAAAACGCTCACCGCTGCGGTCTAGCACGGCTTTGATGCGGCGAATATCGCAAATATCAGTACCTATGCCGTAAATCATAGCTAGGTAACGCTGCTACGAATGCAGTTCAAATAGGCGGCAATAGTAGCCTCATATCCCAGCTCCAAGGCGTCTGCTATGAGCGCATGTCCAATCGAAACCTCTTGCACACCAGGGACTTGCTTCAAAAAAGCTGTCAAATTGTCGCGATTCAAATCATGCCCTGCATTCACGCCTAAGCCTGCATCTAACGCAGCTTGCGCCGCTTTAGCAAATCGCTCTAACTGACCCGATTGCGCGGAGGTTCCCCACGCTGCCGCAAAAGGCTCGGTATATAGCTCTACCCTGTCCGCGCCCACTGATTTGGCCCATGCCATGTGCGAAGGCTCGGCGTCCATGAACAAACTCACCCGCACACCCAAGGCTTTAGCTTCTGCAATCAAAGGGCGCAGTTTGTCCGAATCTGTCACTGGATTCCAGCCGTGGTCGCTCGTGAATTGGCCCTCAGTATCAGGTACAAACGTCGCTTGATGCGGTTTGAATTGCCGCACAAAACCCACCAAATTCTGCAAAGGGTTGCCTTCAATGTTGTATTCGCGGTCTGGCCAAGCCTGCATCAACGCTGACAAATCTGCCACATCGGCTGCCCGAATATGCCGCTCATCAGGCCGTGGATGTACCGTGATGCCCTGCGCACCTGCCTGCAAACACAGCGTTGCAGCACGTGTCACGCTGGGAATGCCCAAATGCCGCGTGTTGCGTACCAAGGCTACTTTGTTGAGGTTGACGGATAAGTTTGTACTCATGGGTTTTGACTTATAGACTCTGAATGTCCATCATCATTTGGCGTGTTTTTAAAGTCGTGACACCGCAATGGTAATGTAAGAGCGTGCGAAGTTGCGTTTTGAGGGGTTGCAAGCACGTGCTACAGGCTTGCAATAGCTGAGAGAACGGGGCTTCAGAATCCAGTGCCGCTTGCAACGACAGCCATTGCGTACCCGTCAAACTGCTGCGATCTTCAGCATGGGCAGCCCGCAAACCGCCTTCAGGAATCAATACATAGGCAGTTTCTGTCTGCAAATCTGCCAAATTGGCGGTTTGAGACTTCAATGAGGGCAAAAAACCAATTTCTCGCAGCAGCATGAGCTCAAAAGCACGCAAGGCAACTTCTAGGGTTTGCAGATTTTCGGAATTTCTTTCAGCCCCTCTTCCAGCTTCTTTTGCTTCTTGCGCGATGATGTGGACAGTCAAAGCATAAGCGTCAAACAAGGCGGGGTGCGGGTCATCGCGCGCCAAAAGTCGTATCAGCAGCTCATTGAGGTAATACCCCGCCATCAGCGCCTCGCCCGTGGGCATGACGTGACCGCCCATCCATTCAGAACTGCGCAAAGTGCGGATTTCGGCATCACCGCCAAAAGCCAAGTGCAGCGGCTGCAGCGGCAACAAAATCGGTCGGAAATTGGAACTGGGCTTTTTTGCGCCCTTGGCGACCAGTGCAATACGGCCATGGTGGCGCGTCAACACCTCAAGAATCAGGCTGGACTCGCTCCAGTCGTAGCGGTGCAGCACATAAGCGGGCTCGTCAACAATGCGTTTATTCATCAATTCCCCGCTGAGCCGCCTCAAGGGGAATTAGCTCCAATCCATCGAGGAAATTGGGGCAGCGTGATGTCAATCGCACACGTAGTAGCAAGCGTGGGGGCACATTACTCGTAGCCAAACGAGCGTACCCGTGCTTCGTCATCTGCCCAGCCTGAGCGCACTTTCACCCATAATTCAATGAACACTTTGGCATCCATCAAACGCTCAAGCTCGACGCGGGTTTCTGTGCCGATGCGTTTGATGCGTTCGCCTTTGTCGCCAATCACCATGGCTTTGTGGCCATCGCGCTCGACAATGATGGTGGCTGCGACTTTGACCAAGCGCTTTTGTCCCTTTTTCTTGGGCGCTTCTTCTTCAAACTTGTCAATCACCACGGTTGAGGTGTACGGCAACTCGTCACCCGTCAAACGAAAGAGCTTTTCACGCACCATTTCACCCGCCAAGAACTTTTCACTTTTGTCGGTCAGCTCTTCAGCGTCATACATCCACGGTTGCTGTGGCAAATACTTCTCGCAAATACCAAACAAGCGCTCAATGTCTTTGGCATTTTTGGCGGACATGGGCACAAATTCGTCAAACTTATGCTGCGCCTGCATGCCTTGCAGCCACGGTGCAATATCGCCACGACGGTTTACCATGTCTAATTTATTGGCAATCAACAGCGTGGGAATGTCATTGCTCAGCAAGGAGACGACTTTGTCATCCGCCATGTTTGAGCGCCCCGCTTCCACCACAAACAACACCAGATCGACATCGCCTACCGCGCCTTGGACAGCTTTGTTGAGTGAGCGGTTCAAGGCGTTGCCATGCAAGGTCTGAAAACCTGGTGTGTCCACAAACACAAATTGCACCTCTCCTCGCGTGTGCATACCGGTGATCCGGTGGCGCGTGGTTTGCGCTTTGCGCGAGGTGATGCTGATTTTTTGACCTACCAAGGCATTCAACAGGGTGGATTTACCAACGTTGGGTTTGCCCACAATGGCGATCAAACCGCAGCGCTGAGCTTCAACGGGGACCTGGCTGACAGTTTTCGGTGCAGCTGCCACGCCCAGCATGGCGGTGATCCGATCTTGCTCTGCAGTGGATGCAGGAACGTCTGAATTTTCACCCTCAGATTGGACGCTAGCCGGCGTATTTATTGCCGAAATAGCTATTATTTTTGTAGCATTCATTTTTTATTATTTGCCTTCAAAGCGGTTTTAATACACAACAACATCACAGCGGCGGCGGCTTGTTCGCCAGCGCGTCGCGAGGTTCCAATGCCCCGCTCATTCAGGTTCAACTCTTCAATTTCGCACTCGACTTCAAAAGTCTGCTCATGCGCAGCGCCCAAAGTTCCGACCACACGGTATATGGGCAATCTCATTTTGCGACCTTGCAGCCATTCTTGCAACTCGGTTTTAGCATCTTTGCCAATGGCTTGCATGTGCGGGTTGATATCCACCGCCTTAAAAAGACGTGTCACCAAGGACTGCGCCGTCTCAAAACCCGCATCTAAATACACAGCGCCGATCAACGCCTCTAAGGCATCCGCCAAAATGGAGGGACGTTTTTGCCCGCCAGATTTAGACTCGCCCTCCCCCAGGCGCAGCACTTCTGGAATGCGCAGCTCTAAGGCCAGCTGATGCAAAGTCTCTTGTCGCACTAAATTCGCTCGAACGCGTGACAAATCACCTTCAGGTAAATCTTTAAGTCGCTCATATAAAGTGCCGGCAATAACCATACCGAGTACGGAATCGCCCAGAAACTCAAGACGTTCGTTGTGATCCGCTGAGAAGCTTCGGTGCGTAACAGCACGCTGCAGCAACGACATGTCTTTAAATTGATGCTGTAGCCTTGCTTGAAGGCCAATCAAAGGAGTGGTCACGCTAGAGGAAACGGCCACTTAGACCGCAAATAAAACCTTACTCTGAAGCACATTTAATTGCTTTTACCTTCGTACTTGAGCAACAAATAAGCAGGACCCACCAAGGCAATTTCTTTTTGATAGGCAAAACTGACAACGTGTTTGTCTGCAATTTTTTCAATCACCAAGTCTTTTCCGCTGATGGCGTCAAAGTAGCTGGTAGCCGCATTTCTATCGAAAGCGCGTCTAATTTCTGCCACAGAGGCTTCACTCTTAGAACTGTTGACTGCTTTTAAAATTGATTGGTATTCGATCACTGTAGGCGCCACTTTAGCCCCAACAATGAACAAAATACCAATGACAGCAGCAACAAACAGCATACCCAAAAAAGTAGCGCCACGTTGTTTTGATTTCAATTGAGATAAGTTATGCATAGCAACCTCCAAAAAATTTATATAACCAAGAGATCAATGAAACGAACCAATGCGCTTCAAATGACCAAAATTCATCCACACATAAAAAGCTTTACCCACGATGTTTTTATCAGGCACAAAACCCCAGTAGCGTGAATCCAGTGAATTATCGCGGTTGTCGCCCATCATGAAATAGTGACCAGCGGGTACTTTGCAAACCACGCCTTCAATGCTGTAGTTGCAATTTTGTTTGAATTCAAAGTCACTCGCGCCTGAAACAAAGGCTGGCTGCGTTTCTTCGTTCAGCAATCGATGTGCTTTTTCACCCAAAAGCTCTTCAAATTGCTTTGAGTAATGCATGGTGTCGTCGTCAAAAAAGTCTGGCAAGCTGGTTTTACTCAAGGGCTTGCCGTTGATAGTTAGTTTTTTGTTCAAATACGCCACTTCGTCACCCGGAATGCCGACCACACGCTTGATGTAATCTTGGCTTGGGCGTGGTGGGTAGCGAAAAACCATCACATCACCACGCGCTGGCGGTGTTCCTTCTGTGATTTTTTGATTGATAACTGGTAAGCGCACACCGTAATGAAACTTGTTCACCAAGATCAAATCACCAATCATCAAGGTTGGGATCATTGAACCTGATGGAATTTTGAACGGTTCAAACAAGAATGAACGCAGTAAGAAAACCACCAAGATGACGGGGAACAAACCCGCCGTCCAGTCCAACCACCACGGCTGTGCCCTGATCTTTTCTTGTGCTGCATTTATATTGGCCAAATCGCCATCAACACGGCTGATACCCATTTTGGCGAGTTCGGTCATGCGTGCGGTCGATGCATCTTGCAAGGCTTGAGCAGCCTTTTCACGCTCTGGCAAAAAGTAAAACCGCTCCGCCAACCAGTAGCAGCCCGTCACAACAACAGCCATGAACAGCAGCAAAGCAAAATTGCCATCATGCATGCCCAAATACCAGCTACCAGCGTAGCCTACGAAACATGCGAGGACGAGAGACGTTATTAATTGCATTAATCTTGAACCTGTAATATGGCTAAAAACGCTTCTTGCGGCACCTCGACTGAGCCGATTTGCTTCATGCGTTTTTTACCTGCTTTTTGTTTTTCTAACAATTTCTTTTTCCGCGAAATATCGCCACCGTAACACTTGGCAATCACGTTTTTGCGCAATGCTTTGAGTGACTCACGAGCAATAATGTTCGCGCCAATGGCAGCCTGAATCGCCACATCAAACTGTTGCCGCGAAATGATCTCACGCATTTTAGCAACGACAGCACGACCTCGGTATTGAGATTGCGACCTGTGCACGATGATAGACAAGGCGTCGACCTTCTCGCCATTCAACAAAATATCGACTTTAACGACATCTGCCACGCGAAATTCTTTAAATTCGTAGTCCATAGACGCATAGCCACGGCTGACTGACTTCAACTTGTCGAAAAAGTCTAAAACGATTTCACCCAGCGGTATTTCGTAGGTCAATTTCACCTGGCGGCCTGCGTAGGTCATGTCCAACTGAATGCCCCGCTTTTGATTCGCCAATGTCATCACAGCGCCCACATATTCTTGTGGCATGTACAAATGCACGGTAACTATGGGCTCACGAATTTCCACCATCTTGCCTTGCTCTGGCATTTTGGCGGGGTTTTCGACTTTGATAACCACACCATCAGACGTCATCACCTCATACACCACGCTAGGCGCTGTCGTGATCAAGTCTTGATCAAACTCACGCTCCAAACGCTCTTGCACAAT
>JAYSZH010000116.1:0-1598 GCA_043738155.1 Polaromonas sp. | reverse complement strand
TGACCGCGCGCACCTGCCGCTACCTGAGGGCGTGGCCTGCTTCACCGTGGCGGCAACTTTGGCAGCCAAGCACAGCTTGGTAGCCGACCGGCTGGTTGGCGACGGCCTCGTACCGCTGAACAGCGCACTGGGTGTGCACAGCGACGCGAAACGCAATCTAAGCTTTGCCAAATCGTCGCAAATGGTTGTTTACCGAACGAGCCACATGCAGCTATTGGGCAGTTCAGAGGTGAGCGATCAGTTGATAGCTTGGCTAATTTGAATGTTTAAGTCGCAAATTTGCTATGTTTTTCATAGCTAGTTAACCAATAAATACGCCGGCTATAGACGTATATAGATCATAAAATTAAACTTTTGGACGGTCGCTGTGCGAGACCTCAAACCCGTCCGCCACGTAGGCAGGGCCTTTCAAGAGCCAGACGATGACGCAGCCTATCGTCAAGGTTAAAGCAGCCGTCCAGATAAAAATCACCAAGCCGATCATCACGTAATCAAACAGTTGGATGTTTCGCGCCAGCTCGGCGGCTGTGCTGCCTGTGATGAACATCCGCCCTGCCACTGCCGCCAAGGCGGGCAGCAGCGTTCCAGCGATAAACACCGTTGGCATCAGTCGCAGCAAACGCCATTCAAACCCGTAGGGTGTGCGTTGAAAGCCAGGAAGTTTGGTAAGCCAATCCATATCGCTATTTTATGTGGGTTGCCCTATTTCCGCTATCAGATGCGCGGATTGCGGGTTGAAATTATCAAAAATCACCCAAAATAAACGTCTCGCGGTAAGGCTAAACTTGTCGCTCGTTCGATTTCTAGATCGATAACTCACATTTTTCTATTTTTCACACATTTCACACATAGTTGACACCATGACCAAGCAAACCCTGTCCTTCCAAGCCGAAGTAGCCCAACTGCTGCACCTTGTCACCCACGCGCTGTACTCCAACAAAGAGATTTTCATGCGCGAGCTGATCTCCAACGCCTCGGACGCCTGCGACAAGCTGCGCTATGAAGCGCTGAACGACCCATCTTTGTTTGAAGAAGCACCCCATCTGGACGTGCGCGTCAGCTTCAACAAAGAAGCCAAAACGCTGACGATTGCCGACAACGGCATCGGCTTGAGCCAGCAAGAAGCCATCGACAACCTCGGCACCATCGCCAAAAGCGGCACCAAAGACTTTGTCTCCAAGCTCAGCGGTGATCAAAAAGCAGATTCGCAACTCATCGGCCAGTTTGGCGTCGGTTTTTACTCGGGTTTCATCGTGGCGGACAAAATCACGGTCGAATCGCGCCGTGCCGGTTTGCCAACAGCCGACGGCGTGCGCTGGGTCAGCGGGGGTTCGGGCGACTTTGAAGTTGAAAGCATTGAGCGCGTCCAACGCGGCACCAGCGTGACGCTGCACCTGCGCGACGATGCGCTGGACTATGCCAGCAGCTGGAAGCTCAAAGGCATCATCGCCAAGTATTCAGACCACATCAGCCTGCCAATTTTGATGGAGAAGGAAGAATGGAAAGAGGGCGAGCCGATCGACAAAGACGACCCGTCTAAAGGAACTTCAGGCGGCGGCATGGTGATGACCGGCGAATGGGAAACCGTGAACCAGGCC
>JAYSZH010000115.1:0-3881 GCA_043738155.1 Polaromonas sp. | reverse complement strand
GATTACACACCGTTGTCTGCTGTGGACATTTTTGTCAAAGACCTCGGCTTGGTGCTCGATATGGCACGCGCCAGCAAGTTTCCGCTGCCACTGTCCAGCACCGCGCACCAGATGTTCATGCAGGCATCAACCGCAGGTTTTGCCAAAGAAGATGACAGCGCAGTGATCAAAATCTTTCCGGGTATAGAACTGCCCAAGAAAAAACAGCTTTAAAACCAAGGAAAAATCATGCATATTTTGATCACTGGCGGCGCTGGGTTTGTTGGCCTTCGACTCGCTAAAACTTTATTAGCACAAGGCGCACTCGCGTTGAACGGCGCTACACCACAAAAGATTCAAACTATCACCTTGGCTGACCGTGTTGCCGCGCCAGCAGATTTACTGGCAGATACACGCATTGTTTCGCTGGTAGGAGATTTGAACGATTTGCTCAATCAACGTAAATTGCCAACCAGCAATATCAACGTCGTCTTCCACTTGGCCGCAGCCGTCAGTGGCGAATGCGAAGCCGATTTTGACCTTGGCATGCGCAGCAATTACGAAGCGACGCGGTCACTGCTTGAAGCGTGCCGAGCGCTCAACACCAAGCCGACCTTTGTATTTGCCAGTTCATTAGCGGTGTTTGGCAAAGTTCCGGGCTTTCCTATGCCTGATCTCATTGAAGACGACACACTGCCAACGCCACAAAGCAGTTACGGTACACAAAAATTAATCGGTGAGCAATTGGTGGCAGATTTTGGTCGCAAAGGCTTTATCACAGCACGCAGCGTGCGTTTGATGACCGTCAGCGTGCGTGCTGGCAAACCCAATGGCGCAGCTTCTGGCTTTTTAAGTGGCATGATTCGCGAGCCACTGTCTGGCCTCAAAGCTGCCTGTCCAGTGCCAGCCGAAACTTTGATCGCCCTGTCCTCACCGGCTCGAACCATAGAAGGCATCATCCGCGCGGCTGAAGTCAACAGCGAAGCATGGGGCCCTTTGAAAGCGGTGAACTTACCAGCACTGTGCACCAGCGTGGGCGAAATGGCTGCTGCACTAGAGCGTGTGGCAGGCAAAGCGGCGACAGATTTGCTGGATTGGACACCTGACCCTGCGATATTGAAGCTTGTAGACACCTGGCCTGGTGTGGTCGCGTCAAAACGCGCCAATGCCCTGGGTTTACAGGCAGACACCAGTTTTGAAACGATCATTCGAGACTACATTGCAGAGAATCCGGCAGCAGTCAAATTAAAAACTAATGGCTGACCGAACAACTACGGATGATATTTACTATATTTTTAATAGCTTATTAGTCAATAAATATGCTGGCTATAGCCATTTTTAGCATGATATTACGCGTAATCGCTCACCGGCACACAGCTGCAAAACAGGTTGCGGTCGCCATAGACGTTGTCAACTCGACCAACTGGGGGCCAGTATTTGTTCTGCTTCAGTTTGGCCAATGGGTACGCACCAGTTTCACGGCTGTAGGGGCGATGCCACTCTGCGCCCAGCAAACTGTCGGCTGTATGCGGTGCATGTTTGAGCGGATTGTTGTCTTGCGGCCAGACGCCACTTTCGACTTTTGCAATCTCGGCTCGAATAGCAATCATCGCGTTGATAAATCGGTCTAGTTCGTATAAATTCTCGCTCTCGGTCGGTTCAACCATCAGCGTGCCGGCGACCGGGAAGCTTAATGTTGGGGCGTGGAAGCCGTAGTCGATCAAACGCTTGGCGACGTCTTCGGCAGAGATGCCATTCGCGCCGCCCGTTGATTCTTTCAACGGACGCAAATCCAAAATGCACTCATGCGCGACATAACCCTGCTCGCTGGCATACAGCGTGGGGTAATGGTCCTTCAGGCGCGTGCTGATGTAGTTGGCGCTCAAAATGGCGATTTCGGTCGCGTCTTTCAATCCTTCTGCGCCCATCATGCGGCAGTACATCCAGCTGATCGGCAGTACCGCAGCATTTCCTAAGGGTGCAGCACTGATCGCACCGACGCCGTTGACGCTCAAACCGCCGGTCGCATGACCCGGCAAATACGGCACCAAATCAGCCACCACGCAGACGGGGCCAACACCTGGGCCGCCGCCGCCGTGGGGAATACAGAAGGTTTTGTGTAAATTCAAGTGACTCACATCGCCGCCAAACTCGCCCGGCGCAGCCGTGCCGACCAGGGCATTCATGTTCGCACCATCCACATAAACGCGGCCACCGTAGCTGTGCACCATGGCGCAGAGTTCTTTGACGCTGGTTTCAAACACGCCGTGGGTGCTCGGGTAGGTGATCATCACGCAGGCCAGATTGGCCGCGTGCTGCTCGCACTTGGCTTTCAAATCCACCATATCGACATTGCCCCGTGCGTCACAAGCGGTGACCACCACGGTCATGCCTGCCATTTGGGCACTGGCGGGGTTGGTGCCGTGGGCGCTGCTGGGAATCAAGCAAATGTTGCGGTGGCCCTGACCATTGGCTTCAAAAAAGGCTTTGATGACCAGCAAGCCAGCATATTCGCCCTGTGAACCCGCATTCGGTTGCAGGCTGATGCCAGCGTAACCCGTGGCTTGGCACAACCAAGCACGTAATTGTTCATCTAACTCGGCATAGCCTTGCAGTTGGTCGTGCGGCGCAAACGGGTGGATATTGGCAAACTCGGGCCAGGTGATGGGGATCATCTCACTGGTGGCGTTGAGCTTCATGGTGCAGCTGCCCAGCGGGATCATGCTGCGATCCAACGCCAGGTCCTTGTCGCTCAGACTGCGGATGTAGCGCAGCATGGCGGTTTCTGAATGGTGGGTGTTGAAGACCGGATGCGTTAAAAACGGTGTTGTACGGCGTAGCTCTGCAGGAATCAAAGACGTCACACCCGCCTCAAAATCACTGACAAAATCATCAAATTTAGGCAAGGCCTGATCTGGCTTGGCGAAGAACGACCAAATCAAAGTGATATCGTCCCGCGTCGTGGTTTCATCGAGTGAAATACAAATGTAGTTTTCCCACGCAATCCGCACGTTAGCCGACGCATTTATTGCCTTAGCAGCTATAGATTGTGTAGCGCCATCGGTTTTCAAACACAAGGTGTCAAAAGCCTGCACCAAAGTACCCCGATGCGCCAGGGTGTAGCCCAAAGCTTGCAAACCTTTCGCCAAAATCGCGGTGTAGGCAGCCACGCGCTGTGCAATACGGGTCAAACCCTGTGGCCCGTGGTAGACGGCGTACATGCTGGCAATCACCGCTGGCAGCACCTGCGCGGTGCAGATGTTGGAGGTCGCTTTTTCACGGCGAATGTGCTGTTCACGGGTTTGCAGGGCGAGGCGGTACGCTGGGTTGCCATGCTCGTCCACGCTGACACCGACTAAACGGCCCGGCATAGAACGCTTGTATTCGTCTCTGCATGCCAAAAACGCCGCGTGCGGCCCGCCGTTGCCCATGGGCATACCAAACCGCTGCGTCGTACCCAAAACAATGTCTGCGCCCCACTCACCGGGTGGCTTTAACAGCGTCAAAGCCAGCAAATCAGCCGCCACGATAAACGCCGCGCCCTTGGCATGGGCTTTGGCCACTTCAGCACGCAAATCAGCAATCGCGCCACTGGTGCTAGGGTACTGGTCCATGATGGCAAAGAAATCACGGTGTGCCATCCAGTTGTCCCAATCTTCCCCCGAATTGGCGACCAAGACCTCGATACCCAAAGGCTTTGCGCGGGTTTTAACCACCTCAATCGTTTGTGGATGGCAATCACCCGTGATGATGAAGGTGTTGCTCTTGGATTTGACACTGCGCTTGGCCAGCGTCATCGCCTCGGCTGCTGCCGTCGCTTCGTCCAGCATCGACGCATTCGCCATCGGCAAACCCGTCAAATCGCACACCATGGTTTGAAAGTTCACCAGCGCTTCCATGCG
>JAYSZH010000114.1:0-1603 GCA_043738155.1 Polaromonas sp. | reverse complement strand
CTGAAGTGCCTTACGCATACGTTAAAGCTGCTGTTTACAAAGCACTTGGCCGATAACGCCAAGCACCGTTCGCATTTTTTTTATTTTATTTTTTATTTTTTTGATTGACTTGCTATGAAATCTATTCGCGCCCAACTCATTGGTGGCCTTTCTTTGATTATTTTGTTCTTTGTTGCACAGGCTGCCTTTGTGTGGTGGGGCCAAGAGTCCACCCGTCATGACGTGGTTGACGCCACCCGCAAAAACACCATCGCATCGTCTCAGCTGGGCGATTTGGCTGTGCTTGCACAGCAAGTGCGCCGCTACGAAAAGGAATACTTTGTGTATGTGTCCAATGCAGAGAAGCGCAATGGCTACGTCAAAGAGTGGACCGGTGCATCTGACAAATTGAACCAGATTTTGGGTACCATGCGCGGCAACCAAGCTGGTGCATTTACCAGCGCAGATCAAGCTCAAATTGAACAATGGATGCAAGCCTCAAGCTTCTATGCCGTACAAATGCGTCTTATTTTTGAAGCCGTGAACATTCGCCAAGAAAAATTGGATCTGCAGGCCGGCGAATTAAGCGCTCAGAGCCTTGCTGCCGATGCCGCTGCAAAAGCTGCTGCGGACAAAGGCAAAGCCAAAGCAGTGGCACCTGTCGTGCCTGCTGCGCCCGCAGTTGAAGTTATCAGCATGCTGACACCGATTCAAGTCAATGACATGATTCAGGTGGGTAAAACCCGTTTTTCTGATGTTTTGATCAAAGGCGTGGCTGACATGACCAAGGCCAAAACCAAAGCAACCTTGTCTCTGAGCGAAGTGGCGGGCACGGGTTTTGACCAACTGCTCTACGTTGTGCTGGCCACCGTGGCTGCGGGTATTTTGATCGCTTTGGGCTTGATGCTCAAACTGCCCAGAACCGTGAGCCAGCCCTTGGCCAACTTGACAGCGTCTGTAGACAACATCAGCCGTGGCGAGCTGGATGCTGCCATCCAATCAGGCGGTATCCAAGAGTTTGAGGGCTTGGCCAAAGCCTTGGACCGTTTGCGCCTGAGCCAAAAAAGCTTGGTCGCTCTCGTGCAAAGCTAGACGAGCGCGAGACGAGCGTTACTGGTTGCGTCAGCCAAAGTCGCTGAGGTGACAAAGCCCCAGCACGGCTTGATTCATCATGTTGGATGTTATTTCAGGAGACTACAACATGACCCATTCAACGCTTATTTCACGCAGAACCGTTCTGCAATCTGCCACCGCCTCAGTTGCCGTCCTTGCAGCCCCTGCCATCATTTCCAGCAGCTGGGCGCAGGACAAATTCCCCAGCAAACCCATCACCCTGATCGCGCCCTGGCCAGCGGGTGGCAGCAGCGACGCGGTGATGCGCGCCTTGGCCGAAAGCGCCGGCCGCGCCTTGGGCGGCACGATTATTGTGGAAAACAAACCCGGCGTGGGTGGCACCTTGGGTGCAAGCGCGATGGTGACGGCCAAACCCGACGGCTATACCCTCACCCAGCTGCCGCTGGGCATTTACCGCCTGCCGCACATGCAAAAAATGGCGTTTGACCCGGTCAAAGACATCACTCACATCGTTTGCCTGACCGGCTACACCTTTGGCCTGGCTGCCACG
>JAYSZH010000113.1:0-3932 GCA_043738155.1 Polaromonas sp. | reverse complement strand
TGTCCAAGGCGTGGCGTGAATAACGCACCACAGCTTTACTTTCGTCAGGCGACTTTAACTCGCATTCACGGTCAATCGTGAAGCCAACAGGTGGCGCTTGTGTCGACAGCCACTCCCCCATCGCCACAGCGCTTGAGGTTTGGGTGTTTAGGGGCATCACTGAGAAACCATCCAAACATTTCACCAAATACGTGATCACCTCATCGGCTTTGGACGTGCTAGAAGCGCCAATCGTCAGCAGTTGCGCTTTTGCATCAATCCACACCAGCACTCCGGAAAGCTTCGTGAACGCCAGTGGCATCAACGACAATTTGATGTCTTCTTTGATTTCTTTAGTCTCGCGTTTGCCAGGCTTGCGCCCAGTTGCGGCCTCAATTTTCGTCAATTCTTCCTTGGCTTTGCGGTTCACCACCGAGCTGGGCACTGCTTTGACTTCCACCATCAGCTTCAGCACGATTTGCCCAGCCACAGCCTCCGCCAGCAAACCGTTCTCTTCACCCCTGGGCTCAGTCCAACCCACAGCTTTCTCTTGGCTGGCACCGCATTCAACGTAGCGCGCAGCTTGTAGCCCCGCCTCAATCTGTTCTAAATCAGCCGTCCAAGTCGATGCAATGCGGTAAATGAGGGCGTTTTTGAACACTTGGGCAGCCTTTGAGGGTGAGTATTGGGAAATCTAGGCTAGCTAGATGCGTCGATGTCGCATTCACTGCTTAATTTTGCTATATTTATAATAGCATACTAGTCAATAAATACGCGGGCTATAGCCATATTTAACACCTATTTTAGACGATTTACACATCCAAATGTAAACACACATAAAAAAGAGCGCCGCAGCGCTCTTTTTTGACTCTTGCCGACCCGAATCGACAGATTTTGCAGATTTACTTGCTGGCTGGAGCGCGCTTGGCTGCTACTTTGACAGCTTTAACGGCTACTTTTTTAACTGCAACAGCTTTTTTGGCTGCTACTTTGACAGCCGCTTTTGCTGCGACTGCGGGTTTTGCGGCTGGCTTGGTAGCTGGCTTCTTCAACTGTGCGCTCAATTCGTCGACACGTTTAGCCAAGGCTTGCACTTCTTTAGCAGTTGGCATGCCCATTTTGCTCAAAGCTTTGGCAACACGCTCTTCAAAGATGTTTTCCAACTTGTCCCACTGGCCGGTCGCTTTTGCAGTGATATCAGTTGCCACACCCGTCGCTTTGGCGGTGATGCCGCTGGCCATGGTGGTCATTTTGCTGGTGGCTTCGGAGATTTTTTCTTCGGCAGCGGCTTGCGTCTTGCGTTGCAGGCCGACACCATCTTTCACCAAGGTCTCAAACACTTTGCCGCCTTCAGCTTGTGCTTTGGAGAAGGCGCCCAAGCCTGCCAGCCAAATTTGCTGCGCAGATTCTTTCACACTGCTGGCCAACTGCGCACCCGTTGGGGCGGTTTCTGTCTGGGTAGCGGATTTTTGTAATTTCTTGACCATGAGGCCTCCAAAGTTAAAAGTAAAGCAAAACTGATGTGATGACAAACGCTTTTCGCGTTGTGAATGGAGTTACTTTAACCTTAGAACCGATAAGTGTTTAGGTGCTGGGTTCTAGAAATCTAGAGTGATTGAACTAGCAAGTAAGGGGGTGAATGCGGGTTTACGCTGAATACAACGTGAGCCAAATTGGGCAAGAATGATTAATTAATTTGGAGTCCTAACTATGCAATATTTCGTCACAGGTGCAACAGGGTTTATTGGCAAACGACTGGTTAAAAAGCTGCTAGAGCGCAAAGGCGCGGTCGTTCACTTTTTGATTCGCAAGGAAAGCGAAGGAAAAGTCTCTGGGCTGCGGGATTATTGGAATGCCGATGCCAAACGCGCCATCCCCGTTTACGGCGATTTAACCAGTAAAAAATTGGGTGTTTCCGCCGATGCCGTGAAAGCCCTCAAAGGCAAAATCGACCACTTTTACCACTTGGCTGCGGTGTATGACCTGAGCGCTGACGAGGCCAGCCAGATCGCCGTCAACATCGACGGCACGCGCAACACGATTGACTTTGCCAAAGCCGTTGACGTCGCGCATTTTCACCACGTCAGCAGCATTGCAGCAGCCGGTTTGTACGAAGGCGTGTTCCGCGAGGACATGTTTGACGAGGCTGAAAACTACGACCACCCCTACTTCAAAACCAAGCACGAGAGTGAAAAAATCGTTCGCAAAGAATACAAAAGCGCTTGGACGGTGTACCGCCCCGCGTTTGTGGTGGGTGACAGCGTTACTGGTGAGATGGACAAAGTTGACGGCCCATACTACTTCTTCAAGCTCATCCAGCGCATGCGCCAAATTTTGCCGCCCTGGATGCCGTCGGTCGGTATCGAGGGTGGGCGGCTGAACATCGTGCCCGTGGATTTCGTCGTCAACAGCATTGACCACGTGAGCCACGCCAAAGACATTAAAACCATCAAAGGCAAAGCTTTCCACATTGTGGACCCCATGGGCTACCGCGTGGGTGATGTGCTGGACATCTTCAGCAAAGCAGCGCATGCGCCCAAAATGAACATTTTCGTCAACGCCGCTTTGTTGGGTTTTATTCCCAAAAGCATGAAAAAAGGCATGATGGCGCTGGCGCCTGTGCGCCGCGTGCGCAACGCCGTCATGAAAGACTTGGATTTGCCTGAAAGCATCTTTGAATTCATCAATTGGCCCACCCGTTACGACCGACGCGACCTAGACGCCGCCCTCAAAGGCAGTGGCATTGAATGCCCGAACCTCAAAGACTACGCCTGGGTGCTGTGGGACTATTGGGAGCGCCACCTCGACCCATCGCTGTTCATCGACCGCACCCTCAAAGGCACGGTTGGCGGAAAAGTGGTGTTGGTCACCGGCGGCTCATCAGGCATTGGCTTGTCTGCCGCCTGCCGGTTTGCTGAGGCAGGCGCAATCACCATCATCTGCGCACGCGGGGAAGACCAGTTGGCAGAAGCCAAGAAAACTATTCAAGAAGCAGCGGGTAAAGACGCCAAAGTCTTCACCTATTCCGTCGATATCGTTGATGAAGCGCAATGTGCCGAGTTTGTACAAAAACTAGAGGCCAACCACGGCGGCGTGGACTTCTTGATCAACAACGCCGGCCGCTCCATCCGCCGCGCGATTGAGGCCAGCTACGACCGCTTCCACGATTTTGAGCGGACGATGGCGCTCAATTACTTCGGCGCACTACGCATCACCATGGGTTTACTGCCCGGTATGGTGGCCAAACGCAAAGGGCATATCGTCAACATCAGCTCCATCAGCGTGCTGGTCAACGCACCGCGCTTTTCAGCCTATGTGGCCAGCAAAGCCGCGCTTGACGCTTGGACCAACTGCGCCGCTTGCGAGTATGCCGACCAAGGCGTCACCTTCACCACCATCAAAATGCCCTTGGTGCGCACCCCAATGACCGCGCCAACCAAAATCTACGACAGCATGCCGCTCTTGATGCCCGAAGAAGCCGCAGACATGATCATCCGCGCCTGTGTCGACAAACCGGTCGAAATAGCGACCCGCTTGGGCACCTCCGTCGGCCTGCTCCACGTCGCCGCCCCGCGCGTCGCGCAAATCTTGATGAACACGACCTTCCGCATGTTCCCAGACAGCGCAGCGGCCAAAGGCGACAAATCAGCGAAACCAACGCTATCGCCAGAAGCGATTGCGATGGCCTCGATGATGCAGGGGATTCACTTTTAGCGAAATAATCCATTCGAACTGTCATTCCCGCGAAGGCGGGAATCCACAAGCGCCTCTGATAGTGATATTTGAGGCGCTTTTTAATTGCTATACTATTTATAGCTACTAAAGCAATAAACACGCCGGCTAGAGGCCTAAAACTTGATTTTTAGTTCGAAGTGCAACACTTACAAGGGAAATAAAGGCTGAGAGTAGGTTTAGACAGCGGTTAGCCTTTTGGATTACCACATCTAAAAGGA
>JAYSZH010000112.1:0-3944 GCA_043738155.1 Polaromonas sp. | reverse complement strand
TGAAACGCGCTTTTGTTACGACCGTTTTTGGACAAATACGGGTGCGGCCCCATACACACGCTATCTGTGCAGTGGGCATTCATTGGTGGTGGTTGGCGATGCCAACAACCCATTTTTCACATCCAGCGAGCGGGGCGTGTTGGCACAATTTCGACACCAGCATTTTTTGCTGTTTTTGATTGCCCATTTCCAAAAAGCCACGCTGTTGATGTTCTCAGACCGGCTGGCTGAAGCTTTGAAAAACCTTGACATTGCTGATGCGGCCAGTGTGCGCCGTTTCAAACGCACCATACGACACAGTTTTGCCGCTTTTTTGCGCTTCACCAACCGGTATTGGTTTCATGAAATATCCGAACAAGCGCATGTTCGTGCCCTGTTTCACATGTGCTCGAAACACCTTGGGCTCGACCCGCTGTACAGCGAAGTCAAAGAACGCATTGCAGAAATGAACCAATACCTGGACGCCGACAGCCTGCGTCGACAAGCCAATACCGTGATCCGCTTGACCGTTGTCACCATCTTCGGCCTGATAGGAACTGTCACCACCGGGTTTCTGGGGATGAACCTGTTGGCTGAGGCTGATTCACCTATGGGTCTGAAGATAGGCATCTTCGCCGTCGTGTTCTTATTGACCTCGGTGTTGACGGTGTACACCATGGTCAAATCGAAGCGCTTGTCAGATTTTCTGGACGTGCTCTCGGACGAACGCTCCTCTGGATGGCAAAAAGTAAAGTCGCTGGTACTGGTGTGGAAAAATCCACCCGATTGAATCAAGTCACAAAACACACATTTAAATCACACATTCAAACCACACATTTCATTCAAACTATTTGAATGAAATCATCAATTCCGTGGAACTTATTCGTCGTTAAGGACATCTACACTACCGTCTATATAACCGAAACGGTTGAAAACGAGGTGCCAAGTGTCCAAAGTCAATATTAAAAACAATTTGAATGAATCTAGCCAAGCAAGCCGCTACTCCACAGTAGCCATCGTCTTGCATTGGCTCTTGGGTATCTCCATTTTCGCCATGTTCGCCATCGGCATCTACATGTCAGACCTGCCGTTTTCGCCGCTGCGCTTGAAGCTGTACAACTACCACAAATGGGCAGGCATCACGTTTTTGATCTTGTCTGTGCTGCGCTTGTTATGGCGTCTGGTCAACCGTCCGCCGGCTTTACCCAAAACCATTGCACAAGCCATGCCCAGCTGGCAAACCAAGGCCTACCACGGCACACACTATGCGCTGTACGCCTTGTTTTTCGCCGTGCCCTTGATTGGCTGGGCTTACAGCTCAGCGGCGGGCTTCCCGATTGTGTTGTTTGGCGTGTTGCCCCTGCCAGACTTTATAACAGTAGACAAAGAATTTGCCAAGCAAATCAAAGACCTGCATGAAATCTCGGCCTTTGCGTTGGTGGGTTTGGCGATTCTGCACATTGGCGCGGCGCTGAAACACCATTTCATCGACAAAGATGGTTTGGTCAGCCGCATGCTGCCCAGCTCATCCAAGTAAACGTTATTAGCTATATTTATTCAATTAATTCAACAAGTTATAAAATTTAATCAAACGGTTAATTAACCTTTCAAGAAAATATCATGTTTAAACTTAACATCAAACCCAAAGCTTCTCTCTCGTATCTGACCGTTGTCGCCCTGTCTCTGGCTGCATCAGCCCTGGTCATCGCCCAACCTGCTTTTGCTCAAGGTGCGGCTGTGCAAAAACTCAACCCCGCCCAAAGCGAAGTCGGTTTCCAGTTCAAGCAAATGGGTGTGCCGGTGGACGGCAAATTCACCAAGTTTGACGCGCAAGTCAGCTTTGACGCTGCCAAACTAGCCGCCAGCAAAGTCAACTTCACTGTCGACATCGCCAGCGCCACCTTGGGCGACAAAGCCACAGACGCCGAGTTGCCCAAAGCCCCGTGGTTCAACACCGCCAAGTTCCCGCAAGCCACATTTGTCTCCAGCAGCATCAAAGCGCTGGGAGCAGGCAAGTTTGAAGTGGCTGGCAAGCTCAGCATCAAAGGCGTGGCGCAAGATGTCGTCGTGCCCGTCACCATGACACAAGCTGCTGTACCTGGTGGGGGCGCTGCAGCCGTCACCACCGCCATCGGCACCTTCCCCATGAAACGCCTGACCTACAAAATCGGCGAAGGCGAATGGGCTGACACATCCATGGTCGCCGACCCCGTGCAAGTCAAGTTCAAGCTGGCTTTGACGGGTATTGGCAAGCTTTAAACCTAAGTCCTCTTTACACCGTCATTCCCCTAATCCGTCATTCCCCTAATCCGTCATTCCCGCGCAGGCGGGAATCCACAAGCGCCACCATGGATTTCCGCTTGCGCGGGAATGACAAGATTTTTTGTTAGTCGTTTTTTTCACTTTTTTTCAACCCGTCCTTTTGGAGACTTTTTCGATGCGTTCTACTATTAAATCCTTAGTTTTGTCCCTCACAGCCGCAGCAGCTTTGCTCGCCGGTGCCACCCAAGCCAACGCCGCCACCTACGCGATTGACCCAACCCACACCTTCGCCACCTTCGAAATCGGCCATTTCAACACATCCACCAACCGTGGCCGTTTTGACAAAAAAGAAGGCAAAGTTGAGTTTGACGCCGCTGCAAAAACGGGCAGCGTAGAAATCACCATCGACACCGCCTCCATCAACACCGGCACACCTGGTTTTGACAAACACCTGCAAAGCGCAGATTTTTTCAACTCAACCGTCCATCCAACTGCTAAGTTTGTATCCACAGGCATGACCTTCAACGGCGACAAAGTGGCTGAAATTGCAGGCAACTTCACCCTGCTAGGTAAAACCAACCCATTGACCCTCAAAGCCACCAACTTCAACTGCTACATGAGCAACATGCTCAAACGCGAAGTTTGCGGCGGCGACTTCATCGCCACTGTTGACCGCGTTGCCCACGGCATGAACTGGGGCGTGCAATTCGGCTTCTCAAAAGACGTGCGCTTGGTCATCCAAGTTGAAGCAATCAAGCAGTAATTTGCCACTACCAGTCACGTCATTCCCGCGTGTAACCGTCATTCCCGCGAAGGCGGGAATCCATGACTTAAAACAGCCTAATTAACTACAAATCTACTATCATTTTTATAGCTACTTAGGCAATAAATACGCCGGCTAGAGGTCAATCTAGGTCATTTTTTGATCTAAATTCACTCTTAGTCGGCTTTTTTACGGATTCGTGATTGTGGCGCCCGTACCAAGCTCAGCACTATCCCCCAGCTCTTTTCGCCTTGTACCCCTGCGCCACCAGCAGCGCCACCACCCGATCAACATGGTCGCCCTGCACTTCAATCACCCCGTCCTTCACCGTCCCGCCCGACCCACAAGCCGCCTTCAACTGCTTGCCCAATGCGTCTAAGTCCTTGTCCGACAACGAAATCCCCGTCACCACAGTAACAGTCTTCCCCCCCCGCCCCTTAGCATCCCGCAACACCCGCACCACGTCTTTGGCTTTTTGAGCGTCTGCCTTGACCTGCGCGATGGCTTTCACATTGGCTGCCAAGTCCGATTCTGAGACTGGCGGCGTTTCTTTGACAACCAAGCCAGCCAAGCCACTTAAACCGCCTAAACCTTTGATGGAGTTGGAATTTGATGAGGTGTTCATGAGGTGGATTTTAAAGAGTTTGCGCCTCTGATTCCGCCTCGTCTTCACCCTAGCCAGACGAAGCAAATAAATCAGGGTCAGATCACAATTCAGGAAAGTGCTCAATTCGGCGGACAAAAGAGGTGTTCGAAATTGTGCTCTGACCTTGATTTATGGTGCAGCTAGGTAGAAGTGATTTTGGGTAATATTCACATTGACTTAGTGAAAAACAAATGATGGAATAGATTTTGTATCTTTCTGTTTCATTTAAAACGTAAAACCCAAAAGGATTCATCATGAGAATAGCTATTATTCATTTTTTTCTAGCTATTGGAT
>JAYSZH010000111.1:0-10537 GCA_043738155.1 Polaromonas sp. | reverse complement strand
GCCAAATCAATACCGAGTCTGGCGGACGCGATGCCAGCACCGGCCGCATCGTCACACCCGGCGAAGTTGACGTGACGCATGGCCGCATTTTATATCTTGAAGATGTGAACGTGAGTTTTGATGGGTTTAAGGCGATCAACAATTTGTCATTGGACATAGCCCCTGGCGAACTGCGGTGCATCATCGGCCCCAATGGTGCGGGTAAGACCACGATGATGGACATCATCACGGGAAAAACGCGGCCACAAACTGGCACTGTATTTTTTGGTTCAACCATTGATTTGTTGCGTTACAACGAATCACAAATCGCGCAAATGGGCATTGGGCGTAAGTTTCAAAAGCCCACTGTTTTTGAGCATCTTACGGTTTTTGAGAATTTAGAGCTGGCTTTAAAAACGGACAAAGCCGTCAAACCTTCGATGTTCTTCAAACTGGATTCAAAGCAAAGCGACCGTTTGGCAGACATCTTGCACACCATCCATTTGGCTGGAAGTGTGCGACGTATGGCGGGCAATCTGAGCCACGGGCAAAAGCAATGGTTGGAAATTGGCATGCTGTTGATGCAAGATCCTAAATTGCTGCTCTTAGATGAACCCGTGGCGGGTATGACGGACGAAGAAACAGCGCGTACGGCAGAGCTTTTCCTCACTCTCAAAGGCAAACACAGCCTGATGGTGGTTGAGCACGATATGAGTTTTATTCGTTTAATTTCAGAAATTGTCACCGTGCTGTGCGACGGATCGGTGTTGGCGCAGGGAACTTTAGACGAAGTTCAGCAAGACGAGCGTGTGATTGAAGTTTATTTAGGGCGCTAGGAGAATAACAAGATGGTGCTTCAAGTTTCTAATGTGAATCAATACTATGGCGGTTCGCATATTTTGCGCGATGTGAGCCTGCAAGCGCAGCTTGGCAAGGTGACCGTGGTTTTAGGCCGCAATGGTGTGGGTAAAACGACGCTGCTCAAGTCTTTGATGGGCTTGGTTCCTATTAAAACTGGCAGCATTGAGTTTGACGGCAAAGCGATACAAGACGCAACACCCTATAACCGCGCACGCGCTGGTATCGGTTTTGTGCCGCAAGGGCGGGAGATATTTGCACGCCTGACAGTTGAAGAAAACTTGGCGATGGGTTTGGCCTACAAAAGCAGCAGCACGCCCGTTCCGCCAGAGTTGTATGAACTGTTCCCCGTGCTGAAGCAAATGATAAAACGCCGTGGTGGCGATTTGTCTGGCGGGCAGCAGCAGCAACTGGCCATTGCGCGCGCCTTGGCGGCCAAACCCAAATTGCTTATTTTGGATGAACCGACTGAAGGCATTCAACCCAGCATCATCAAAGACATTGGCCGCGTCATCCGCATGTTGGCTGATCGTGGGGACATGGCGATTGTGCTGGTTGAGCAATACTACGATTTTGCCGAAGAGTTGGCGGACGATTACATCGTCATGGAACGTGGTGAGGTGATCGCTCGCGGTTTGGGTAAAGACATGAAAGCCAATGGCGTTCGGCAATTGGTGGCTATTTAAAATTAAGCAATTCCCATTCGCCCTGAGGCATCGAAGGGGTAATTCATTAGAAGACGCTTTGATACCTCAGCGCGAACGGCTGCTACTGAATTTAAAACTACATCGCCCAAATACGCGGTGCATTCGGCTTGATCTGCCAAAGCTCCTGCCGCCAAGCCGCCCATACAAGCTTTAGCAAGTTAACAGCCGGTTCTACCAAAGGCGCTAAAACACGAACCACCACCACGTGATCGTTCGGACAGGTCGCGCCAGAAGTCAGTCTCAAAGGGTGCGCATTCAACACAGCGCGAGCAGCATCTAAAGCTTGTTCTCTGCGTTCACGCGTCAGCGCAGAACCAGTCGCAAAAAATATCGACGCCATGCACTTATGCCCAGCAAATCCGAGCGGGCTGTTGAGCAGCCTGTCGTCACTTGCATGAATCCGCCCACGCTCTAGCCAAACACCGGGCATTTCTAGGTGCTGCGTAAAAACACCAAAATCAAATGGCAAATTGGCATTTGGCAAACCCAGCGCCGTGGTGTCCCAACCTATCATTTCTGCGCTGGGTGCAAGTTGTATGGTCAATCGGTTCTCCGCTTGACAACCAGAGTAGGCAATCGCTTCTAAAGGCAGCCATTCCAGTCTGCCATTGGCTTGCAGATTTACCCGTGTGCGCTGCAAAGCCAACTCCCCCAAAGATTTGTAAAACCGCGTCGCACCGGGTGTGGTGATCAAGCCATGGGCTCCCTCGCCAACATCAACGGTGATGTCTAACGTATCGCCACCAACCAATCCGCCAGGCGGGTGAACCAGTACATTGTGGCAAATGGCGTCACCCTCAGGGTATAAGCTTTGCAAAATCCGTAAAGGACCTTTGTGCTCATACCGCGCAACAGTCCTGTCGTTTTCAAAAGCGTATTTGATGTCTAGATTTGCGTGCCAAGTCATGGTTTTGCAGCTAATTTTTTTGAATTTTCTAAAGCTTTGATCTTTAACAAGCCAGACGACAGCGCCGTCCCGCACACAATCACGCAACCACACACCACCATCCACAGCGTGATATTTTCATCCAAAAACAGCGCACCATAAATGATGGCGAAAACGGGAATCATGAAGGTGACGGTTAACGCGCGGCTGGGGCCTGCAGATTCAATCAAACGAAAATACAACACATAAGCCACAGCAGTACACAGCACAGCCATCACCACCAGTGCGCCCCACGCATGCAAGCTGGGTGCTTGCGCAGGCCAAAACCACAAAGCTGGCAGTGCCAAGCCTAGCGAGGCACCTATTTGACTTCCAGTAGCTGTGGCCAGCGGGTTCACGCCCATCAGGTATTTTTTTGTGAAACTTGCGGCGATGGCATAGCACAAGGTGGCGAGCAAGCATGCCAATATCGCCCAACCTGTGCCACCGGGCTTGAAGCTGGCTTTGTCGCCCGCCAAAAGCGCCACACCTACGAATCCGACGACCAAACCCAACACACGCGAGGCAGAGGGCTTGTCTTTTAACCACAGCCACGCCACCACCGCACCGAAAAGCGGCACGGTCGCGTTCAAAATAGCGGACAAACCCGTGGTGATGGACAGCACAGCGTAGGCATACAGCGCAAACGGAATGCCTGAATTGAGCAAGCCCACAAACAAAATCGGTTTGGCATGCTGTTTAAATGCACCCCAATGCTCGCTGCGCAGTAAAAAAGGCAACATTACCGCCGCAGCTATACCGACACGCATGGCGGCGGTTGGGAAAACACCAAATTCGGCTGAAGCAACCCGTGTGAACAAAAAAGACGCACCCCAAATGGCGGCTAAAGCAAAGAATTCGATAAAAATTGATTTTTTCATGTCAGCCAATCATGGCATACAAAACAGATCAGAAAACGCGCTATTCATGACATTAGTGCATGACATTAATGCTCATGAGTCATGCTTAGAATAAGTGCCATAAACATCATAAAAGCACGCGCTGCTTGTCGGCTGGCAGCACTGGACGTGCGCCTTCTAAGGTTAAAAATGCCTCTTTGCGGTGCAAACCACCCGCATATCCCGTCAACGAGCCATCCGCCCCCACCACTCTGTGACAGGGCACGATGATGCCAATTGGATTGCGCCCGATGGCGGTGCCCACTGCGCGCACCGCCAGCGGTTTACCAATGTTGCTGCTCAACACGCCGTAGCTGGTGGTTTTGCCAAAGGGGATTTTTAGCAGAGCTTGCCATACCGATTGCTGAAACGCTGTGCCCGATGATAAATCTAAAGGCACATCAAACTGCTGCAACTTGCCTTCAAAATAGGCTTTCAGCTGCTGCTGGGTTTCTTTGAGGATTTGCAGTTGAGAGGCGTCTTCGCGGCGCTGCCAGCTTGAAACATCAGGTAAATGCCGCTGATCGGTGAACCACACGCCAGCCAAGCCTCGCGGTGTCGCAGCCAAATATAAGCTGCCCTGTGTGCTGTTGCACTCTGCATAAACCATATTGGGGTCATATTTCATAAAAACCTTTGAAGTTCATTCATCCTTGGAAATCTTGTATTTTTAGTGTCTGAATTGGCTTATAGCCAGCGTATTTGTTGATTAAATAGCTATACTATTTATAGCAAATATTATGTCGAATTGAGCCCAGTCCAAGCCCGCATCACCGCATAGCTGCGCCACGGTCGCCACGTTTGTGAGGCTTCTAGAGCAGCAGCGGCAGCTTTTGCAGGGCTAAGTTTTGGCGTTTGGTTGAGTTGATGGTTCAGCAAACCCATCGCCTTGTGCAGCGCTACATCACCTGCCACAAAAGCATCTGGCCAGCGCAGCGCGCGCATGGCGATGTACTGCGCTGTCCAGTCGCCCACACCGGGCAGGGCACGTAGTTTCGCCATGGTTGCGTCAATATCAACACCTGGATGCAATGCCAGCTCTTTGCTCGCTACCGCCTGCGCTAAAGCCACAATCGCCGCTTGGCGCTGTTTGACGATGCCCTGGCTGCCCAAAGCTTCACCGCTGGCCGCCGCCAGCGCTTCTGCCGTGGGGAAAAGCCGTGTCAACTCAGGGAAAGGCGTTTCTATGGGGCTGCCAAATGCATTCACCACCCGCTGGGTGAAGTTACGCCCAGCGGCTACAGTGACCTGCTGCCCCAAAATCGCCCGCACCGCCAGTTCAAAACCATTCAAACAACCTGGCACGCGGATGCCAGCGGTTGCTTCATCAGTGCCAAAGTACGGTGCAAGTACGCCGTTGATCGCCATCGGATCTGCGTCTAAATCCAGTAAAGCTCGGACTTGGCGAATCACCTGCGGCAGCACGGGGCGCAGAGAATCGCTGACTTTCAGCAACACCGTGGGCTGCGTTTCGTGAAACTCAACACTGAGCCAGCCGACATATAGCTGGTCATTAAAATAGTAGCTAAAAGTCCATGTAGCCAGCGTATTTGTTGCCCTAGTAGCTATAAATTTAGTAGTGAAATTTCCGCCGATATTCTCTGTGCTGTTTAACTGTCGTTTTTTGAAAAAAGCCAACATCCACGGCACGTTGTACGGTGGTCTGTAGCTCAGTTTGACGGTGCTACAGGGCCAATTGTTTGTTAGCGGCGTGGTATTTGACGCTGTTTTTGCAGGATTGCTGGCAGATTTTCCTATTTTCCGTAAGGCGCTGGGGTTGAGCCGGTAATGCTTCAAAAAAGCATCTGAAAAGCGCCGCACGCTGCCAAAACCGCTGGCGTACGCGATGTGCGAGGCGGGCATGCTGGTGTCGGTCAACAGTTGTTTGGCGGTCAAAAGCCGGCGCGTTTGCAGGTATTGCAGCGGTGAAACCCCAAATTGTGCCTCAAACAAGCGCCGCACGTGGCGGTCAGACACCCCCAAATGTGCGGCTAAGCGGGTGATGGATGGGCTGGTTTCGCCCCAAGCCAGCGGTTCATCTAACCACCGCGCCGCCTGCAGCGCCAAGGTACGGCTGGCGTCTTGCGCTGACCACGGCAGGTTTTGCGGTGCCAACTCTGGACGACAGCGCATGCAAGGGCGGTAACCGGCGCTTTCAGCCAAGGCTGCATGGTCAAAAAAGCGGCAATTTTCAAATTTGGGAAGTTTGACGCGACAAACTGGGCGGCAATAAATGCGGGTGGAGCTCACGCCAACGAAAAAACGACCGTCAAAGCGCGCATCGTGCGCTTTTAGCGCTTGATAACAAGCGGAGGCGGAGGCGTTGGCATGATTGGCGGCGTTCATGGTCAAATCATACGCCGTTTGGTAGGCTGCATTAGCCATTTTCGGACATGCGCATGCGCCGTTTTCGGCTAAAGACACCTACAATTTGACACCTACAATTGCCTAAACAATTGCAAAAAAATATTAAAACGGCTCAACGGTTGAAAATACTCATCGTCAAACTCTCTTCGCTGGGCGATGTGCTGCACACGCTGCCAGTGGTCAACGACATCAAAACGGCCTATCCAGCAGCCCAGATTGACTGGGTGGTCGAGGGCGCGTTTGCCGGTGTGGTGCAGCGCTGCGAAGGCGTCAATAGGGTTATCACCTGCGAATTGCGCAAATGGCGTAGATCGCTACTCTCAAACGAAACGCGGCAAGCTTGGGGCGCCTTTAAAACTGATTTGCAGCGTGAACCTTACGAAGCGGTGATAGATTTACAGGGTTTGACCAAGTCAGCCGTTGTGTCAAAGCTCGCGAAACTCTCACCCATAGGCAAACGCTATGCCATGGCAAACCGCACCGATGGCTCTAGCTACGAAGCGCCCACACGCTGGTTGGCGGACGAAGCCATTCAGTTAGCACCGCACGTCCATGCCGTGCAACGTGCGCGTGAGGTTTGTGCTAAAGCACTGCAGTATAAGTTGTCAGAAAGTGCTGTTTTTACCCCTAATTATAGGCTTCTAGCCAGCGTAAATATTACCTCTTCAGCTATGAATAATATAGCAAAAATTGATGCAACAAAAGATAAAAAAGCAACCGTTGTTTTTGCACATGGTAGCTCACGCGACGACAAGCTGTGGCCTGTGAGCCATTGGGTTGAGCTGGGCCAGCGCCTTAATGCACAAGGTTTCGGCATTGCTTTGGCGCACGGTAGCGCGGCAGAAGAGCAACGCAGCCAAGACATAGCTGGAAAACTTAGCCATGCGGCCGTCTGGCCGCGTTTGGGCTTGGATGCCATGGTTGATGCCATGGCAAGCACCGCAGGTGTGGTTGGCGTGGACAGCGGTTTGAGCCACATGGCGGTGGCGCTAGATTTGCCGCATGTGCAGATTTATAACTTTGACACGGCTTGGCGGACTGGGCCTGGCGATTTGAAAACGGGCGCACGGCAAGTCAGTGTATTTGCGCAGCCTACGCCGCTGGTCGATGCTGTTTGGCAGGCTTGGCTAGCTGTGATTTCCTTGAATAAGTCATGAGCAAGTTCTTTTTGTCTCTGTATTCGGCCTTGATGTGGTTCGCGCAGCCGTTTTTGCGTTTGAAACTAGCTCGACGAGGTCGTGCAGAGCCGGGTTATACGACCCATATTGAAGAGCGTTTTGGACGATATGAGCAACCCGCCGTCGTGAAACCAGCGAAAGAACTGTCTTATGTGTGGATTCATGCTGTTTCCCTGGGCGAAACACGTGCTGCTGCAGTGCTGGTTGCAGCGTTGCGAGATCGGTTGCCTGGAATGAGGCTGCTTTTAACGAACGGCACAGCGACAGGCCGTGCTGAAGGTGAAAAGCTATTGCGAGCCGGTGATGTGCAGGTTTGGCAAGCTTGGGATACGGCTGCAGCTACGGAGCGCTTTGTTCAGAATTTTCAACCTCGCGTTGGCATCATGATGGAAACCGAGCTGTGGCCGAATATGGCGGTTACGTGTGCCAAGCATCAGATTCCACTGGTCATCGCCAATGCGCGCATGAGCGAAAAAACGTATTTGCAAACTAGAAAATTCGACGGGTTGGCACGACCAGTTTATGAATCATTGGCAGCCGTTTGGCCGCAAAGCACAGCTGATGCAGATCGCTTTGTAAAGCTAGGTGCGCCGGTGGCGGGCGTTTTTGGTAATCTCAAGTTTGATGCGCAAGTCGATACTCAGCAATTGGCGCAAGGTAAAAATTGGCGATCAAAAATGAGCAAACCTGTCGTGATGTTTGCCAGCTCGCGAGAGGGCGAAGAGCTTGCCTTGTTGCAGTATTTGCAGACTATGTCCTCTGCGTCCACTAATTTGCAATGGTTGATTGTGCCTAGACATCCGCAACGGTTTGCAGACGTTGAAGCCTTGGTCACACAGCATGGATTCAAAGTATCCAAACGCAGCGATTGGTCAGAGCAGCCTGATAGCCCAGAAGTGAACACCATCTGGCTGGGCGACAGCTTGGGTGAAATGGCTTTGTACTACGGCATGAGCGATGTCGCATTGCTGGGCGGTAGTTTTGAGCCGCTAGGTGGGCAAAACTTGATCGAGGCGGCAGCGTGCGGATGCCCTGTGGTTATGGGGTTATCCGTCTTTAACTTTTTGGAAGCAGCTGAATTGGCGATTCAGGCTGGTGCTGCGTTTGCGGTCAATTCAATGCCGCAGGCTGTGGCTCTGGCATGCAAGTTGATTGAATCCAACGAGGCTATCGTTGCGGGGCGAGAGGCGGCTATGCTGTTTTCCAGTTCACATCAGGGTGCTGCTGAAAAAACGGCAGCAGCTGTGGCGAAATTACTTCGCTAACTTACTTGGCCAATAAGGCGTTGATCGGCGCTAAATCTTCCGATTTAAGCGTGCCATTGGCTTGACGCAATTTCAGTCCACCGAGCAACACGTCATAACGCGCTTTGGCCAAATCACGCTTGGTTTGAAACAACTGGCTTTGCGAGTTCAGCACGTCGATGTTGATACGCACCCCTACCTGGTAGCCCAGTTTGTTCGCATCCAAGGCGCTTTGGGTTGAAAATTCAGCTGCCTCAAAGGCTTTGACGGTAGATAGCCCCGATTGCACGCCAAAGAAGGCGGCGCGGGTTGCTTGTGCGACAGTGCGCTTGGCAACATCCAAGTCAGACCGCGCTTTGTCTTCCAGTGCTAGGGTTTCTTTGATGCGATTTTGCACGGCAAAGCCAGCAAAGATGGGTACATTGAACGCCAAAGCGACCGTTCCCGAGGTGCTGCGCGTGCTTGCCGTACTGGTTGCTGAGCCTTGGCTCCGGTTTGTGCCGTAGCTGGCATTGAGGTCAAGCGTCGGCTTATGGCCCGCTTCGGCTTTGGTGGTTTCTAATTGCGCTACTTCTAGCGCCAAACGTGCTTGCGCGATGCTGGGGTGGCTGGTTTCAGTTGCCGCCACCCATTGGCTAACATCGTTGGGCGCGAGGGCTGGCAGCGTTAAGGGGATGACCAAGGGCTTTGGTTCTACATTGCTTTTGCCGACGAGCTGATCCAGGGCCATTTTTTTAACGCGCACGTCGTTTTCAGCCGCAATTTCTTGCGCAATCACCAAGTCAAACCGCGCTTGCGCTTCGCGCGTGTCGGTAATGGTGGATGTGCCCACTTCAAAGTTACGCTTGGCAGAGGCTAATTGCTCAGCCACTGCTGTTTTTTGGGCTTGAACAAACGTCAACGTGTCTAAAGCCGCTAAAACATCAAAGTACGATTGAGCCGTACGAATGATCAAATCTTGCTCGGCGGTTTGCAACTGCGCTTTGGCAATAAAGGCCTGCTTTTCGCCTTGCTCATAGTTCACCCAATTGCTGGGGCGGTACAAGGGCTGCGATGCCGATAACGTGGCGCTTTGTCCACCATAAGTTGAGCTGTTGGCTGCGCTTGCCACATCCAGCAGCGAACGAGACGCACCCATTTGAAAACCTGCCGTTGGCCAAATGCCAGATTTGGCTTGTTCGCCGCGAGCCAAAGTGGCGTTTGCAGCAGACAGCGCAGATTGGTAACCTGCATCGTAGCTTCGTGCGGATTGGTACAAGTCAGCTAAGTTTTGAGCTTGTGCAGGAAGTATGCAAGCAGCCAACACTGCCAGCGCTAAACCAGTAAGTCGGTGAAAGCGTACGTTCATAGTGTTCCTAGAAATACTTTTTAAGCATTAAAACTGAAAACGTGGTGTTTCAGCAAAGCCGCTTAAACGAGGTGCGACAGTGTCCCAGCTTTGTTTGGTTTCAAACGCTGTTTCAGACACACGCTGTACCAAAGTAGCGCGCATAACGGGCTCGTCACCCACAATTGCGATGCAACGCCCACCGATGGCAAGCATATTTAATAGGTTTGCAGGAATTTGTGCCACTGAGCCGCTGAGCACAATCACGTTGAAGCGGCCATAGCTGCTCAGGTCTTTGCTGCCATCAGCCACGACTACTTTTGCGTTGTAAACATCGGCTTGTTCTAGATTTTGGCTGGCTTTAGCTGCTAATTCAGCGTTGATTTCCAGTGTTGTCACGAATTGTGCTCGGTGCGCCAACAGAGCTGCCATGAAGCCGGATCCTGTGCCGATCTCTAAAACAGTTTCGTGTTTGTGGATTTGCAAGTCTTGCAACATTCGTGCCTCAACTTTCGGCGACATCATGCATTCACCCAAAGCCAACTCGCCAAGGGGAATCTCCATATCTACAAAAGCCAAGGCTTTGTGCGCCATAGGCACAAAATCCTCGCGCTTGATGACGGCTAAGAGTTGCAATACATGCGCATCCAGCACATCCCAAGGACGGATTTGCTGCTCAATCATGTTGAAGCGGGCTTGTTCGATATTCATGTTTTGTATTCCAGTTTGTTGGCAGTATTGGTGCCAATTGTCAATAAAAATGGGATTGTGTGATTTTATGCGGTTATAAAAGGTGTATTAGCTGGTTTTTTCTAGCTTTACCACAGGTTTACGCCACAGACGCATAGCCCAATTCGCCAAATCGTCCATATAACAGTACATGACGGGCACGACCACCAAAGTCAACAGTGACGAAGTAATGACGCCGCCAATGACGGCTTGACCCATGGGCGCGCGTTGTTCCGATCCTTCAGACAAAGCAAAGGCCAACGGCACCATCCCGAAAATCATGGCGAGAGTGGTCATCAAAATTGGGCGTAAACGCACTTTGGC
>JAYSZH010000110.1:0-3960 GCA_043738155.1 Polaromonas sp. | reverse complement strand
AGCCGCACAATCACCTCGCGGGTTTGGTTGCCTTCTACCTGCACACCTGCCCACGCACGCACGCTCTCGCGCTCGGTTTGCGGTTTGAGCTGCACGGTGTAGCCCACAATCGTTTGGTCGTCTTCCAGCTTGCGCAGCCGGTTCGTCACCGTGCCGCGTGACACTTTGAGTTTGTGCGCCAAATCAGCCACGCTCAAGCGGGCGTTGTGCCGCAGCTGGGCGATCAGCTGGTTGTCTAGTTCGTCCATAATTTCCTCTCGTGTTTATCAATTACGGCAATTTATTTTGTCATTATGATAAATATTTGACTAAATTGATACATTTTTGCCACTTTCAATTGTATTTACTAACTTCTAAACTTTATCCAACGCAACAAACGAGACACCATCATGGTTACTTTAGAAGCTACAAACGCCGCCAACTTGGCCAAAAATGCAGACATTGCACACGCTGTAAAGGCAGCTTCGTTGACAGCAGCTACAGCCCAAACAGACACCTTGGCCTCCTTTCGCAGCCACGGCACCTTGTTTCTCAGCGCGCCAGAAATGGCCGAGCTGGTCAAACGCAAAGGTGTGCACTATTGCCTGGACGTGATGTGCAAGTACATAGCAGCCGACTTCAGCCGCTGGCAAGACTTTGACAAATCTGCCCGTGTGGCCAACCATTCCAAAGACGGTGTGATCGAGCTCATGCCCATCAGCGATGCATCGCTGTACAGCTTCAAATACGTCAACGGCCACCCCAGCAACACCCAGCGGGGCCTCTCCACCGTCATGGCGTTCGGCGTATTGGCCGATGTGGATTCTGGCGCACCACTCTTGTTATCAGAGCTGACCTTGACCACCGCGCTGCGCACCGCTGCCATGTCCGCCCTGGCCGCCAAGTATTTGGCCCGTAAAAACAGCCGCGTCATGGCACTGATCGGCAACGGCGCGCAAAGCGAGTTTCAGGCTTTGGCGTTTGCACACCTGGTCGGCATTGAAGAGCTGCGTTTGTTTGATATTGACCCTGCCGCGACGCAAAAGCTGGTTAAAAATCTGACAGGAATTAATCTACAGGGCAAAGCTCTAAAACTTACCGTCTGTGCCAGTACCCGCGAAGCCGTGCGCGGTGCAGACATCGTCACCACGGTCACGGCAGACAAAGCCTACGCCACCATCCTCGCCGCCGACATGGTCGCGCCCGGCATGCATCTCAATGCCGTGGGCGGCGACTGCCCGGGTAAAACCGAGCTGGATTCGGGTATTTTGCAAGGCACCTCAGACTATGACACGGCTGTTTTCGTCGAATACACGCCCCAGTCACGCGTGGAAGGCGAAATTCAGCACCTGCCCGCAGATTTTGCCGTCACCGAGATGTGGCAAGTCATCAAGGGCGAAAAAACCGGACGCGCCAACGACGTGCAAGTCACTGTGTTCGACTCGGTGGGCTTCGCTTTGGAGGACTACGCCGCTTTGCGCTTTGTGTACGACACCGCCCGTACCTTGGGCATGGGCGAGCGGGTGAGCTTGATACCGCAGTTGGATAATCCAAAGGATTTGTTTGGTTTGCTGAATTAAGATCTCATACATTCACACCTGCCATTCACACTCATCATTCACACCCATGATTTCGTTCTTTTCCCATCAGCATCAGCTCCACGCACCCGAATACGAATTTTTCCGTGGCGAGCGGGTGGCTTGTTTTGAATCCCCGACGCGGGCAGACTTTGTGCATGAAGCGCTGCTAGAGGCGGGTCATGAGATCAGAACGCCCGACGTCGACAGCACTACCGTTCTGCAGCAAGTGCATGCGCCGCGCTATCTGGCGTTTTTAGAATCTGCCTGGGCGCAGTGGCTGGCTGTGGACGCAGACAATGCGCTGCGCCAGCCTTTCCCCTCCGTCTGGCCCGTTCGCACACTGCGCAGTGACCTTGAGCCACAAAATTTCACAGCCAAGCTGGGCTTGTATGCCATGGACAATGGCAGCCCGCTGGTCGCGGGTACCTGGGCTGCGGCCAAAGCCGGGGCGGATGCGGCGGCAAGTGCGGCTGAACTGATCGCCAGCGGATTACCCCAGAAGGCGGCCCCACAAGCCGTCTTCTGCGCCACCCGTCCGCCCGGCCACCATGCTGGTGCAGATTTCATGGGCGGGTATTGTTTTTTGAACAATGCGGCGGTGGCGGCGCAAACCCTGCTGAACCAAGGCTATAACAATGGCTGCACAAAAGTCGCCATTTTGGACGTGGACTACCACCACGGCAACGGCACACAAAGTATTTTTTACGACCGTGCGGACGTGTTGTTTGTCAGCATCCATGGCGACCCGCGCACCGAATACCCGTTTTATTTGGGTCATCCAGACGAGCTAGGCGAAGGCGCTGGGCTTGGATGCAATCTGAACCTGCCATTGCCAGCCGGTAGCTCAAAAGCGGTCTGGTTTGTCGCTTTGGCCACGGCCTGCGCAAAAATCCAAGACCATGGGACGCAAGCCTTGGTCGTATCTTTGGGTTTAGACACCTTTGCGGAAGACCCCATTTCGACCTTCGCACTGCAGTCAAGCGACTTTGTTGAACTGGGCGAACAGCTTAAACGTCTTGGCTTGCCCACCGTTTTCATCTTGGAAGGTGGCTATGCTGCGAAAGAGCTGGGTTTGAATGCGGCAAATGTATTGAAAGGATTTGAGGGCTAAGCAACAACCAAGCTCCCCGTCACGTCAACCTATCAAGCCAAGCTGTGACAAAGAGCAGCGCAACCAGCAGGGCAGCCACCACCGGCATGACCGCACCCAGTCCTGCCCATGTAGCAACCAAGCCAAACACGGCGGGAATGACGGATCCGCCGGCGTAAGAAAACATCATCTGCCGGCCAATCACCGCGCGGGCGATAGCATCCGGAAAGCGCCGCGACGTTTCGTGCATCAACGACGGAAAAATCGGCGCACAGCCCAAACCCATCAACACCAATCCCGCTAACGACACATCACCCACCCAGCCATGTGCTGCAAACAGCGCCGCACCCAAAGTGGCAACGCAAATACCGATTTGCACCAATTTGCGGTTGCCTAGCCGGTTGGCCACAAGTCCCACCCCAAACCGCCCAGCGGTAATCGCGCCAAAATACACCGACACCCACACCACCGCTTGCGCCAGCGGCATGCCGCGACCCGTCACCAAAATACTGGCTGCCCACAGTCCCGTGCCCATTTCGGCGGCGACGTAGAGTAAGAAAGTTGTAGGTGCTAGCCAAGTTGCTAGGGGTTGTACGGATTTAAAAGTGGCTGATTCATCCTTAGCCGTCCCCACCGCAGGTGGTGTGGCATGCTCGCGCGACCACAGCGACAACGTCAAAAACAGCACTACGGCCAAACCCAGCTGCAATAACCCAATCGTACGCGCCCCCAGCGTCCAGCCCGCTGCGCTGGCAACCGCCCAACCCATGATCAGCGGGCCCGCGGTCGCGCCTATGCCCCAAAAACCGTGTAGCCAGTTCATGTGCCGCGACGAATAATGCGCTGCCACAAAGTGGTTCAAACTCGCATCTACTGTGCCCGCACCTATACCCATTGGAATGCTCAGCACCACCAGCCAAGTAAATGACGGCACAACCGAGTAACCCACCAGCGCCAAACCCGTCATCAAACAACTGCCCGCCACCACCACACCTGTACCCAAGCGCTTCACAATCGCACCCGCAAAATAGCTGGCCGCAGCAGCGCACAGCGTCCCCGTCAGCGTGAAAATCCCCACCGCCGCCAACGGCTGCTCAAAATCCGCCCGAACAGCCGGCCAAGCCGCCCCCATCACGCCATCAGGCAGGCCCAGGCTGATGAAAGACACGTAAATGATACCGAGTAAAAATAGGTGTGCCAAGGGTGTTCCTGTGGGGTATCCTTGCTATTAATAAAGCTCATCTTATCCAAAAAATGACGCAAATTTCGCTAAAATTATTACTTCAATTTTTATAGCATCGCAGGCAATAA
>JAYSZH010000109.1:0-31925 GCA_043738155.1 Polaromonas sp. | reverse complement strand
CTCGGTATTTTCACGGACGATGTAAAAATCGATCTCGCCCGGCTGGCGTGGGCTGCCGTCGCGCCGCACCACGGGGCAGACGATGCCAGGCATCAGCCGTGCGGGACGCAGGTTGATGTATTGGTCAAACTCGCGCCTGAACAAAATCAGCGAGCCCCACAGTGACACGTGGTCGGGAATTTTCTCGGGCCAACCCACAGCACCAAAGTAAATCGCATCGTGGCCGCCGATCTGCTCTTTCCAGTTGTCGGGCATCATCTTGCCGTGCTTTTCATAGTAGTCCCAGCTGGCAAAATCGAAATGGTCAAAATGCAGATCAAGGCCATATTTGCTGGCGGCGGCTTCCATCACGCGGATGCCTTCGGGCATGACTTCTTTGCCAATGCCGTCGCCGGCGATCACGGCGATGCGTTTTTTACCTGAGTTGTGTGTTGTTGTGGACATGGTGTTTCAATGGGTTAAAGTAAATAAAAGATCAGTTTTTGAAAAACTGCAGCGCTTCGGCAAGCAGCAATTGCGGTGCTTCTTCAGCGATGTAGTGACCGCAGGGCAGGCTAGCGCCGGAAACATCGCTCGCCCGTTCACGCCACAGCGCGAGTACGTCAAAACATTTGCCCACCGCGCCGTGGTCACCCCACAAAACGCGCAGTGGCTGGCTGAGTGTGCGTCCATCCGCCACATCGGCGCGGTCATGCACCAAGTCGATGGTTGCGGCAGCGCGGTAGTCTTCACACATGCTGGTGGCCGTGCCTGGAATCTGGGCGCAGCGTTCGTATTCAGCTAAGGCGGCGGGTGTGAAGGCGCTCAAACCAGCATAGCGTTTACCCATCAAACTGTGCATATAGCGCACGGGATCCAGCTCAATCAAACTTTCAGGCAAGGGCGCGGGTTGAATCAAAAAGAACCAATGCCAGTAGGCGCGCGCAAAGGCATCGGTGGTGTGGTCATACATGGCCAAGGTCGGCGCGATGTCTAAGATCAGCAAGCGTTGCACCGCATCTGGGTGGTCCACCGCCAGTCGGTGTGCCACCCGTGCCCCACGGTCGTGCGCCATGACTTGAAAGCTGTCAAAACCGTAATGCTTCATCACGGCGAGGGCATCCAGCGCCATGTTGCGTTTGGCGTAATTGTCGTGTTCTGCATCTGCTGGCGCGCGTACTGAATCACCATAGCCACGCAAATCCATCATCACTACGGTGAAGTGTTTAGCCAGCTCGTCCGCCACCAAATGCCACATCACGTGCGATTGCGGGTGACCGTGCAGCAACAGCAAGGGTGAGCCGTGACCGCCGCGCAGGGTGTGCAGCGGGCCGGCGGGGCCGTGGACAGTGGTTGTGGTGAATGTTTTAAACATACACAAATTTTGCAGCAGAAAAGTTGGCAAAACAAGCAATAATAAAGAAAGTAATTATTTCTAAAAAAGAAACAATGTGGAATAAAAAAGAATAAGCAACATGGAACGAAGCGATCTTGAACTGATGCTAGCTATACGTGACTTGGGTACTTTGGCGGGTGCGGCACGGCGTTTGGACGTTGCACCCCCTGCCGTGACGAAGCGTTTGGCGGCATTAGAGGGGAAGTTGGGTCAACGCTTGTTCCAACGCACGACACGGTGCGTCAGCCCCACAGCCGAGGGGGAAACGGCGTGTACGCGGGCAGAAGTCTTGCTGCAGGGCTTTCTTGCTTTAGAGGCTGAGCTGAAAGAGCGGCAGTCTGAACCTACTGGCTTGATCCGTTTGGCGGCCACATTTGGGTTTGGACGCTTGTGGCTAGGTTCCGCCTTGGCGGAGTTTCAAGCTTTGTACCCCAAGGTGGATATCCAGTTGCAGTTGACCGAACAATTACCAGACCTGACGCAAGACGGGTTTGACGGTGCAATTTGGCTCTGGTCGGTGCAGGGCAGACAAGCGGCGCAGTGGGTATCGCGCCGGCTGGCACGCAACCAGCGCGTGTTGGTCGCTTCAGCCGCCTACCTACAACAACACGGCGTGCCATCAGAAATAGCCGATTTGCAAGATCACGCCTGCTTGATCGTGCGTGAAAACGGCAATGCCACTGACAACGCGGTGAGCCAGCGCTTCGATGTATGGACACTGAATAAATACAAAGACGATACCCCCATCCGCGTTCGGGTGAGCGGCTCACTGTCATCTAACTCAGGTGAACTGGTTCGCGATTGGTGTTTGCAAGGTCGCGGCATCATGCTGCGCAGCTTGTGGGACGTTGCGTCGCAGTTAAAGTCGGGTCAATTGGTGCGTGTTTTGCCAGACTACAGCATGCCAGACGCCGATATCCACTGGCTAGCCCCTTACCGGCCTGACACACCACGCCGCATCCGTTTGTTGATTGACTTTCTCATCCAGCAATTCCAGCACGAACCCTGGAAAACTACCTTGCCGCAGAGCTTGCCTTAGCTGGTCGCACCACCAAGCTCACCCCGATAGCAGTCAACGCAATCCCTAAAAGCGTGACGAAAGTAATCGCTTCATCAAACAACACCCACGCCATCAGCGCGGTCGTGGGCGGTACCAAATACATCAAACTGGTCACCGTGGTGGCTGCGCCGCGCTGAATCAGCATGAACATCAGCGAGCTACCGCCAAGCGTCAAAGCCAGCACAGCCCACGCCATCGCACCTATGAACGAAGCATTCCAGACAATCGCTTCGGCTTCAAGCAGGGCAAATGGCAGCGTTACCACCAGCGCGGCGCCCAGCTGAATCACATTGGCGGTGCGCACATCGGTCGCGGTGACGTGTTGTTTTTGATACAAAGTCCCGATGGTGATGCAGAAGAGTGCAAACACGGCAGCTGCAAACGTCAGCAGCGTGACTTCGTTGGTAGCGCCAAATTTACGCGCTACGACCAGCAGCAATCCCGCCAAACCCAGCAGCAGCCCCACCCATTGTCGTTTTGTAACGACAGTTTGCGTTGTTTTGTCAGATGCGGTTGATACGAGGCTAGACAGCCATAATGCCGTCAAAACCGGCTGAAACCCCACAATCAAAGCCGCCAAACCCGAGCCCATACCACCTTTCACCGCCACCCACACACCACCCAAGTAGCCGCCATGCATCAGTACACCGCTGACAGCAAGGTGTAGCCATTGCTTCTTATCACTGGGCCAAATAGCGCGACTTAGCCATATCCACACCAAAAAACAGACTATCGACAACAAGTAGCGAATCGCTAAAAACGTCAATGGCGGCGCAAAAGGCAGGCCAAACTTGGCAACGATGAAGCCCGTGCTCCAAATCAGCACAAACACGGCGGGCATGGCGCGAATCAAAGTATTCGTTGGCGATAGGCTTTCAGGGGATTTTTGAGTGCTCAAGCCGCAATTCTACTGACCTACAACAAGCTTATTGCTTACGCTGCACAAACAGGTTGCTTTTGGCGTCTTGTGGGTAGGCAAAGGTCACGGCCCCATTTTTGACCATGCCCATAACCAGCATGTTTTGGGTCGTCGCATCTTTGTCTTTCGCGCTAAAAGGTTGTTCATACGTGGCGACCACGCCGTAATAGGTGCGAATTTTGTTTTCAAGTGCGGTTTTGATGGCTGGGCCGTTGAAATTGCCCCCTTTGACATTAAAAAGTGAATACAGCAAGATGTAAACCGCGTCATACCCTTGCGCGGCAGCCATAGGGACGGGAATTTTGTCAACCTTGTACTTTCGCGCGTAGCTGGTTAAAAATGCCGCTCGGTACGAATTGCTCGGTTCGGCAATAAAAGTTTGTGCCATCAGCGCACCTTCAGCAGCCTCTTTTGCACCATCGATGAAAAACGGGAACGACAACGGCCAGGCACCAACTTGCGGCACTTTCCAGCCCAAAGCCTGGCGGCCTTTGGCGATCACGGCGTTTTCTGAACCCACGGTGTAGCTAAAAACTACGTTTGCACCCGCAGCTTTGGCGGCTTTCAACTCTTCACTCAGGTCTTTCACGCCCAAAGCAAAGCGCGCAACATAAACGGGCTTTATGTTTTTAGCGGCCAAGGCTTTTTCAACATCCTGGAAGCCAGCCTCGCCATAGCCACTGGTATCCGCAAAAATGGCAACCTTGTTCCAACCGCGTTTGACGATGTCTTCCACCACAAAAGGCGCTTGAATGGCGTCTTTGGCTGAAGTTCTAAAAATATAGCTCTCCTCGGCGGGGAACTTTGCGGTTAATGGTGTCCCCGTAGAACAAGGAATGATCAAAGGCAGTTTGTTGGTTTGAAAAACGTCAAGCGATTTGGCTGCTACACCCGTGTTGCAAAACCCAATGGTGGCAATTACTTTTTCAGCAACCAGCTCGTTGGATAACTTAAAGCCAACATCTGGCTTGGCTTCATCGTCCTTTTGGATGATTTCTAACTTGCGTCCAGAATAGCCACCTACAGCGTTGATTTCATCAACCGCCATTTGGATGCCATTCCGCATTGGCACGCCAAAATCAGCAGAGGGACCCGAAAATGGGCCAATCACACCAATCTTCAAGGTGTTTGCGTTGTTTTGCGCAAAAACGGGCGTTATTGCTAAAAGTATTCCCACAGTCAAAGAGGCACTTATGGTGCGTAGGGGTGTGGCAAATGTTGTTGCAAATGCGACAGTAAGCGGCCTTGTGAGTCGTTTGTTCATGCGTGTTTCCTATTATTTACAAATTTGTAACGCATCATAGAAGCCGATAATCGAGTCGCCAGTGTGACTTTCCCTTAGTGCTTTTCCCTAGTTGCCCAAGACAAGAGCCGCAATTTCTTTAGCTCAAGTGGTAGGACATGACGGTAAATGATGGGCAGGGTTCAAGAATCTGCGATAATCATGGGCTAACTTGAAGCAGCACGCTTCAAAATGTACTTAGGATGATCCCATGAAACGCACTTACCAACCCTCTAAAGTTCGCCGCGCCCGTACCCACGGCTTTTTGACACGCATGAAAACGCCTGGTGGCCGTGCCGTGATCAACGCACGCCGCGCCAAAGGCCGCAAACGTTTGGCTGTCTAAGTTTTAGTCAAATTTGGCTGCTTTGAAGTAATTTAAGCAGCCTATTTTGCCGCGCCATCTTGCAGCGAATAGTGACCAAAGCGCAGTTTGCAGCGGTGATGAGCGGCCAAACCGTCTCCCGCACCCCACACTTTGCCTTGCATCGTGTGGCTTTGCCGCATGCTAACCAAGTCTCCGGGGAAGCTCATAGCAAACCCTTGTTTGCCGTGCAAGACACCTGGTTAGGCGTGATTGTGCCCAAACGCTGGGCCAAGCGCGCGGTGACACGCAACACCATCAAACGTCAAATTTACGCCGTGAGCACAGCTTCTGGCTGCGCCTTGCCCATTGCCGCCCATGTGGTGCGGTTGCGGGCGGGGTTTGACCGTGCCGAATTCATCAGCGCCACGTCTGACAAGCTCAAAATCGCGGTTCGCGCTGAGTTGCAACACCTTTTCGCAGGTGTAAAGTCATGAGCAAAACCATGAGTCTGGCGCAGCAATTTTTAATAGGTATTGTCAAAGCCTACCGCTTGTTCCTTAGTCCGTGGCTGGGTTCAGCTTGCCGGTTTGAGCCAACCTGTTCTGTCTATTCGATTCAAGCCTTAGAAGCCCACGGCGCAACCAAGGGCAGCTACCTCACGCTGAAGCGCTTAGGGCGCTGCCACCCATGGTGCGAAGGCGGCGCGGACCCTGTGCCGACGCATTTTTCTCTGTTTTCTAAACTGTTTTTTAAATCTAACAACGCAACTTCTAAAGTGAAGACATCCTCATGAACGATATCCGCCGCACCATTTTGTGGGTGATTTTTGGCTTTTCCATGGTCATGCTGTGGGACAACTACCAAGTCAGCATTGGACAAAAAGCCACCTTTGGGCTGAGCTCAAAACCAGCAACCGCACCGGCTACTGCATCTGCAGGTGCTGCTACAACTACGGCTGCCAATGGCGTGCCCACCGCCCAAGTGGTCGCTGGGGCAAGCAACGCAGACATTCCGGTTGCTACAAATATTATAGCTACTCAGCCAGCAAATGCGCCGGCTACAGCTCAAAATATCGCCATCACAGGCACTGCTGCCGTTAAAGAGCGTTTTGAGGTGCAAACCGATGTGTTCAAGCTGACGTTTGACACCGAGGGCGGCTCTTTGGTGCATTCTGAGTTTGTGAAGCATGTCGATTTGGAAGACAAAGCGGCTGTCAAAGCCGGCACAGCCAAAGGCGTTGTGTTGTTGGATGACAGCAAAGAGCGCGTTTATGTGGCGCAAACCGGTTTGGTCGGCGCGGCCAACTTGCCCACCCACAAAACCATCATGACCGTTGCCCCTGGCGCGCGTAAGTTGGAAGCTGGTGCCAACGACATCGTCGTGAAATTTGAGTCCCCTGAATCTGGCGGCGTGAAGCTCGTCAAAACCTACACCTTGAAGCGCGGCGCGTATGACGTGGCGGTGAAGCACGACATCGTCAACACCGGCGCTGCAGCTGTGTCTCCCCAGCTGTACCTGCAACTGGTGCGCGATGGCAACAAGCTGGCGGGCGAATCGTCTTTCTACTCCACCTTCACCGGCCCTGCGATCTACACAGAAGCTAAAAAGTACCAAAAAGTCGAATTCAGCGAGATTGAAAAAAACAAGGTTGACGTTGAAAAGCAAGCCACCAACGGCTACGTCGCCATGGTGCAACACTACTTTGCCAGCGCGTGGATCTTGCCCGATGGCATCAAACGCGAGCTGTTCACCCGCAAAGTCGACACCAATCTGTACGCCGTGGGCATGATCACCGCACTCGATGCGGTTGCGCCAGGTACCACCAAAAGCGTGGAATCCCGCTTTTTTGCAGGCCCGCAGGTTGAAAAATCCTTAGAAACCGTCACCCCAGGCTTAGAACTGGTCAAAGACTACGGTGTGTTGACCATTTTGGCCAAACCTTTGTATTGGTTGCTCGACAAACTGCACAGCTACTTGGGCAATTGGGGCTGGTCCATCATTGCGCTGGTTTTGCTGCTCAAAATCGCGTTTTACTGGCTCAACGCCAAAGCCTACGCCAGCATGGCCAAGATGAAATCGGTTTCACCGCGCATCGCCACCATGCGCGAGCGCTTGAAAGACAAGCCGCAAGAAATGCAACAAGAGATGATGAAAATCTACCGCGAAGAGAAAATCAACCCCATGGGCGGCTGTTTCCCCATCATGGTGCAAATTCCGGTGTTCATCGCCTTGTACTGGGTGTTGCTCAGCTCGGTTGAAATGCGCAACGCCCCGTGGGCACTGTGGATCAATGACTTGGCCGCACCCGATCCGTTCTATATTCTGCCACTGGTCATGACCCTGACCACACTCCTGCAAACCGCGCTGAACCCCACGCCACCAGACCCATTGCAAGCCAAAATGATGTGGTATATGCCGCTGGCCTTCTCCGTCATGTTCTTCTTCTTCCCGTCGGGTTTGGTGCTGTACTGGATCACCAACAACGTCTTGTCCATCGCCCAGCAGTGGCTCATCAACACCCGCATGGGTGTGCCACCGCAGTTTAATTTGCCGAAATTCAAGTGAACACCGACCCCATCGTCGCCATCGCCACCCCACCGGGTCGCGGCGCGGTGGGGATAGTTCGTGTGTCGGGCAAGGCGATTGCGCCCTTGGTCCGCGCCCTGTGTGGCCGCGACTTGAAGCCGCGTGAGGCGACGTATTTACCTTTTTTAGACGCTCAAAACGAGGCTAATAACCAAGTTATAGACCACGGTTTGGCGCTGTACTTCCCCGCCCCGCACTCGTTCACAGGTGAAGACGTGTTGGAACTGCAAGCGCACGGTGGCCCGGTGGTGATGCAGTTGTTGCTGGCGCGGTGCTTGGAAGCGGGCGCTGAGATTGATAAAGCGACGCAACAACCATGTCTCGAAGGCTTGCGCGTCGCCCAACCCGGTGAATTCACCCAACGGGCGTTTTTGAACGACAAAATGGACTTGGCGCAGGCCGAGGCGGTGGCTGATTTGATCGACGCCAGCACCGAAGCGGCAGCCCGTGGCGCGACCCGCAGCCTTTCGGGCGAGTTTTCCAAAGAAGTCCACAGCTTGCGCGACGCCCTGATCCACCTGCGTATGTTGGTTGAGGCGACGCTGGACTTCCCTGAAGAAGAAATCGATTTCCTGCAAAAAGCCGATGCAGCCGGTCAATTGAGCCGTTTGCAGGCAACTTTAGCCCGCGTCATGCAGCGCACCAGCCAAGGTGCGTTGTTGCGCGAAGGCATCAAAGTCGTCATTGCTGGCCAGCCCAATGCGGGCAAGTCGTCCCTGCTCAACGCTTTGGCGGGCGCAGAACTCGCCATCGTCACCCCGATAGCCGGCACGACGCGCGACAAAGTGCAGCAAACCATCCAAATCGACGGCGTGCCGCTGCACATCATTGACACGGCAGGTTTGCGGCACAGTGATGAAGATGTCGATCTGGTCGAAAAAATCGGTATTGAACGGGCTTGGACTGAGATTGAAAATGCAGACGCCGTGCTGTTTTTGCACGATTTGCAGCGTTTGCATGACGCCAAAAACCCAAATATTGCTACTAAATATATAACTGATGAGGCAATGATTACGCCGGCTATCGCCAAATTAGCCTCTAAAAATGTACCTGTCATCGATGTTTGGAACAAAGCCGATGCGGTAGATGCTGATATTGCAGCGCAGCATCAACATGCGCCTAACGCAGGCAATTCCAACCCCCAAATCACCATTTCCGCCAGGCACGGCACGGGGCTGGACGCGTTGCGCCAAACCCTGCTCCACATCGCCGGCTGGCAACCCGCCGCCGAGGGCGTCTACATCGCCCGTGAACGCCACGTGCAGGCCTTACGGCAAGTGAGCGCTCACTTAAGCTTGGCGGAAAGCCAGCTCAAAGCCAAATCGCAAGCTTTAGATTTGCTCGCGGAAGAGCTGCGGTTGGCACAAAACGACTTGTCAGCGATTACCGGCGAGTTCACCTCTGACGATTTATTGGGCGTGATTTTCTCGAAGTTTTGCATCGGAAAATAGTCGAATAAGTCACCATTTTGATATGTAACATCCGAAACAGATACTTTTTATGCAGTCTTTTTGCATACATAAGTGTAAATTGCTCGCAGACTTAAAATTTGGTGAGCGTTGTTGGAGGCCGGTGCTTACCCAAATAATGTCACTTTTTGGCCTTCTTCACATAGCAGGAGAATCAATATGGTTACTTATATTTCTCTGGTCAGTTTCACAGACCAAGGCGCTCGCACGATGGCTGAGTCCACCAAACGCGCGGATGCCGCCAAAGCTGTTGGCAAAAAGTTTGGTTGCGACATGAAAGACATGTATTGGACGCTGGGCAGTTATGATTTGGTTGCCGTCATCGACGCAGCCGACGAAGCCTCCTACCTCGCCTTTGGCGCGGCCCTGGCGGGCGCGGGCAATGTGCGGACGCAGTCGCTGCGTGCTTTCACCAAAGACGAGATGAACGCCGTATTTGCCAAGCTAAACTAGGAACAAATTGGCATATACTGATGGTAAGTGATATAAAAGTCAGAGAAAAATGAATACTTTAGTCTATACTTCTCTGAAATATTAAATGAAGTAAGGCGCAGAGTGCTTTTATCCGAATTTTTAAAACATATTGTTTTAAGCGTTACTGCGGTTGCATCTACATGGTCAACAGCTCAAATTTACCCGAACAAGCCATTGACCATGGTGGTTGCCTATCCCGCAGGGGGGGCGTCTGATTTTGTGGCGCGCATTATTTCCAAGGAAATGGCGGTCAATCTCAATCAACCCATCACGGTTGAAAATATTTCTGGCGCCGCTGGTGGTATTGGCACTGCCAAGGTGCTGAATGCCGCCCCAGATGGCTACACCCTGTTGTTGGGTTCGCCACTTGAAGCTATTTTGACGCCTTTGGCACTTAGCGCTGTCAAATACAAGCCGGAAGACCTGAAGCTGGCTGCGTTACTGGGGCGTACCAGCGTGATGCTGTTGGTTCGCAAAGAGCTTGAGGCGAACAACTTGGATGAGTTCCTTGAACTGGCCAAAAAAAGCGCCGCCAAGCCCTTGTCGTATTGCACGCCTGGCTTAGGCTCTCTCTACCATTTGATGGGTGAAAAACTCAGCCTGATGGCCAATGCCAAAACCGTGCATGTACCCTACCCCGGTCTAGCGCCATGCGCAACAGCCGTGATGGGCGCACAAATTGATTTTGCGTTTATGCCCATTGCAGGTTCCGCCCCCGGTTTTGTGGATTCTGGCACCATGCGTGCCTTGGCCGTGACTTCCGCCGCGCCAAGTGCGCGTTTGCCAAGCGTTCCGTTAATGAAAAACACCAAAGGTTTTGAAGACTTTGTGTTCAGTGTGTGGGCCGGTATTCACGTTGATGCAGAAGTGCCTGATGCTGTTATTGCCACCATCAACAAATCTGCGTTCGCCGCTGCGGCCAAGCCCGACATACGAAAAAGTTTAATAAGTAGCGGTGCTGAGCCCGCAGAGCCTATGAGCCCGTTGGACACGGCAGATTTTTATCGCAAAGAAATACAGAAGTACCAAGCCATAGCCAAAGCTATCAACCTGCAGCAGCAGTAAGTATGAAGTATGGCAAGGCCGCATCGCCCCCACATTATGTGAAATGGCGCGACTTATGCGGCATTTGCATGGTTTTTAGGGACTTTTAGAGGCTTTGGGGCTAGTAAATCCTGGGGTAAACCCTTATTCTTGGTGTTCATACACAAATTCATCAAGGTTCACCATGTTTTTATTGATCAGCACTGCCGTTGCTTTAGTCGTTTTGGCTTCGCGCAACACGCCTATCCGCCACCCCAGCGTCGCCACCTCGTTGTTTGAACGCGCCAACGCCATCGAAGGCCAGAACCCCCGCGAAGCCAACGAATTGCGCGTTTCAGCCATGGCATTTTTGAGCGTTGCACGTTAAATCAAGACGATTTGAGGTGATTTTTGCTATTTATTTGATAGCTGTTTAGACAATAAATACGCTGGCTAGAGGCCATTTTGAAGGGTAAATCTAGGGATTTTTACTCTCCGCTCTCTCCAAACACCAACTTTAAATCAACCCAAAATCGGACGACATCCTGACGTAAACGCACCAAACCGCTACTATATCGGCATGAGAATTGCTTTGCTTTTGGTGCTTCGCTACTCGCGCAGCGGCTGATTGGCCTGCATTTGCACATCACAATAGATCTAAAACGGGACATCTGAATGGCTATTCGCGTTGCTCTGCACCACAAAACAAGTTACCGGTATGACCGGTTGATCGCGCTGTCACCCCATGAGGTGCGCCTGCGTCCGGCGCCGCATGCGCGCACGCCGATTCTGTCGTATTCGCTCAGCGTCACACCGGAAGACCATTTCATCAACTGGCAGCAAGACCCCTACGGCAATTACATAGGCCGTTTCGTGTTTCCAGAAAAAGCGGACAAGTTGGAGTTCACGGTTGATCTGGTGGCGGACATGACGGTGATCAACCCGTTTGACTTTTTCGTCGAAAAATACGCCGAACACTTCCCTTTTAGTTACCCAGAACAACTCAGCGCCGAGCTCAGCGCGTATTTAAAAACGGAAAAACCGGGGGCATTGCTGACGGAATGGGTCGCCATGGCGCGGCGTGAGGTGTTGAAAAAAGACATGTTGACCAATGACTTTTTGGTCGCCATCAACCAGCGCTTGCAGGGCGATATTGCCTATTTGTTACGGATGGAGCCGGGTGTGCAAACCCCAGAGGCAACCTTAGAGAAACGCTCGGGCTCTTGCCGTGACAGCGGCTGGTTGCTGGTGCAAATTTTGCGCGAAATGGGCTTGGCGGCGCGTTTTGTGTCGGGTTATTTGATCCAACTGCGTGCCGATCAGGCCGCGCTGGATGGTCCCAGCGGTACCGAGGTTGATTTCACCGATCTGCACGCTTGGACGGAGGTGTATATCCCAGGCGCGGGCTGGATCGGGTTGGACCCGACCTCCGGCATGTTGGCCAGCGAAGGGCATATTCCGCTGGCCTGCACCGCGATGCCTTCGTCGGCAGCGCCAGTGACTGGTTTTACCGACAAGGCCGAAGTCACCTTCGTCCACGAGATGACCATCACGCGCATCCACGAAGATCCGCGCGTCACCAAGCCTTATACGGAAGCAGACTGGCTCAAAATTGACCGACTCGGCCAGCAAGTTGACGCTGACTTGAAGCGGCAGGATGTGCGCCTGACCCAAGGCGGCGAGCCGACTTTTGTGTCGATTGACGACATGGACGGTGCGCAATGGAACACGCTGGCGCACGGCGACGACAAGCGTCAATTGGCAGGACAGCTGATGTATCGCCTGAAAAACCACTTTGCGCCGGGCGGCATGCTGCATTACGGCCAAGGCAAGTGGTATCCCGGTGAGCCATTGCCGCGTTGGGCGTTGAACATTTTTTGGCGCATCGACGGGCAACCGATGTGGCTGGATGCCACGCTGTTCTCCGACGAGAAGCAGGCAGAGGGCTATGGCCCTGCCGAAGCAGAAGCTTTCTGCACGGAACTGGTCAAGGCGCTGGGTTTGCCCGCAAACAGCCTAATTCCTGCGTATGAAGATGTCCTGTTACAGGCTCAGCGCGAACAGGCGCTGCCGGCCAACCTCGATCCGCTCAAGGCCGACCTGAAGGCGCCTGAAGAGCGCCGCCGCTTGGCTCGCCTGCTGGAGCAGGGATTGGGTCAGGTGGTGGGCTATGTTTTGCCCTTGAAAGCCAAGGATTTTGACCCGCGCATCGCCTTGGGAACAGTTTGGCTCACCTCCGCCTGGCCGCTCAAGCGCGAGCACCTTTACCTCATCGAAGGCGACTCACCCATGGGGTTGCGTCTGCCGCTGAACGCGTTGCCGTGGGTGCAGCCTGAAGAGGTACCGGTCGAGTTCGATGTCGATCCGTTCGCACCGCGAGGCGCGCTGGCTGCTGCTCAAAAACGTGCCACCCTCAGCCTGGACGCTGACAAATCTGCAGACAAGAGCGCGGACAAGAGTGCAGACAAGGCCAGCAAAGCGAACGGTGCTTCCCCTGCCAAACCGAAGCCAGTCGAAGCCCAAACCGCGCCGCGTGAAGTGATTCACACAGGTCTTTGCGTGCAAGTGCGGGAGGGACGCCTGCACATTTTCATGCCACCCCTCAAGCGCATCGAGGATTATCTGGCGCTCGTCGCCGTCGTGGAGCACACCGCCACCAAGCTGAAGCTGAAGCTGCGGATAGAGGGCTACGCGCCACCACGCGACCCGCGCATCAAGCTGCTCAGCGTCACGCCGGATCCGGGGGTGATCGAGGTCAACATCCACCCTGCCGCCAGCTGGAAGGAGCTGGTCTACAACATGACGACCTTGTACGAGGAAGCCCGTCTGACGCGTTTAGGCACAGAAAAATTCATGGTCGATGGCCGCCATACCGGCACGGGTGGCGGCAACCATGCCACGCTGGGGGGCGCCACCGCCGAAGACAGCCCGATGCTGCGGCGACCAGATTTGCTGAAAAGCCTGATCACCTATTGGCAAAACCATCCGGCGCTGTCTTATCTGTTTTCTGGCACGTTCATCGGGCCGACCAGCCAGGCACCGCGCGTGGACGAGGCGCGTGACGACAACTTGTACGAACTCGCGATTGCCTTCCAGCAGATGGATCAGGTTTTACCAAATATGCACCCCGGTGACAAGCCTTGGATGGTGGATAGGTTGCTGCGCAACATGTTGGTGGATTTGACGGGTAATACGCATCGCTCGGAATTTTCCATCGATAAGTTGTATTCTCCTGATGGCCCGACCGGCCGCTTGGGCCTGGTCGAGTTTCGCGCCTTTGAGATGCCACCGCACGAGCGTATGAGTTTGCTGCAAATGCTCTTGCTGCGCGCGCTGGTGGCGCGATTCTGGCTCAAACCCTACCAAGCCAAACTGGTGCATTGGGGTACAGCTTTGCATGACCGTTGGATGCTGCCGCATTTCGTGGCGCAGGATATCCGCGATGTGGTTAAGGATTTACGTGCGGCGGGTTATGCGTTTGAAGAGCAGTGGTTCGACCCCTTTGTTGAATTCCGTTTTCCCCGCTTTGGCACTGTGGTGTATGAGGGTGTGGAGATGGAGTTGCGCCAGGCGATTGAGCCGTGGAACGTGCTGGGTGAAGAAATGACCGGTGGCGGCACCGCACGCTATGTTGATTCATCGGTAGAGCGCATGCAACTGCTGGTACGCGGGCTGACAGATGGACGCCATGTGATTGCCTGCAATGGGCGCAGACTGCCTTTGCATCCGACAGGTATTCCCGGCGAATATGTGGCCGGTGTACGTTTCCGAGCTTGGAGCCCGTGGTCAGCCCTGCATCCGAGCATCAAAGTGCAGGCACCCTTGACGTTTGATTTGGTCGATACTTGGAGTGGTCGCGCTATCGGTGGCTGTACCTACCATGTGGTTCACCCAGGTGGGCGAAGCGAAGAGCATTCACCTGTGAATGCCAATGCCGCCGAAGCGCGCCGTTTTGCTCGCTTTTGGCCGCACGGACACACACCGGGACCGATGGTTGTGCACAAGGAAGATCTCAATCCAAGCTTTCCTATGACCCTCGATTTGCGCTGGCAGGCATAATAAGGGGGTGTCAAGCTACTCATGCTAAGCTTTCATAGCATGCGCAACTCAATGGATAAACTTCTTTCCGATTATCACGCTGCGCCCGCATGCTTCAATGAAATGCTGGTTGCAAACAATCAGCCAAGAGCACATTGGCGCACCATGCTGGATGGTCTAGCTCAAGAAGCACCAGAAATCATGCATCAGCGGCTTGAGTTTGTGCAGCAGCAGGTGCGAGAAAACGGCGTTACCTACAACGTCTATGGCGACACCATGGGGCAACAGCGCCCATGGGATTTGAATGTGCTGCCGATGATCATCCCGCAAAACGAATGGGCTGATATCGAATCCGCAGTGGTACAACGAGCCACTTTGCTCAATCGGGTATTGGGCGATGTCTACGGCGAACAGTCTTTGTTGCAGGAGGGGTTATTGCCACCCGCGTTGATACATGGTCACGCCGGTTTTTTGCGTCCCTGCCATGGCATCAAATACCCCGATGATGTCGCTTTGCATTTTTATGCAGTCGATCTAGCACGAGCTCCCAATGGACGTTGGTGGGTGGTGGCCGATCGTACACAAGCGCCTTCAGGTGCTGGATATGCCTTGGAAAATCGTACGATCATCGGGCGGACTTTTCCCGATTTATTGCGTGATCTGCGGGTGAAGCCACTGACAGGATTTTTTGACACCATGCTAGAAAGCCTGGTCCATTGGGGGCGCAGCTGTGCTGCGCAGGGTAGCGGCAATATCCCACTGCGTGACAGTGAGTTGCCGCTGATTGTGTTGCTCACACCGGGTCGCTATAACGAAACCTATTATGAACAAGCGTATTTGGCAAGGTACCTTGGGTTGCCCCTGGTTGAAGGCGGCGATTTAACGGTTCGCAACGGCATCGTTTGGCTTAAATCGTTGTCGGGCCTACAGCGCGTCCATGTGATCATGCGACGTGTTGACGATGATTTTTGTGATCCACTGGAGTTGCGAGCCGACTCAGCTTTGGGTGTGGCGGGTCTGACAGAGGCTGCGAGACGCGGCAATGTGTTGATAGCCAATAGCCTAGGCTCAAATTTGTTGGAATCGGGTGCGTTACTTGGTTTCTTGCCTGCGCTCAGTCGGCGTTTGCTGGGAGAGTCGCTACAAATGCCATCTGTTGCAACCTGGTGGTGTGGCGAGCCAGCGGCATTGGATGAAGTCATCGACAAGTTGGATCAACTGGTTATTAAACCGACATTCCCACAATTGAGACTGCCGATTGTATTCGGGCAGGATTTGAAAGGAAATGCGCGAAAAACTTTCATAGATGATATGCGCTCAAATCCTAGTAACTACGTCGCGCAAGAGCTGGTAAAGCTCTCTCAAGCGCCAGTGTGGAATCCTGGCCAGGCCGGAGGCTTGAGTGCTCGCGCTATTGGATTACGCGTTTATGCTTGCGCCACACCAAATGGATATACCGTGATGCCGGGAGGGCTGACCCGGGTTGCAACAGGTTCAGATGCACGCATTATCACGATGCAGCGCGGTGGTGGCAGCAAAGATACTTGGGTGCAGTCTAGTGCGCATGCTGATGCGCATAGCACTTTAAAGCGCACCATTACCAGTCGTGATTTGATTCGAGATGACACGCATTTGTCTAGTCGGGTGGCAGAAAACCTATTTTGGTTCGGCCGTCACACAGAGCGCTGTGACAATATTGTCCGCTTGCTACGGGTTGCGTTGGGTGTTTTATTCACGGTCGAGCCCGACAGTCGAAGCGATGAATGGCCAACCATCGTTAAGCTGTGCACTTGGTTTCACATTATCAAATCAGAGCCATCTGTGTTAAATCGCCTGACCGGCCAGTTAAAAGACCAAGGGAAAAGTCAGAGCCAACTCAGACGATTGGGCGTGAGTTTGACGGATGAGCAGATCGAAGCCGTCCTGATAAGGTCAGCAGTCTCTTGCGAAGTACCCGGATTGGCTAAGCAGAGACAGCAACTTTATAAGACAGCCAGTAATTTACAGGATCGCTTTTCAACCGACAACTGGTGTGCACTGAATCGCATGGTGCAGCAGGAAGCTGAAAGTAACCATCAGCTTACTCAGTCGGAAGCCATGAGCTTGCTTGACGAGGCGGCGGCCTCCATCATGACATTGGCTGGATTCGCATTGGATGGCATGACACGAGATTTGGGTTGGCGTTTTCACTCGCTGGGGCGTCGTTTGGAGCGGCTTCAGTTTCAAAGTTTGCTGTTGCAACGCGCTCTAGCCATGAGTCCCAACAGCAGGGTGGATTGGTTGCTGGAGTTGTCAGACAGTACGGTCACGTACCGTGCGAGGTATCGTGCACAGCCCGAATGGCTGCCAGTTCTGGATCTCTTGTTGTTGGACGAAACCAACCCGCGCTCAATCATGTTTCAACTTGACGGCATCATTCAGAGCCTGAATAAAATTAAGCGCTCTTATGGCGACTTCGGGGATAACCAATTAGAAGCTCTTAAAGAAGAGGTATTTTTATTGGTTCCAGACGCAGATTTTTATTGTGGCAACGGCCATCTGATTAATCTGTTGTCACGGATTCAAATTGCCAGTGAAATGATCTCAGAGAGTATCAGCGTACAGTTTTTCAGCTACACAGGCAACCAGTCGTTGAAGCAGCAGACAGCATGAGTGACTTGAACATGAATGACACACCTTGTCGACGATACCGAGTCGTGCATGAAACTTGCTACGGCTACCAAAGCACGGTCACTTTGTCGCAGCAATACCTGCACATGACGCCCCGATCATTTGCCTATCAACAAACTGAGTCGCATCATGCATGGTCTGACCCAGTTGAGGAGACTGGCGTTGAGGGCGCAGATTATTTCGGAAATAGTACAAGACACATCGCGATTACCCATCCGCATAATACGTTGTCAGTGCATGCCGAATCTACCGTTGTGCTCGCTGCGCGTTATGATCTTGAGGAAATCCAAGGAAGCTTAGCTTGGGAAGTCTTGCGCGATGCCATGCCGCAAGATCTACAACCAGAAACATTGGAAGCTTGCCGGTATTTGTATGCCTCACCGCACGTTATATTCAGCGCTGAGCTGGTGGACTATGCGCGCATCAGCTTTACAAAGGGCAGACCGCTGCTCGATGCAGCGCTAGACTTAACACATCGAATCTTTGATGATTTCGAATTCGACGACCAGGCGACTGAGATTTCAACGCCCCTAGAGCAAGTACTAGAAGGCCGCCGGGGCGTTTGCCAAGACTTTGCGCATCTGATGATTGGCTGCCTTAGAAGTTTGGGTTTGCCTATACGCTATGTCAGCGGGTACATACTGACGCATCCGCCAGAGGGGCAACCGCGCATGATTGGTGCAGATGCTTCGCATGCCTGGGTGTCGGTTTTTTGTCCAAGCCTGGGCTGGGTTGATTTTGACCCAACCAATCGCTGTCTCGTGCAGTGCGATCATATTACTTTGGGTTGGGGTCGAGACTACAGTGATGTCACCCCACTGCGTGGCATCGTTCTGGGCGGCGGCGAGCAGGTGCTTGAGGTGCGGGTAACGGTAACGCCAATGACAGTTACGTCAACGATGCGCGGCAAACCCTAATCTTCTGCAAACGCCAACTTCGCCGAAGCTGCAATCGCATTTCGCAGCCACTGGTGCGCGCTTTTGTGTTGCTCGCGTTTGTGCCACATGGCGTCGACATGGACGACCGGCATGTCGAACGGTAAGGTGCGTATGACCAGTTCGTTGCCCACATCAGCTTGGCGAACGAAATGGCGGGGCAGCACGGTGAGCAGGTCGGACTGGGCAACAACGCGAGCAGCAGTGAAAAACTGGTTTACCGTCAGCACAATGCGGCGCTGGCGCTGCAGGGCGGTCAAGGCTTCGTCCACAAAACCGAATGGTTTTCCTGAAAAACTGACCAGCATGTGACGCGCAGCGCAAAAGCGGTTTAGCGTGAGCGGCCCTTGCGCCAACGGGTTGCCAGAGCGCATGACGCAGACATACTCGCCGTCATACAGCCGTTGGTGCGCAAAGCTGACAGCGCCGCCAGACTGGGCGCTGGCGGTCAAATCAGCTAAGACGTTTGGAAAGAGGCCAATCGCCAAATCAGCCGTTTCGGCATCTAACAGGGCTCTTGGGTCGCGGGTGGACAGCGGCACAACGCGCAAACATGTACCGGGTGCTTCGCGTCCAGCAATGTTGAGTAAACCTGGAATCAACGCTGACGCGGTGGCGTCTGCCATGGCTAAAACAAAAGTGGTTGTGGAGGTGGCGGCATCAAAGGGGCTGGGTATCAGCGTTTCTTGCAACTGGCGCAAGGCTTCACGAACAGCGGGCCACAAAGCATTCGCGCGGGGCGTGGGTTCTAGCCCTTGGCCGCTGCGACGTACCAAATCATCACCCAGTGTTTCGCGCAGGCGGCGCATGGCGTTGCTGACAGCGGGTTGGGTCAGCGCTAGGTTGTGCGCCGCCTTGGTCAGGCTGCGCTCGGCCATAACTTCGTCAAAAACCCGCAGCAAATTGAGGTCTAAAGTCCTAAAATTAGGCGTAGAAGAGGGTTTTTGAGCTGAATTCATCACTATTGTGAATATACAGCATCACCAATATAAAGTAGAGTCGTATTAGTATTTACCCTATGATTCACTCACTGCGCAAGTTGAAGCTATGTTCTTAGTAAGTGTGCAGTTCAAGAAAGAGAGAAATACCATGACTAGTTTTGTACAACCTAACTATCCTACTCACCACGAAGGCATTGAGCGCGTGGGCGAGGCTATTGATAGCGCAACCAACGCCTACCGCAAGTTTGATGGTGCACGCGGTTTAGCGACATTTTTGCTCGCAGCCGTCGTATCCGGTTTGTTGTTTGCAGCCAATCAGCTGATCGACACATGGGCAGACGGCCACCTGCTCGCAGCTTGGATTGCTTTGTGGACGGTTGCATTTGCCGTATTGGCATTGGCAGCTAGCCCCATTCGCCGTGCTGTTTTAAGTGTGAAAAACTTTGATGGCAGCGCGATGTACGCGGCTTGGACGGCACGCCGCAAAGCGCGCATTCAAGACGAGAAAATGTGGGAATATGCCCGTCACGACAACCGTTTGATGGCAGACATCATGCGCGCTGTGAACGACACGCCAGAAGCTGTCAATTGGCATCAGCGTGCATAAACTATAACACCCACGAAATCAAACCCAGTCTGTTCAAAACAAACTGGGTTTTTTTACATTCTTATTGTTTAGATAGTTTTACCGCACCCAAACCACCCAGAAATAAATCCGCCACCACAGGCGCCATGTCGGCATGTGAGAGTTTGCCATCGGGCTGCAGCCAGGTGAACATCCAGTTCATCATGCCAAACAGCAGCATAGCCAGTGGTTTGTGCAAATCAGCAGCGATCAATTCAGGCCGCACTTGTGCAATCGCGTTGGCAAACGAGCTGACAACTTGGCGCTGCAGCTCTAAAACACGGGCTTGATCGGCTGGCTCCAAAAACTTCACATCTTCAGTCAACACTCGATGGGCGTGGCGTGCCCCAGCGTATTCCAGCACAAAGCGCTCAATCAATCGGCGCACATGGGCTGTTGCATCGGTAGGCGGCGGGTGCACGTCATCGCCAGCAGCCACTTCGTCAATCAAGGCATGTAAACGCGCCACGTGGGTGGTGGCGATCTCAAACAGCAGCTGCGATTTGTCGCGCACATAGTGGTACAGCGCGGGTTTGGACATACCGCAGGCGGTGGCGACCTCGTTCATGGAGGTGCCGACAAAGCCCTGGCGCGCAAACAACTCGGCCGCCTGACTCAGAATCGTCTCGCGTTGTGCGTCGTAACCGGGGGCGCGTCCTCTGGCCATGTGTTGTGTTGTTGTGGGGTTGTTTGTTAGCGTTCGTCGAAAGAAAGCACCACCCGCTCGGTCAGCGGATGGGCTTGGCAGGTTAGCACAAAACCAGCAGCCACTTCGTGCGGTTCCAGCGCAAAGTTGCGGTCCATGCGCACCCTGCCCTCAATCAGCTTGGCGCGGCAGGTGCAGCAGACGCCGGATTTGCAGGAATACGGCACGTCGAGTCCGGCCGCTTCTGCGGCTGCCAGCACATTGCCGTGCTCGGTGCGGAATTCGATCTCGCGGGCGAGGCCATCGCGGATGATCTGGACGATGGCTTGCGGGGCGTCACCAGCTTGCACTGTCGGTTTGGCTTTTTCACCAGTCGCATCCACAGGCACGCCAAAGCGTTCGATATGGATATGCGCCGCCGGCACGCCCGCCGCCAGCAGTGCCGCGTCCGCTTCGTCGTTGAAGCCATGCGGGCCGCAGACAAAGACGTGGTCCAGCTGCTGGGGCTGAATCAACACGCTTAAAAATTCGCCCAACTTGGCCTGCGTCAAACGCCCGCTGTTGAGCGGCGAATCCATGTGCTCTTGCGAGAACACGGTGTGCAGGGTCAAGCGCGTCAAATAGCGGTTTTTCAGGTCTTCCAGCTCTTCCTTGAACATGGTGGAACTTTGGCGGCGGTTGCCGTAGATGAGGGTGAAGTGCGACAACGGCTCGCGCGCCAGCACGGTTTTCATGATGGCCAAAATCGGCGTGATACCGCTGCCGCCGGCGATGCCCAGGTAGTGACGCGATTGGCTGGCATCAATCGGCACGAAAAAGCGCCCTTCGGGGGGCAAAACGTCAATCGCATCGCCCGCTTTCAAGCTCTGGCCAATCACGCGTCGGTTTATCCAGCTCGACATCACACCGCCGGTGACATGGCGCACGCCAATGCGCAAATCGCCATCGTCCACGCCTGAGCAGATGGAATACGAGCGGCGCTGTTCTTGTCCGTTCAATTCGGTGCGCAGGGTCAGATGTTGGCCTTGCGTGAATTGAAAGTCGTGTTGCAGCAAGGCGGGAACATCAAACGACACGATGACCGCTTCATCGGTGTCGGGCGTGATGCTTTTGACACGCAGGGAATGGAAGTGGGTACTCATAGATAAATAAGATGTTTTAAAACGGTTTCAAAACGGCTTGAAGTGCTCAAAGGGTTCTTGGCAGGCCAGGCAGCGGTACAAGGCCTTGCACGCGGTGGAGCCAAAGGCCGACAAACGCTCGGTGTGGCTGCTGCCGCAGCGCGGGCAGTCCAGCGCGGGGGCTGCTTGGCGGCCTTGCGGCATATAGCGCAACACGATGTCTTGCCCCTGCATAACAGGTCCGGGCGGTGCAATGCCGTAGCGGCGCAGCTTGTCGCGGCCTTCCGCGCTGATCCAGTCGCTGGTCCAGGCGGGCGCATGTACTGTGGTTAAATTGACAGGGTCAAATCCGGCCTTGGCCAGCGCGTTTGTTGTCTCGGTAGCTATCAGTTCTGTAGCGGGGCAGCCCGAGTACGTAGGCGTCAACACCACGCCCACACCACGATCACCACTCAGTTGAACATCACGCACAATGCCCAAATCGCAGATCGACACCACTGGCACTTCGGGGTCGAGCACGGTGTGCAAGACCTCCCAAGCATAGTCAACCGTCAATTCTGCGTTTGCAATCACCACACACCACCTGGAAAGCTGCGTTGCAAGTGCTGCATGTCGGCCAGCAAAAAGCCCATGTGCTCGCTGTGACGACCTGTTTTGCCGGTGCTGACAAAGGCGGTCGCTTTGGGGGCTTGCAGCGTTGCGGCCGCAAGTACCGCGTTTACATCAGCCAGCCAGTCGGCTTTGATGTCGCCAAAGCGTGGGCCCAAGCCAGCATCGTGCGCGGCTTCGTCCACGGCATCGCTGTTCAGCATCTCGGTGGTGTAGGGCCAGAGCTGGTTCAAGGCGTCCTGCATGCGGTGGTGCGATTCGTCGGTGCCGTCACCCAAGCGCACCACCCAGTCGCCCGCATGTTGCTGGTGGTAACGCACTTCCTTCAGCGCCTTGCCGGCAACGGCGGCCAACTCGGTATCGTTGGACGTTTGCAAACGTTGCCAGAGCGGTTTGAGAAAGCTCGCCACCGCAAACACACGCAGGATGCTGAAGGCAAAGTCGTTGGTCAGGCCCTTGCGAACGCCGTTGGGCAATTCGACTAGGGTCAGGTTCACATAATCGCGCTCATCGCGCAAAAAAGCGAGCTGGTCTTCGGTATAGCCGTTGGGGCCGCTCAGTGTGCCAGCCAGCGCGTACAGCAGGCGTGATTGCCCCACCAGATCGAGCGCGATGTTGGTCAGCGCAATGTCTTCTTCCAGCGCCGGCGCGTGGCCGCACCATTCGCCCAAGCGCTGCGCGAGGATCAGGCAGGTGTCGGCTAAGCGTAAAACGTAGCGGAGCTTGGGGTCTATAGATATAGAGATCGAGGCTTGCATGATCTGAAGCATCCTTACATGTGGTCCACGGCCGCCGGCAGCTCGTAAAAGCTGGGGTGGCGGTAGACCTTGTCGGCCATGGGGTCGAAGTAGCTGTTTTTTTGCGCGGGGTCGGAAGCTGTGATACTGCTGGACGGCACCACCCAGATGCTCACACCCTCCTGGCGGCGGGTGTAGACGTCGCGTGCCAGCTGGATGGCCAGGGGCGCGTCGGCGGCGTGCAGGCTGCCGCAGTGCTTGTGGTCCAGGCCCGCCTTGCTGCGGACGAAAACTTCCCACAGTGGCCATTCATTGGACTTTTTTGGAACTTTGCCGGCGTCTTTGTTGCTTGTGTTGCTATCAATTTTGTTGTTCATGTCGATTCCTTGATGCCGCTTATGGCGGCGTTCTGATTCAAGCCGCTTTGGCATGTTGCTGTTGTCTGTCGGCCTGTTTGGCAGCATGTGCCAGCGCGGCCTCGCGCACCCAGGCACCGTTGTCCCAGGCGTCCACGCGGGCGGCCAGGCGCTCTTTGTTGCAGGGGCCATCGCCGCCGACCACTTGCCAGAATTCAGGCCAGTCAATCGAGCCCATGTCGTAGTGTTGGCGTGCGTCGTTCCACTTCAGCAGCGGGTCGGGTAGGCTGACACCCAAAATACTGGCCTGTTCGACCGTCGCATCGACAAACTTTTGCCGCAAATCGTCGTTGCTGATGCGTTTGATGCCCCAGCGCATGGATTGCTCGGAGTTGGGCGACTCGGCATCCGGCGGGCCGAACATCATCAGCGACGGCCACCACCAGCGGTTCACCGCGTCCTGCACCATGGCGCACTGGGCGGTGGTGCCCTGCGTCATCATGGTCAACAGCGCTTCGTAGCCCTGGCGCTGGTGGAACGACTCTTCACGGCAAATCCGCACCATCGCCCGCGCGTAGGGTGCGTAGGAGCAGCGGCACAGCGGCACCTGGTTCATGATCGCCGCACCGTCCACCAGCCAGCCGATCACGCCCATGTCCGCCCATGTCAGCGTGGGGTAGTTGAAGATCGAGCTGTACTTGGCTTTGCCGGTATGCAGCGCGTCCAACAGTTGGTCACGCGAGGTGCCTAAAGTTTCCGCAGCGGCGTACAAATACAGGCCATGGCCGGCCTCGTCCTGCACCTTGGACAGCAAAATCGCCTTGCGTTTCAGCGTGGGCGCTCGGCTGATCCAGTTGCCTTCTGGCAGCATACCGACAAATTCCGAATGTGCGTGCTGGCTGATCTGCCGTACCAGCGTTTTGCGGTAGTGCTCGGGCATCCAGTCTTTGGCTTCGATGAAATCACCCGCGTCGATGCGGGCGTCAAAGCGTTCTTGCGATTGCAGTTCATCTGCGCTGCGTAATTTAGCTTTTGAGGCGGCTTCTAGTGCTTTGTCTTCGACACTCAAAGTGTCCATGGATTGGGTGTACATAACTTGTCCTATTAACTTAGTTTTTACGCAAATCAACCACGCGCCGGGCTTTGCCCACCAGCGTGCGTTCGATGCTGTTGGGCGCTCCCACGCTGACCCGGGTGCTGATGCCCACCAGCGTTTTGATGCGTTCGGTCAGCCATGCCTGCGCCTCTTGTGCGCTGATGCTTGCCCTAGGCAACAGCTCGCAGCGCACCTGCACCGCGTCCAAATGTCCATCGCGGGTGACGACCAGCTGGTACTGGCCTGAGAGCTGACCGTGTTTCAACACGATTTCTTCAATCTGCGTCGGGAAGACGTTGACGCCGCGGATGATCAGCATGTCGTCGCTGCGCCCCACGATCTTGCCCATGCGTCGCATGCTGCGCGAGGTCGGTGGCAAGAGGCGTGTCAAATCGCGGGTGCGGTAGCGGATGATGGGCAGCGCTTCTTTGGTGAGCGAGGTGAACACCAGTTCGCCCTCTTCACCATCGGGTAGCAGTTCGCCCGTTTCGGGGTTGATGATTTCGGGGTAAAAATGGTCTTCCCAGATGACGGGGCCGTCTTTGCTTTCAATGCATTCGCTGGCTACGCCCGGCCCCATCACTTCGGACAAACCGTAGATATCCACCGCATCGATGCCTGCATTGGTTTCAATCTCGTGCCGCATCGCCTCCGTCCACGGTTCTGCGCCAAAAATGCCGAGTTTCAGGCTGGAGGTTTTGGCGTCCAGGCCCTGCCGTTCAAACTCCTCAATCACCACCTGCATATAACTGGGCGTGCACATGATGATGCTGGGCTGAAAGTCGGTGATCAGCTGCACCTGCTTCTCGGTCTGCCCGCCCGACATGGGGATGACGGTGCAACCTGCCCGCTCCACGCCGTAGTGCGCGCCCAAACCGCCGGTGAACAGACCATAGCCATAAGCCACATGCACCAAGTCACCCGCACGTGCGCCAGCCGCGCGAATCGACCGCGCCACGAGGTTGGCCCAGGTGTCGATGTCCTTCAAGGTGTAGCCCACCACCGTCGGTTTGCCGGTCGTGCCCGACGAGGCATGGATGCGCGCCACCTGCTCGCGCGGCACGGCAAACATGCCAAAGGGGTAATTGGCGCGCAGGTCTTTTTTGGTTGTGAAAGGGAATTTGACCAGATCGGCCAGCGTTTTCAGGTCATCGGGGCGGACACCGGCGACGTCAAAGGCTTGTTTGTAATGCGGGACGTGGTCGTAGGCGTGTTGAAGGGCCTGTTTTAAGCGCGTTAATTGCAGTGCTTGCAACTCATCTTTGCTGGCGCGTTCAATGGGCTCTAAATCGTAAGGGGCGGGGAGTTTAACAGGCATATGGTGTGTTCCTAATGACTTTTAAGCCGTTTTATAGAGCGATCATCTTTTTGTCTTTGAGCCGATACGAGCGCCCCCGCATCACGGCAATGCGTTTGCCGTCTTGGTTGCTGATATCGATGTCGTACAAACCCGTGCGCCCAGCCAAGCTGATTTCGGTGGCAACAGCGGTGAGCACATCCCCGCCCTGCACCGCCGCGATGAACTCAATACCCAGCGACGATGCCACGGTGACATCGTTGTACGAATTGCAGGCGTAGGCAAAAGTGGTGTCCGCCAAAATCGTGATGTAGCCGCCGTGGCAAATCGCAAAACCATTCAGCATGCGCTCTTGCACCGTCATGCGCATGGTGGCCGAGCCTGCGCCGACCGAAAGCAGGCGGATGTCTAAATCTTGTGCAACCCGGTCTTTGGTGAGCATGGCTTGGCTGACCGCTTCGGCGAGTTGTTGAGGTGAAAGCGACGAAATTGACGAAGAAGTAATGGTCATGTGGATTAAGTATAAGTTACCGACCGGTCGGTAATGTTTAATATAACCCACATCATGCATTGCCGTCAACAGGGCAATTACCAGCCTTTATTCAGGCTTTCTAATCCAAGAAAACCAACGATTCCTGCATCACACGCTGGCTAAACGCCATGCTCACATGGCCTTGCGCCGTCACCAGTCGATTGTCTGCGCCCGACAGCATGGCTGTGGATGTGGGTACGACGATGTTGTCGCAGTTGTTGTACCAGCAGGTGAATTTGCTGTAGCGCGTTACCGGCTCATCGCTGGTCAATTGCATTGTCCAAGCGCCCAAACGCTGCATTTGGTGGGTATTGATAAAGGGTAAAAGCGCCTTTTCAGTGGATAAAGCCGTGCCAAAGTGCGGTGTGCCAATGGTGATAATGCGTTTGACTCGGCTGTCATTGGCCGCATTCGACCGCAACCAAGCCCGCGCCGCGAGTCCGCCCATGCTGTGGCAAATCAGGGTGGGCGCTCGCCCGGTAGCTTGGGTGACCTTGGCAACGGCCGCGTCGACAATGGAGGCGTAGTCGTCAATCGAGCCAAAAGCTGGTTCCAGCGTGACGGCGACAAAAGCGCGGTTTTGTGATTGAAGTTTTGCCATCCACGGTGCCCAAAAAGCGCGGTTGCAAAAGAAACCATGAATAAACACCACACCGGCTTTATCTGAGGCGGGTAAAAAGTCTGGAACGGCCCCTGTCCGAAACGGTTGTCGCCATAAAAAAACACCAGGCGCGGTGACGGCTTCACGCAGACAAGCTTGTAACAATGCCCACAGCGTCGCACGGGGCTGAGGGTCGTTGCGGTTCAAATAATGAATTGCTATAAATAGTATAGCTATATAGCCAATATATACGCCGGCTATAGCCAAAAAACCTATGTAAATACGCGAATAATCGGGTGAAACGTGCCAAATCCAAGCCCCCAAGCCCGCTAAAAGTAAAAAAACCACGGTTTGCTGAATTCTTGCAATCATGCGGGTATTTTGCCTGATGCCTACAATGGGGGTATGACATTCAACGCACTTTCACTCAGCCCTTCTACTTCATCCAAACTCAGCGCCGAGCAAACCCTGCTACAAACCAAGCGACCCGCGCCACAAATCGAACCGACCGAACAGCGTATCGCGATAGCCAAAAAGCTGCTGCTGACGCCGTTTGGGTTGACCGAATCGCACTTGGCAAAAGCCTTGAACGAAATCAAAGCGCACAAGGTAGACGACGCTGATTTGTATTTCCAATACACCCGCTCCGAGGGCTGGAGCCTGGAAGAAGGCATCGTCAAAACTGGCAGTTTCAGCATCGACCAAGGTGTGGGCGTACGTGCGGTGAGTGGCGAAAAGACGGCGTTTGCGTATTCTGACGACATTTCCATGGCGTCTTTGCTGGATGCAGCCCGTACTGTGAGGTCAATTACCGCTGTAGCCGGCAATAAATCTGCCAAAGTAGCTACCAAAAAAATAGCAATGAGCCGGTCACTTTACCCCGATTTAGACCCAATCTCAACATTGGACAGTACCGCCAAGGTGCAACTGTTGGAAAAAGTTGAGAAACTCGCCCGCGCCAAAGACCCGCGCATCAAGCAGGTCATGGCGGGTTTGGCGAGTGAATATGACGTGGTTTTGGTCGCGCGTGCCAATGGCGTTTTGGCGGCTGATGTGCGCCCCTTGGTGCGTTTGAGCGTCACCGTCATTGCCGAGCAAACCGTCAAAGGTCAAGTACGCCGCGAAACCGGTTCGGGTGGCGGCGGCGGGCGCTTGGGCATGGCTTATTTCGACGATGCGTTGATTGAAGAGTACGTCAGCAGCGCGGTGAATGCCGCTTTGACCAATTTAGCGTCGCGCCCTGCCCCTGCGGGCGAAATGACCGTTGTTTTAGGCTCCGGCTGGCCCGGCATTTTGCTGCATGAGGCGATTGGCCATGGGCTGGAAGGTGATTTCAACCGCAAGGGCTCCAGCGCCTTCAGTGGCAAAATCGGTAAACGCGTCGCCGCCAAAGGCGTCACTGTGCTGGACGACGGCACACTGCCGGACCGCCGCGGCTCGCTGAATGTCGACGACGAAGGCAACGCCACCCAGCGCAATGTGCTGATCGAAGACGGCATTTTGAAGGGCTACATCCAAGATTCCATGAACGCCCGCCTGATGGGCGTCAAACCCACCGGCAACGGCCGCCGCGAAAGCTACGCCCACGTGCCGATGCCGCGCATGACCAATACTTACATGCTGGGTGGCGACAAAGAGCCGGCCGAGATCATCGCCAGCATCAAAAAAGGCCTGTATGCAAGCAACTTTGGCGGCGGTCAGGTGGACATTACTTCGGGCAAGTTCGTGTTTTCAGCATCCGAGGCGTTTTGGGTCGAAAACGGCAAAATCCTCTACCCCGTAACAGGTGCAACGCTAATCGGTAGCGGCCCTGAGTGCTTGAAGCATGTCAGCATGATTGGCAATGACGTGAAGCTGGACAGCGGTGTCGGCACCTGTGGCAAAGAGGGCCAGAGTGTGCCAGTGGGTGTCGGGCAGCCGACGCTGCGGATTGATGGGTTGACTGTGGGCGGGACCGCTTGAACCTGCGATTTGTAGAGGCTTTTTATTGGGTTGCGACACTTAAAAGTGTGACGCGGGCGGCTGAGAAGCTGCATTTGACGCAATCCGCCATGTCAGCACGGGTGGCAGCGCTGGAAGAAGAGCTGGGCGCCTTGTTGCTCGACAGGCGCGACAAGCAATTCCGATTGACTGTTGCGGGTACGCGCTTTGTCGCATATGCCCAAAAATTGCTGGATTTGCAGCGCGAGATCAAGACCGAAATGGGTTCTGGACAGGTGCAGGCAGCATCACTGCGCATTGGTGCGATTGAGTCGGTGCTGCATTCCTGGTTGATTCCGTGGATCGAGAAGCTGCGTGTTGAACAACCCGGTTTGGAGTTGGAGCTGACCGTTGAAACAACACCGGTCTTGATGGACCAGGTGCAGCGTGGGGCGCAGGACATCGTGTTTGCAGCGCTCCCAGCGGGTGGTGAAGGCGTCCGTACCAAGGCGCTGCCCGCCATGCCCATGAGCTTTGTGGGGCATGCCATGCAGCACCGCAAACGTGTCTATGCCCTGGCAGAGCTGGCCAAAGGTGAACTGCTGACGTTTCAACGGGGGTCACAGCCACATGTGGCTTTGTTGGATGCCTTGCGCCAGGCCAAGGTGGAGAAAACCCGCGTCCACAACATCTCAAGCATCTCCGCCATGGCGCAATTGGTGCAGGGTGGTTTTGGTGTCGCGACGCTGCCCCTGGCTGCGGCTGAGCGCCTGGTGGGCTTTCAGGATTTGCGACTGCTCAAGTGCAATACGCAGCTACCGCCCTTGCCCATCCACGCCAGCTACCGCAGCGATCCGGCGACCGGTTTGGTCGAAGAAGTGCTTAAATCAGCTTTGGCTTTCACCTGATTTTGTGGTTTTACATTAGGGTTTACCTGTAACTCATCCCTAAAGAAGCATCGAAAAAATCGATGAGTTAAGCAAATTTTTATTTGTTTGCGCAATGGCGCGACACTGCGCACAATTGGTTCCATGTTGATAAAAACTTGGAGTTGATGTGAATGCTCGTGATCTCTCTCTCGATGACCCTGCACCCTTGAGTGCGCAGCAGGCGCGTGCCCGCATCCGCCGTGGCGAATGGTCGGCGCACACCAGCGGCTTGGCGCAAGGTCATGTGCAGGGCAACGTGGTGATTTTGCCCGCTGCGCAGGCGACGGATTTTTTACGCTATTGCCAGCGCAACCCCAAACCCTGCCCCTTGCTGGCCGTGAGCGAGCCGGGCGAGGCGGGTTTGCCGATGCTGGGTGCAGAGATTGATATTTGTACCGATGTGCCGCGCTACCGCGTCTGGCGAGACGGTGAACTGGTGGATGAGCCGGCGGACATCAGCGCCTTGTGGCGCAAAGATCTGGTGACCTTTGTGATTGGCTGTTCCTTCTCGTTTGAAGAAGCGCTGACGGCAGCGGGTTTGCCGCTGCGTCATATCCAGCAAAAACGCAATGTAGCGATGTACCGCAGCAACATCGCCACAGCGCCAGCAGGCATCTTTCACGGCCCGATGGTGGTGTCCATGCGACCATTCAAGGCGGCCGATGCGATTCGTGCGATTCAAATCACCTCGCGTTTCCCCAATGTGCATGGCGCGCCCGTGCATCTGGGCGACCCGCGTCAGATTGGCATCATGGACATCAGCCAACCAGACTATGGCGATGAGGTTGAGGTGATGCCGGACGAAATTCCTGTGTTCTGGGCCTGTGGTGTCACGCCGCAGGCCGCCATCACACAGGCACGGCCCGAATTTTGCATCACACATGCACCCGGAGCGATGTTGATCACGGATTTACTTAACCACCAACTGGCGATTTTTTAACAGCCAACTTTACTGGAGATAACGATGAAGAAATTGATGCTATCCATAGCCGCTGTCGCAACGATGGGCACGGCCTTTGCGCAAACCAAATGGGACTTGCCGTCGGGTTACGGTGCCAATACATTTCAGGTACAAAACCTGCAGTATTTTGCCGACAATGTAGACAAAGCCACGGCAGGCAAGTTGAAAATCACCGTTCATGCGGGTGCGTCGCTCTTCAAAGCCAACGAAATCAAGCGAGCGGTGCAGTCTGGACAAACACCTATGGGCGAGTTCATCCTCTCGGGTGCTTCGAATGAGGCACCAATTTTTGGAATAGATGCCATTCCATTTTTGGCAACAAGCTATGCAGATGCCAAAAGACTGGACACGGCGTCACGTCCCTTGCTGATCAAAACTTTGGCGGCTCAGGGCATGAAGTTGCTTTACGTTGCTCCCTGGCCTCCGCAAGGCCTGTATTCCAGCAAGCCTGTTACATCAATGAAAGACCTCAAGGGGACCAAAATGCGTGCCTATAACCCGGCAACGGCTTTCATCGCGACATCGGTAGGTGCGCAGCCCGTCACGATTCAACTGGCCGAGTTGCCGGCGGCACTGGCCACCGGCGGTGTGGACAACTTTTTGACATCGAGCGCCAGTGGTGTGGACAGCAAACTGTATGAAAGCGTCAAGTATTTCTACGATGTGAATGCATGGCTTCCACGCAATGCCGTGGTCGTCAATCAAAAAGCATTTGATGCGTTGGATAAAACAAGCCAGTCTGCGGTCGTGCAGCAGGCTGCACTGGCGGAGCAACGGGGTTGGCAGATCAGCGAACAAAAAGATGCCGAATATATGCGCGAACTGGCGGCGAAGGGCATGAAGATCGACACCACCAGCGACGGCTTGAAGACAGAACTGAAAGTCATTGGTGAGCGCATGGTGGCTGATTGGCTCAAATTGGCCAGCGATGAAGGTAAAGCAGTCATTGACGCTTATAACAAGAAATGAAAACCGCCATGAAAACAAGCGTTCCAGAAGCGTTTGCGGGTATCGTACCGGCCACTGCACATGGTGAATCTGGTGCTGCATTTCGCAAAGGCTTGGATCGCGTCTATTTGATGGCGGCGATATTGGGCGCAACTTGCATTGCTTTGATCTGTGTCTTGATGGTTCTGCAGTCTTTGGGCCGGCAATGGGGAATTACCACGGGAGCGATCAACGACATCGTTTCGTGGTTGTGTGCTGCAGCCGCATTTTTCACCATGGCGCATGCCTTCAAGCATGGGGATTTTGTACGCGTCACGCTCATATTGGAAAAGTTGCCGCCTCAAAAGCGCCGATGGTTCGAATTGACAAGTCTGTTTGTTGCACTGATCGCGGTGACCTATCTTGCTTACTGGGCCTGCAAATTTACCTACGAAAGTTGGGTTTTCAATGAGCTGGCTCAGGGTTTGC
>JAYSZH010000108.1:0-3971 GCA_043738155.1 Polaromonas sp. | reverse complement strand
TGACCTCGACTACTTTCATCAACGGCACAGGGTTGAAGAAGTGGTAACCGGCGAATTGTGCAGGGCGTTTCAAACCAGCGGCGATTGCCGTAACGGACAGCGACGAGGTGTTGGATACCAACACCGCATCAACCGCAACGCTGGCTTCAATCTCGCTTAACACGGTTTGTTTGACTTTGAGGTTTTCAACAATGGCTTCCACCACCAAGTCGCAACCCGCTAAATCGTGTATGGAATGGGCAACGTGCAAGCGAGCGCTGCGGCTGGCGGCTTCAAACTCGGTCACGCGGCCTTTTTCGACGAGTTTTGTCCATTGCTGGCTGATGGCGGCGCGCGCTTTGTTGGCCGCGTCTGGCGCAGCGTCAAACAGCACCACGCGGCTGCCAGCTTGCGCGGCGATTTGCGCAATGCCGCGCCCCATGGCGCCAGTGCCGACGATGCCGACGGTCGAAAAAACGGGGGTGGAATGTTGTGTCATGATGTGCAGTATAGTGCAGATTTTAAAATAAGTGTTGTCAATTTTAGGCTTTGTCTAAGCCTTGATACGTGCCTTGATTTGCATGATAGTCTCTCGTATGACTTGGCTTGCTGCTTTTTTGCATCAAAATAAAGTGGTGATTTCGTTTTAACAGCATTTGTATTATTTTTGGAGAACCCATGACGCTCAAACTCTGCGGCTTTGCCGGCAGCAACTACCACAACAAGGTCAAACTCGCGCTGCTAGAAAAAGGCGTGGCATTCGAGGAGGAATTGGTTTGGACCGGGATGAAAAACAACCCCGCGCTGACGGAGCGTTCACCTCTGGGCAAAGTGCCGTTTTTGCAAACCGAGCAGGGCGTGATTTTGGAGTCCAGCGTGTGCTGCGAGTACATTGAAGCGGTGTATCCAGCACACCCGTTGATGCCGGCTGACCCATTTGCCGCAGCTAAAGTGCGCGAATTGATAGTCTATTTAGAGCTGCACATGGAGCTGGTCGCCCGTGAGCTGTATGGTTCAGCATTTTTCGGCGCACCGCCTGCGCCCGCAGAAAAAGTGGAGCAAGTTCGCAAATTGTTGAAAAAAGGCATCGCCGGCTTTGCAAAGTTAGCCAAATTTAGTCCCTATGTGGCGGGCGATACTTTCACCTTGGCCGATTGCGCAGCCATTGTGCACCTGCCCGTCATCGCCAACTTAGGTAAATTGGCGCTGCAAGAAGACTTGTTTGCCGGTTTGCCAACCCGCGATTACCTCAAAGCCATGAACGAACGACCCGCCGTGGCGCAGATGAACGCCGACCGCAAGGCAAACACCGTGCTGTTGATGGAAAAAATTCGCGCTGGAAAATAAGAAGTAGAGTAAGAATGAGGTTGACGAGCCTTGACCCCAGCACTGGCTCCACAGTTAGGGCTGCTTGGTTCCCCACCTGACCCGGTTGGCCGCTTCCCCATGTGGGAAGGCCCGTCACGTTCAATTATAGCGGAAATTGATTTGCTATATTTTTGATAGCTACTTAAGCAATAAATACGCCGGCTAGATGCGTATTTATTGCGAAAATTACTTGGTATTGCTGAAGGATGGTTCAGTCCGCGTATGCCCCTGCATCCTGTTTTAATTGAACCTCAAATTAAGCCGAGAGTGCCTTCATATGCGCGAAAAGATCAGCTTTTCCCTCAAAACCAATACCCGGCAAGTCTGGCAAAGTCACATGGCCATCGATGACTTTGACGCCATCAGGGAAACCGCCGAAGGGCTGAAACAGATCCGGGTAGGACTCATTGCCGCCTAAACCCAAACCAGCGGCGATGTTCAGCGACATTTGATGTCCGCCATGTGGAATGCAGCGTTTGGCTGACCAGCCATGCTCTTTCAGCATGTCCAGGGTGCGCAGGTATTCAACCAAACCGTAGCTCAAAGCACAGTCGAACTGCAAATAGTCGCGATCTGGGCGCATGCCGCCGTAGCGGATCAAATTGCGGGCATCCTGCATGGAGAACAGGTCTTCGCCCGTCGCCATCGGGTTTTTGTAGTAGTTGCGCAGGGTGGCCTGCAGTTCAAAGTCCAGCGGGTCGCCCGGCTCTTCGTACCAGAACAGGTCGTATTGAGACAAGGCTTTGGCATACTGGATCGCGGTGTCCAGATCAAAGCGACCGTTGGCGTCCACACACAGCTTTTGACCATCTTGCAGCACTTCCATGATGGAATCGATGCGGCGCAGGTCTTCGTCGAGTGACGCACCGCCGATTTTCTTTTTGACCACGTTGTAGCCACGGTCGATGTAGCTTTTCATCTCGTCCTTCAGTTTGCCGTGGTCTTGGCCGGGGTAGTAGTAGCCGCCCGCCGCGTAGACGAAGATTTTGCGGTCCGCTTTGCCGTCGCCGTAGCGGTCGGCGAGCAGCTGAAACAGCGGTTTGCCTTCAATCTTGGCAACCGCGTCCCACACGGCCATGTCTATGGTGCCGATGGCGACCGAGCGCTCACCATGGCCGCCCGGCTTCTCGTTGGTGAACATGGCGTTCCAGATTTTGTGTGGGTCAAGGTTTTTGCCGCTGTCGTCGATCAATGCATCGGGGCTGGCTTCCAGAATGCGTGGGATGAAGCGTTCGCGCATCAGCTTGCCTTGGCCGTAGCGTCCGTTGGAGTTGAAACCATAGCCGACCACCGGTTTGCCGTCGCGGATCACGTCGGTGATGACGGCGACCAGACTCAAGGTCATCTTGCTAAAATCAATATAAGCGTTGCGAATGGGTGAGCTGATGGGAAGCGTTATTTCACGGATATCGACGATTTTCACAGTGTTTTCCTGACGTGGTTAAGAAGCTTGAATCGTCTGCTTTATCGCCATCTTTGACCAATGCTCATTTTCTTTACTTCTATGCTTTGAAAGCACCGCTGTTGAAAGCCGGATATTGAATGCTGAATTTTTTATGGCTTGATGACTTTCGCACCCTGGCGGCCACGGGCAATTTTTCACGTGCTGCAGAAGAGCGCCATGTGACACAGCCGGCTTTTGGTCGCCGTATTCGAGCTTTGGAGGAATGGGTAGGCGCAGATTTGTTTGACCGCAGCAGCCAGCCCACCAAACTCACCGAAGTTGGCGAGTGGTTTCGTGGCGTGGCGGACGAGCTGGCCGTTCGCGTGGCGCGTGTGCCGGGTGAGGCGCGCATGGTTGCCGACGCTAGCGCGGTCACGCTGCGAATTGCCTCTACCCACGCCCTGTCGTTCACTTTTTTACCACGCTGGCTGCGAAGTCTTGAATCCAACATGACTCTGGGACCAGTACAACTCGTCTCCGACGTGTTACAGCGTTGCGAAGCCTTGATGCTGCAAAGCAAAGTCCAGTTTGTTTTGAGCCACGCGCACCCGCTTGCACCCGGTGCCATGGACGATGGCGCATATCTCTGTGCCTTGATTGGGAAAGACACCTTGATTCCAGTTTCTGCGCCCGATCCACATCAGCATAGCCAGGGGCAACCCTTGTTTGCATTGAAGGCTCAATCATCAGCGTCCGAAACTGTACCAATACTTCAATACACCCAAGAATCTGGTTTAGGCCGCATCATCAAGGCCGTGGCCGGCAAGCAGCTTGAATCCGTGCCCATTCGGGTTGCCTTTACCGCTCACCTAGCGTCTGTCTTGCGAACCATGGCCTTGGATGGCCGAGGCATTGCTTGGCTGCCTGAAACCCTGGTTGAAGAGGATATGGCGGCAGGCAAACTCGTTGCCGCAGCTGGCAAAGATTGGGAAATACCGTTAGAAATTCGGCTTTATCGCGAGCGTAACGCGGCTGGAAGCGCTGCAGAAGCCTTGTGGAAGACGGTTTTGGGTCGATAATTTAAAAATAATTGCTATAATTTATATAGCTTATCGAGCAATAAATACGCTGGCTAGAAGCATATTTCTTGATTTTTAGTTCGAAGTGCAACACTTACAAGGGAAATAAAGGCTGAGAGTAGGTTTAGACAGCGGTTAGCCTTTTGGATTACCACATCTAA
>JAYSZH010000107.1:0-32165 GCA_043738155.1 Polaromonas sp. | reverse complement strand
CACGCCGCAGGTCATGGCTTCCAAAGGCGGCAAACCAAAACCTTCGTAAATCGACGGGTACACCAAAGTCAACGCTCCAGCGATGACGACTGCGAGATCTTCGCGTTCCAAGTACCCAAGTTGTCGGATTTCACCTGATGCCACCAGCGGCGCCATCTGTTTTTCTAGCGCCGAGGTATGCCATCCATTCATACCAACCAGAACCAATGGGTAATGCTTGCGAATATTTTCAGATAATTGCATATACGCCAACAAGACGGAGCTAAGATTTTTTCTAGGCTCTAAAGTGCCAACCGCAAGAATATATTTTTGATAACTCAAGCCGTGCTGCTGCAATACGGGCGCAGATTCTTCTAAATTCAGCGGACGGAAAAGAGACTCCACCCCCAAAGGAATGCTTTTAATCCTGTTGTCAGCAACGCCAAACATCTCCCTGATTTCATGTTTGATGGCTTGTGAATCCGTGATGATCATGGAAGCACGCTCCATGCTTCTTTGAAAATGCTTGTTCATGTTCCGCACACGGTCTGCGGGGTGCATCTCAGGGTAGCGAATCCAAGACAAATCATGCACTGTCAACACCAAGGGGCCCGCATAATTAAATGCTAAAAAATTGGGTTCATGGTAAATGCCACCCACTTTTTTAAATGATCTCTCATTAAAATGGTACTGCTGGATGAGCCGACTAACTTCATACGTTTTCGGAATAAACGTTTTTAGGACAAACTTGATGGTTTTAATGCGGTTAATGGGTCTGTCGCGCACCTCTCGCGTCCAGCCATTGGCATAAAACATGTCCAGTTCAAGGTCTTTGAATTTTTGTAGGCCTTTTGCCAATTGATACGTGTATTGACCAATACCCGTCAACGGAGACAGCAACGAGGTCGCGTTTAATCCAACTTTCATTTCAATCCTTATCCAACCGCTTCCAACATCCAGCGCAATGTCTCCCTCAATCCAATTGAGTCATTGGCACCAATTGTTTTGTGTAGCTTTGATGCATCACCACAGAGCCTATGCAGTTCATTTGCTCTAACTAAAGCAGGATTGACGGCAACGTTCAGCTGATGCCCAGTCAATTCAGCCAGCGTATCAATCACCTGATGCAGGGTGTACGTCTTACTTGAACAAATATTGTAAATTTGACCCACTGCAGCTTTGCCTAATAATTTCAAATACGCATCGGTCACCATGCGAACGTCGTTGTACTCACGCTCTACCGTCAAATTACCAAGCTCAACGATAGCGGCTCGGTGTTTGAAATGTGCAACTATTTTAGGAATAACGAATGACTCAACTTGACCTGGCCCCGTGTAGTTGAATGGCCGCACGATAAACAGCGGCAATCGATCAGCATACGTCATTGCCAGATGCTCCATCGCCAACTTACTCATAGCGTAATGGTTAACAGGTGCAGGTGCTTGGATTTCTGAAATGGGTGATTGCTCGCAATTACCATACACATTAGCGCTACTAGCAAGCAAAATACGTGTTGGTGTTTTTGGTAATTCCAGCAAGGCATCAAGCAAATTGAGCGTGCCAATCACATTAACATCGTAAAACGCGCTGGGATTACCATGGCCAACAAAGCTGATGCCAGCCAAATGCACCACAACATCAGGCTCAGCAGCATCCACTTGTGCCTGAACTGCTTGAGGATTTGTCAAATCTGCATTAAATTCAAAAACCTCATGCCCAGCTTCGCGCGCCTGCTTAACAAAATGTACGCCGGTAAAACCGTCTGCACCCGTTACCAACATCCTCAACATTTTCAAAACGAAAATCCTTGTCTATTTCGACGCACGTCTTCCGTAACCATCATCTGACAAAGTTGCTCTAATGTCGTTGTAGGTGCCCATCCCAAAATATCCTTGGCTTTTTGTGGGTTGCCAATCAATAATTCTACTTCTGCTGGTCGATAAAATTTTGGGTTGACGCGCATGACGGTTTGACCGACTTCCAATGCCGCACCAGAAGCAGCAAACTCTTTTTCAAAATCTGATGAGAAAGAGGCAATCACCGCCGTTTCATTGACATCATTGCCTTTAAATTCAACGTTGATACCGACACCTTTGAATGCCATGGAAACAAAATCACGTACAGTTTCCGTACGGTTGGTTGCCAGCACAAAAGTGTCAGGCTCTTTGGCTTGAAGCATGCGCCACATGCCCTCGACATATTCTTTGGCAAAGCCCCAATCACGTTTGGCATCGATATTTCCAAGCTCTAAGCAATCTAATTTACCCAAGCACATTTTGGCGACAGAATCAGTGATTTTTCGGGTCACAAACTCGCGTCCACGCAACGGGCTTTCGTGGTTGAACAAAATGCCGCTGCTGCCAAAAATATCGTAGCTTTCACGATAATTAACCGTCATCCAATGTGCATAAAGCTTGGCCACGCCATACGGACTACGTGGGTAGAAAGGCGTATCCTCGATTTGTGGAATAGCTTGCACCTTACCGAACATTTCAGATGTACTGGCTTGGTAAAACTTGATTTTGGGATTCACCAAGCGAATCGCCTCCAACAAATTCAAAGCACCAATGCCGGTGATTTGTGCTGTCGTCGTTGGCTGGTCAAAACTCACACCCACAAAACTTTGAGCAGCCAAATTATAAATTTCTATTGGTTGAACCTTTTGAACCAATGCTACGCTGGAACCTAAATCGGTCAAATCGTATTCAACCAAATGCAAATTCGGATCATTTTGAATGCCTAACTCATCAATACGCCAAAAATTGACAGAACTCGTTCTGCGATAGGTGCCGTAGACGGTGTAACCCTTACTTAGGAGTAATTCAGCCAAATAAGCGCCATCTTGGCCGGTAATGCCTGTTATCAGTGCAGTTTTCATCTAGTCAAAGTGGGGATGTTTCAGTGACGCAGATTATAGTCTCGCAACGACAATGCGCTTTAACTATGCCAGCAAGCCAAAATACTTTAAAACCGCTCTAGTTCGGGGTGAGACAGCGCACCACCACGCACCACCATTTTTCCGTACTCGGCGCAGCGCTGCAGCGTCGGTATGACTTTGCCTGGATTCAGTAAACTTTGCGGGTCAAAAGCACGTTTCACGCCAAACATTTGCTCATTTTCAACAGCATTGAACTGAACGCACATGGAATTGAGCTTCTCAATACCCACGCCGTGTTCTCCAGTCACACTGCCACCCATAGCGACGCTGGTTTCCAAAATATCAGCGCCAAACAACTCGCATCGATGCAATTGATCCGGGTCATTGGCATCAAACAAAATCAAGGGATGCAAATTACCATCGCCGGCGTGAAACACATTGGCGCAACGCAGCTGGTATTTCTTTTCCATCTCAGCAATAGCGATCAAAATATCGGCCAAACGCTTGCGGGGAATGGTTGAATCCATGCACATGTAGTCGGGGCTGATGCGACCCGATGCGGGGAATGCGTTCTTGCGGCCACTCCAAAAGCGCAAACGCTCTGCTTCACTTTGGCTGATGGCAATAGCGCTTGCACCGCAGCTTGTGAGAACTTGCGTCATACGACCAATTTCTTCTTCAACCTCTTCAGGCGTGCCATCGCTTTCACACAACAAAATTGCCTCTGCGGTTAGGTCATAACCCGCATGAACGTAGTCCTCCACGGCAGCTGTCATGGGCTTGTCCATCATCTCTAAACCAGCGGGAATGATGCCTGCAGCAATAACAGCAGCAACTGCATCGCCCGCTTTACGAATATCATCAAAACTAGCCATGATGCAGCGTGCTAATTGCGGTTTGGGAATGAGCTTGACGGTAACTTCAGTCGTCACCGCCAACATACCTTCGCTGCCAACAATCAAGCTGAGTAAATCGTAGCCTGAGGCATCTAAAGCGTCGCTGCCGAACTCAACTTCGTCGCCTTCAACGGTGAAGCCTTTGACTTTCAGCACGTTATGCACCGTCAAACCATACTTCAAACAGTGAACACCGCCAGAATTTTCAGCAACATTACCACCAATCGTGCAAGCGATTTGACTGGATGGATCAGGCGCGTAGTATAGCCCCAGCGGCGCTGCGGCTTCGGATATCGCCAAATTCCGTACACCGCCTTGCACCACGGCAGTACGGCTTTTCGCATCCAGCTTTAATATTTTGTTGAACTTCGCCAACGAAAGTGTCACACCGCTCGCATGTGGCATCGCGCCACCGCTCAAACCTGTGCCAGCGCCACGCGCCACAACGGGTACGCCCATGGCGTGGCAAGACTTCAAAATCCCCTGCACTTGCTCGTACGTTTCAGGCAGCGCTACCACCATGGGGCGTTGACGGTACGCTGTTAGACCATCACACTCAAACGGCGTGGTGTCCTCGTTATGCCAAAGCAATGCATGTTTAGGCACCACTAAAAGCAAGGCTGCAACGACTTTGGCTTGCAAGGATTCTTGACTGTTCAATTTCATTGTTTAAATACTCGCTCTAAAATTTACTCAAAAGCTCTATATTCAAACAATTCTATAGACTATTCAATAGCCTTACCCATGTCTTCAACAACCTTCTTTGCATCGCCAAACACCATCATAGTTTTGTCCATGTAGAATAATTCATTATCCAAACCCGCATAGCCAGCTGCCATGCTCCGTTTGTTAACAATAATAGTTTTGGCCTTGTAAGCCTCCAGAATGGGCATCCCGTATATTGCACTGCCTTTGACGTGGGCTGCCGGATTAACAACGTCATTAGCTCCCAAAATAATAGCGACATCCACTTGCCCAAACTCACCATTGATGTCTTCCATTTCATGCACTTGGTCATAAGGCACTTCAGCTTCAGCCAAGAGCACGTTCATATGACCGGGCATCCGACCCGCAACGGGGTGAATTGCGTATTTCACATTGATACCTTTTTCTGTGAGCTTTGCCGCAAGTTCTTTGACGGCATGCTGTGCACGCGCCACAGCCAAACCGTAGCCAGGAACAATCACCACAGTTTCGGCGTTAGACAGCACAAACGCGGCATCATCCGCACTGCCAGATTTCACTGAGCGTTGTACAGCGCCGCCTGCAGCAGCAGTGACAGCCTCGCCACCAAAACCACCCAAAATCACGTTGAAGAAAGAGCGATTCATCGCTTTGCACATGATGTAACTCAAAATCGCACCGGATGAGCCGACCAATGAACCTGCAATGATCAACATCGCATTGTTCAAACTAAAGCCGATACCCGCTGCGGCCCAGCCAGAGTAGCTGTTCAACATAGACACCACCACAGGCATGTCAGCCCCGCCAATCGGGATGATGATAAGCACGCCCATGACAAACGCCAGTGCCAGCATGGCATAGAACGCAGGCATGCTTTGTGTGAAGGTGAAAACCAGACCCAGACCTAGCAAAGCCAAACCCAAAACCAAATTGATCTTGTGCTGTCCCGTAAATTGCACAGGCGCACCTTGAAACAAACGGAATTTGTATTTACCGCTGAGCTTGCCAAACGCTATCACCGAGCCACTGAAGGTGACCGCACCAATAGCAGCGCCTAAGAACAACTCAAGCCGATTACCAACAGGAATAGCTAGACCTTTTGCAACAATACCAAAAGCATACGGCTCAACAACAGCTGCAATGGCAATGAAGACTGCCGCCAAACCAATCATGCTGTGCATAAAAGCGACCAACTCAGGCATTTTGGTCATCTCGACCTTGTTGGCCATGTACGCACCCAAGCTGCCACCCAAGACCAACGCGATCAACAAGTTCACCATACCAGCCATGTTGCCGCTAGAGAGCTTATAAATCAACGCAGCCGTAGTGACAGCGGCTATCGCCATACCAATCATGCCAAACAAATTGCCACGAATTGACGTGGTCGGATGGCTCAAACCTTTGAGCGCCTGGATAAAGCAAATCGAAGCGATCAAATACAAAAGGGTTACTAGACTCATGCTCATTTTGCAGCTCCTTCAGTTGCAACAGGTGCTACCTTTTTCTCTTTCTTCTTGAACATCTCCAGCATGCGCCGCGTGACCAAAAAGCCACCAAACACATTCACCGCAGCCAACGCCACAGCCAAAAAGCCCATGGTTTGACCCAATGTGGTTTCAGTCAGTGCCGCCGCCAGCATGGCTCCTACGATGACGATGGCAGAAATCGCGTTGGTCACCGCCATCAGCGGCGTGTGCAAAGCAGGGGTCACTGTCCACACGACGTGGTAACCCACGTAGATGGCTAAGACGAAGATGATGAGATTGAGAATGGTAGGGGAAACGACATCCATGATTGTTCCTTTTGAATTTATTGTTGTTGTGTTTGTAGTTTGACTTATTTGCGTTGACTTATTTACGTTGGTTTATTTACGTTTTACTTCGCCGCCTTGCGACATCAAGCAAGCCGCCACGATGTCATCTTCCATATCAACATGCAGTGCGCCTTCTTTGTTGATGATGAGCTTCAAGAAGTCGAGCACATTGCGTGCGTACAGCGCAGATGCGTCCGCCGCCACCAACGCTGGCAAATTAGTGTCACCCACAATGGTGACACCGTGTTTAACAACCGTTTTGTCAGCTTCGGAAATCGGGCAGTTACCGCCACCATTGGGGCCTTTACCAGCGGCGATGTCGATGATGACTGAGCCGGGTTTCATGGACTTGACCATGTCCTCGGTAATCAACGTCGGTGCTGCGCGTCCTGGAATCAGCGCTGTGGAGATAACGATATCAGCCAACGCCACGCGTTTGGCGACCTCAACCGCTTGACGTGCCAACCAGCTGGGTGGCATGGGTTTGGCGTAACCGCCCACGCCCGCTGCAGCTTCTTTTTCTTCGTCAGTGTCGTAGGTAACTTCAATGAATTTGCCGCCCAAAGATTCAATCTGCTCTTTCACGCTGGGGCGCACGTCTGAGGCTTCAATCACCGCACCCAAGCGTTTGGCGGTCGCAATCGCTTGCAAACCCGCCACACCAACCCCCAAAATCACCACACGGGCGGCTTTGACGGTGCCGGCTGCGGTCATCAGCATCGGGAAAAAGCGCTGGTATTTGTCTGCCGCCATCATCACGGCTTTGTAACCGGCTATGTTGGCTTGGCTGGACAATACATCCATGCTCTGTGCGCGGGTGGTGCGCGGCGCGGCTTCTAAGGCAAAACCTGTGACACCAGCTGTAGCCAGGCGCTGCAAACCGTCCGCTTCAAACGGATTCAGCATGCCGACCAGTGTGCTGCCTGATTTGAGCATTTTTGCTTCAGCTTCAGTGGTGTTGCGAACTTTTAAGACCAGATCACAGCCAAAAGCACCTGCAACATCGGTGATTTCAGCACCTGCAGCGGTAAACGCAGCATCCGTCACACTAGCGGCAACACCTGCACCCGATTGGATGCGCAGTGTATGCCCTTGCGCGGTGAGTTTTTTGACGGTTTCTGGTGTGACAGCAACGCGGGTCTCGCCTGCCAAGGTTTCAGCGGGAATGCCTATCAGCATGAAGGGTCTCCTAGATAACGTACAGCTTTAAAAATTACCCTTAGCTTACAACAGTTTCAGAGCCAAACCGCCTAGGTCTAACACCAATGGGGCAAGCCCATTAATATTAGTTTTTACTATGAATTTAATAGCAACTTAGGCAATAAACACGCCGGCTAGATGCATAAATTAACATGAAAATTCATCGGTGCGCATCAAATCAACTTAAGTGACTTAGTCCCGCTAGGTCAATCTTCATTGATTAATCCGCTTTAATGCTTGCCCGCTTAACGATGTCTTTCCATATTTTTTGCTCACCCGCGATGAATTTGGCATATTCAGCACTTGGGTAGCCGCCAGATACGGCATTATCGGTGGCAAAACGTGTGGTTACGCTGCTGGAGCTGAGCGCTTTTTGACACTCCTCCTGCAGGCGTTTGACGATATCAGCCGGTGTACCAGCCGGCGCATGCACGCCATACCACTGTGATGTTTCAAAGTCTTTGAAGCCCATTTCAGCCACCGTAGGCACATCAGGCATAGACGGAATGCGCTTTTGCGTGCCCACAGCGATAGCGCGTAACTTGCCAGCGCGGATATGTGCGCCCAAAGCGGGCATGCCAGCCGACGATGCTTGGGTGCGGCCGGAGAGCAAATCCGTCAACTGTGGCCCCGTGCCACGGTAAGGAATGTGGGTGATGAACATGCCGGTGACCAACTTCAAATACTCCATAGCCAAATGCCCTGCGCTGGCGTTACCCGCAGAACCATAGTTCAGTTTACCTGGATTGGCTTTGGCGTAAGCGACAAATTCTTTGAAATCTTTCGCTGGAATATCAGGATGAATGACGAAAACGTTGGGGACTTTTGCCAACAAGGTAACGGGTGTGAAGTCTTTGTTCACGTCATAGGGCTGGTTGTCCAGCATGTAGGGATTCACAGCCAGCGTGCCCACGTGGGTCAAGATGATGGTGTGGCCGTCTGGTGCGGCTTTGGCCACGTCTTGCATTGCCACTACACCAGCTGCTCCCGGTTTGTTTTCCACAAACACACTAACGCCCAGCTGCTTGGTCAGTTCCGCTGCGACGGCACGGGCGACGATTTCAGAAGTGCCGCCCGGTGCGAATGGCACCACAAAACGAATTGGTTTGGACGGCCAGGCCGACTGCGCCAATACCGCCGGCGCAGCGATACTGGCTGTAACCACAGCTGCAGCTTGCAGCACTTGGCGGCGGTTTAACGTGTTTTTAATTGCACTTTTTGTCATTTTGTCTCTTCCATTCCACAAGTAAAAATTCAGCTTAATCCAAAACCATCAGAACCGGTATCGGCGCAAACCCCCATCAACCGCAATCACTGTGCCATTGCAGGCATAGGTGACAAAAGCGGTTTTGTTGTTGGGTTGTAAATTCAAGGCTTTATTTCCGTTTTAAATTCAATCTGACCCTAATTGCAGCCGGTTCGGTTGTCGTTTCTCGATCGCCCACTTCAGCAGCGCCGCACTGCGGAAAATTCCGTGCGCAAACTTGCCATAAGGCAGTGTGACAAACAACGCCATCACCACGCCCAGATGCACAGCCAAAAGTAATGCTAAAAACGAGGTATCGCGCCACAGCATCAGCGCCAAACCGGTCAAACTGGTTAAAAACAGCAGGGCGATAAAGCCCAAATCCATAGGTTTTTGGCTCGCATCCGCCGTATTTGGGTCGCGCCGCAGGTTTAGCCACAGCAACCCAGCGGGGCCAATCAGCAAACCGATACCACCCACAGTGCCAAGTAAAACCGGCAAACTACTCAATGCATACGGCGCTTGCCATTTGAAGATGTAGTGGTACACCGTCGCCACGCTGGTCGAGGCAAAGCACAGCATGAAGCCGTAAAACGTGGCGTGATGGGCGCGTTTGCGCCACAGCGTCCAAGCATCGTCTTCGTTGTTGCAGCCCTCACCATGACCGCCACCTAGGTATTTGAGTTTGAGCACATCGGCGGATGCCTCGGCAGCAGCCGAACTGGATATTTGGCCAGTACTTTGGTTTGCAATACCATGGGTGGTGACGTTTTTCCAGAATTGACGCACACCCAAAGCCAATGCCAAAACCACAAAGCTGAAAATCGGCAAAAACATGCTGACCAGCAGGTTGTGCGGGAAGATGGCGTAGAAATTACCAGCCAGTGGTTGGTTTAGCAACGAGCCTTGCATCAACGCCGCCGACTTGATCATAGCTATCAAAAACAGCGCCAAACCGCCCGCCAGCGCCAAGGCCACCGTCAAACCATTGTGTTTGTACAAAGCGCCGAAAGCACTCGGCCAAGCGTAATCGGCATAGGTTTGGGCGCGCACTTGTGCCATGCTTTGCGGCACGTTGACGGCAAATTCATGCGGCGGTGCGTATTGGCAGGCGTGGTAGCAGGCGCCGCAGTTGTGGCACAAATTGGCCAAATAGTGAATGTCTGCCTTGCCGAATTCCAGCCGCCGAGTCATGGCGGGGAACACGGCGCAAAAACCTTCGCAATAGCGGCAGGCGTTGCAAATTTGCAATTGGCGGGCGACTTCTTGCTCGTTTGCCGTCAACGGGAGCTCTGAAAATGCGAGTTCACCTCTGGCTAGGGCGGCAGCTTCCTGAGTGAGTGCTTCAAGCTGCTGCATGTTGCACCTCTTCCTTAATATTTAAATTTTTCTCCAAATTTACTATATTTTTCATAGCTGCTGAGGCAGCATTTATACCGGCTAGACGCCCAAATGTTGTACCAATCGTCATCCCCACACCCGCCGTATAACCTTTACCCAGAACGTTACCCGCCATCATCTCACCAGCGGCAAACAGGTTGGTCGATTCAACCCCACCAAAGCGCACCGCCGTGCTCTCGCCCACTTTCATGCCCAAATAGGTAAATGTAATGCCCGGCTTCAAGGTGTAGCCGTAAAAAGGCGCAGTATCGATAGCTCGCGCCCAATGGGTTTTGACAGGTTGGATGCCGTCGGTATGGCAGTCGTCCAGCACGGCGTGGTCAAAAGTCCCAACTTGGCAGGCGGCGTTGTAGTCGTTGATGGTTTTCATAAAAGCATCCACATCCAAACCCAGTTTTTGCGCCAACTCGGGCAGAGAATCGGCCTTTTCGCCGGCAAACACAGGCGGCATGAAACGCCCTACCGCTTTGGCGTCGATGATGGAATGGGCGATTTGACCCGGCTGATGCGCCACCAAACGCCCCCAGATGGCGTAGCGTTTAGGCCAAAAATCTTCGCCTTCGTCATAAAAGCGCAGGGCGTTTTTATTGACCACCACGCCCAAAGAGACGCAGTCGACCCGGGTGCAAATGCCACCGTCGTACAGCGGCGCTCTAGCATCAATAGCAACAGAATGACTCTGGGTTGGGTCGCCCACGGTATCTGCCCCTTTGGCAATCAGGTCTTTGAGCAGCACGCCCATGTTGAACCGCGTACCGCGAATCGCAAAATTGTCCGCTGGCCATTCACCTGCTTCGTTTTGCCCCCAAACTTCTCGCAACCAGTCGCGGTTGGACTCAAAACCACCGCTGGCGACGACGCAGGCTTTGGCGGTGATACGCTCGGCCCCGATATAAGCCGCTACAAATTGACCGTTTTCAATTTCTAAACGATCTACAGGCGATTCGTAGCGAATATGCACCCCCAACTTCTCGGCACTGCGGTAATACGCGTTCATCAGCGCCTTGCCACCGCCCATGAAAAAAGCGTTGGTGCGGGACAAATGCAGCGTGCCCGACAGCGAGGGCTGAAAATGCACGCCGTGCTTGCGCATCCAGTCGCGGCAATGTGATGATTCACGAATCGCCAAACGCGCCATCACTTCGTTGGTTTGCCCGCCGGTGACTTTGAGCAAGTCTTGCCAAAACTCTTCTTCTGGGTAGGCCTCGGTCAGCACATCTTGCGGCGCGTCGTGCATGCAGCGCAGGTTGCGCGTGTGGGCAGAATTGCCGCCACGCCAGAGCTTGGGCGCTGCTTCGAGCACCAACACGCTGGCCCCCGCCTCCCGCGCCATCAACGCCGCACACAGCGCTGCGTTACCCCCACCAATGATTAAAACGTCTAACATGAAGGTGACTGTAACCAACCCCAGCGGCTTGCGCTAGGTCAGCAATACGATAGGGGTATCACGAATCGTGATGGCTAGCGTTAAAAGTTAAAAATACCGCTAGATCAACTTCACGCCTAGCCATTGTTTGGATATGACCAATTCCCGCGCGCAATCTGCCAAAACTACGCGGGCGGCCAAGGCGGCAGGCGACAGCTCATCGTCCGACAAGCTGCAAATGGCGTTGACGCGGCGCACTTGCGTGTCGACAATTTCCACCCAGGTGAAGCGATTGACGGCATCGGTTAAAACAGCCAATGCCGCCCACGGTTGAACGGTGCTGCCCAAGCCGGCTTCAACCGCTGCCATCGTCAACGCCAAAGAGTCAATTTCAGCAGCCAATTGCGGCTTGAACTTCGCCCGCGCAAAAGCGGCATCCAAAGCGCTACGCAAACCATGCGTGCCTGTTGGCAAAATTAAGGGAATGTCCTTCAAATCTGTCATACGGGTGCGCATCTTTGATTTTTCTACTTGCGTACTCTCTGACTTCGCCTGAATCAAAAACAGCTTTTCCTCCACCAGTGGCAGCACGCTCCAGCGCCGTGCGGCTTGGGTATCGAACAAAATTGTCAAATCGAGCTGGCGCGAATTGAGCATGCTGGTCAGGTGGCCAGACATGCCTTCGACCATGTGCAGCCGCACATCGGGGTAGCGTTCACGCATGGCACGCATGAGCGGCAAACCCAGCACTGCCGCCGTCGTGGGGGCCAGACCCACGCAGACCGCACCTGTCAAACGCGACAACTGCGCCGCCCGCACCGCTTGATCAGCATGGCGCAGGGTAAGCTGCGCTTCGCGGAAGAAGGCCATACCCGCCTCGGTCGCCACCACGCCCTTGCTGGTGCGCTGTAGCAGGCGGGTGGACAACTCACTCTCCAAACGGCTGATTTGCTGGCTCAGCGCCGATTGCACCAGCTCCAAATCAAGCGCGGCGCGGCTGATGCTGCCCAATTCAAGCACCCGGACAAAATAACGAAGTTGACGCAGTTCCATGTTCAAGATAATCGCACATTCGACAGCTTGCTGAACATATTCTCAAAATTTAGCGCACGGAAACTCTTTCGGGGATTGCTCTTCCGCACATTTTTCATTGAATTTATTGTTGCACGTCATGCATGAATACTATAAAAAAATGCAATTTACAAAATAGCGGCATTTATTAAAAATATGCCCATTATGTTGAATCGAAAAATACCTTGTGTCTTGATGCGTGCCGGCACCTCGCGTGGTCCATTTTTTTTGCGCGAATGGCTGCCCGAAGGTGACGAGGCCCGCGATCAGGCGCTGATTGGCGCGATAGGTGCATCTGATCCTCTGCAGCTTGATGGCCTGGGTGGTGGCAGCACCCTCAACAGCAAGGTCGCAATCGTGTCGCGCTCCAGTCAGGCCGGCTGTGATCTGGACTATTTATTCGCCCAGATCGGCGTGGGCCATCAGTCAGTGGACACTCGGCCCAACTGCGGCAATATGCTGTCTGGCGTGGTCCCGTTTGCAATTGAACAAGGTTTGATACCGGCACAAAACGGCCAGACGACAGCGCGGGTATTCAATATCAACACGGGTGCGAAAATCGATGTAACCGTCTGCACCCCCAATGGCCGGGTCAGCTACGAAGGTGATGCCCGCATTGATGGCGTCGCCGGTACCGCTGCCCCTATTTTGTTGAACTTTCTGGATGCCTGGGGGGCGGTGACTGGCAAATTGTTTCCCACGGGACGACGCATTGATGTGATCGACGGCCTGGAACTAAGCTGTATTGACGCCGCGATGCCCTTGATGATCCTACGCGCCAGTGACCTGGGTCTGACGGGCCGCGAGCGCCCTGCCCAACTCGATGCGAATACGGCGCTGCTGGAGCGGATTGAGGCGGTGCGCCGTATTGCCGGCGCACGCATGGGTCTGGGCGATGTCTCTGACAGCGTCATCCCAAAACCCGTGCTGGTCAGCGCTGGCGACGGCCCGCTCAGCATCACCTCGCGCTACTTCACGCCTCGCCGCTGCCATGTCTCACATGCTGTCACGGGCGCTATCGGCGTAGCGACGGCTTTTGCGTTGCCGGGTACGGTTGCCAGTGGCATTGCCAGAAAGGCGGGCAGGCATCCGCTCAGCGTCTTGCATCCGGCTGGGCAAATTGACATTGAAGTCGAACTCGAAGGCGAAGGACAAACCGTCACAATACAACGTGCGGCGTTGGTTCGGACGGCGCGCAAAATCATGCAGGGTGAATTGCACTTGCCCGATTATGTGTTCCCCAGGTCTGGGTTTGACCTCGCACCCATCGATGAGGTGGGAAAGTCGTTTCCACACAAAGAAATCCGAATCATCGTGCCGACCAGTGCAGGCGGTGGCAACGACACCATGGCGCGCACCCTGACGCGCAAGCTCGGCCCTGTACTTGGCCAGGCCGTGACGGTGGACAACCGCGCCGGCGCCAATGGCAGCATCGCCAGCGAATATGTGGCGGCAGCCCAGCCCGATGGGCATACCCTGATGTTTGGCTACATCGCCACCCACGGAATCAACCCGGCGCTGCAGCCACTGCGCTACGACCCTCTGGCTGATTTCTCACCGGTGGGCCTGGTCGGCTACTCGCCCACGCTGCTGGTTGTTCATGCTGATCTTCCTGTTCATAACGTGGGCGAATTAATCGACCTGTTAAAGGCCCAGCCAGATCGTTTCAGTTATGCCTCGGCCGGAGAAGGTACGGCGCCGCACTTTGCCGCCGAATTATTCAAAATCCATACCGGCGTGACCCTACCCAGGGTGACCTACACCGGCGCGGCACCCGCTATCGCCGATACGGTGCGGGGCAACACACAGGTGATGTTCCCCAGCCTCTTTACCGCCCAGCCTTATTTGCGCAGCGGCAAGCTCCGGGCGCTGGCGGTAGCGGGCCCTGCACGGTTGCCCAGTCTGCCCGATATACCGACGCTTGCAGAAGCGGGTGTGGCCGGTGTCGAGTTAACCCAGTGGTATGCCTTGTTCGCACCGGCCCAAACACCTCTTGCAGTCGTGACGCAGTTGAACCATGCCCTGAATACCGTGCTGCAGGACCCGGAAATCATCGCCCGTATTGGCGCCGATGGGGCACAGGTGCAAACCAGCACGCCCGAGGAGCTGCATAGCTTACTACTCGCCGGGAGGCAAAAGTGGCAACAGCTTGTGCGGCAGATTGGACTACGGGTTGAATCGCAGACCGTTGAATAGCAAAAACCGCGTTGCACAACTCTTTAGCCCATCCCGTTATTCATGCTTGAAACTCAAGCAGCGTCTCACTTGCGACGGATTTACGAGCTTGTAACGCCGTGCGCAGATGCTGGTGAAACATCTCGGCTGCCGGTCTCAGCTTGACGCCATGACGTGTTAGCAACCCCAGCCTACGCACCACATGGGGTTGTCGCAAAGGCAACCCCACCAGAGTGGGGTGCGTCGCCGCCAGAGCCATGCGGGGCACTGCCGCCAAACCCAGACCCGCCTGAACCATGCCCAACAAGGTCGCCACGTGGCTGACCTCGAACGCGAAGCTCGGGTTCAACCCGGCTTTAGTCAGTGAATCGTCTAGCAACTGACGGTTACCACTGCTGCGCGCCACAGCGATCAAACTTTCTTTTTCCAGATCAGCCCAGTTGACCGATTTGCGTTTGGCCAGACGGTGTCCGCGCGGCATCGCCAGCACAAAAGGATCATTGTGAATCGCCTCGAACGCGATCTCGGGAACCAGTGTGTTCATAAAACCAATACCAAAATCAGACTCACCCGATAGCACGCTTTGCAGCACCTGGTTCATGGTTTCATCCACCACCCGCACTCGGATGCCGGGATAGCGCTGGGAAAAGCTGCCGACCACACTCGGCAAAAAATATAAGGCCGCCGATGGCACGCAGGCCACCGTCACGCGCCCGCTGCGGTGGGTCGCAATGTCGGCGATACCCAGGACGGCCGATTCCAAGTCATCAAGTGCAGTACGAGCTCGCTCCAGGAAAACACGACCCAAGGGTGTCAACTCAACATCGCGGGTGGTGCGGTTGAAAAGACGGGCGCCAAGAATAGTTTCCAACTTGTCGATACGCCGACTCATTGCTGGGGCGGAGAGGTGGATGTGGTCGGCCGCTGCGCGAAAACTACCGCGTTCGGCTACTGCCACGAAAGCTTGCAATTGCTGTAAATCAAAATTAATGCGTGCCATGCAACAATCGTATCAGAAGTTGCACTTCACAGAAATATAGATCACAAGCATCATCGAGTCCACACCACAAACTCACTGGAGACTTGCATGTTATCAATAGCACCTTCCCTTTCCCATTCCTTGTTGCTGACACCGTTGCTGGCTGGTCTGGCGCTGGCCGCCACGGCGCAGGCGCAGAGCTGGCCCGAAAAACCTATCACCATTGTCGTCCCCACAGCCGCCGGCGGCGCCAATGATGCGATGGCGCGCATCATCGGGCAAGGCCTCAGCACCCGACTGGGCAAGCCGGTGATCGTGGAAAACAAGGCCGGCGCCAACGGCGCCATTGCCAGCGAATACGTGGCACGCGCCACCCCCGATGGCTACACCATCATGTTCGGCTACATCGCCACCCACAGCATGAACCCAGCACTGCAAAAACTCAAGTATGACCCAGTCACCGACTTCGAACCTATCGGCATGGTGGCCGCCTCACCCACCGTGCTGGTCGCCAACAATGCGGTACCGGCAAAAAACGTCAAGGAATTGATGCAACTGATCAAGGCCAAACCTGACACTTTCAGCTACGCCTCGGCGGGCAATGGCACTGCGCCACATTTCGCGGGCGAGCTGTTCAATCTTTCCGCCGGACTCAACGTCATCAGCGTGCCATACAAGGGCTCGGCGCCCGCGATCATGGACACTATCTCGGGTAACACACAGTTCATGTTCCCCAGCCTGTTCACCGGCTATCCACAGATTAAGGGCGGCAAACTTAAAGCACTGGGCATTGCGGGCGAAAAGCGCTCCGCCATGCTGCCCGATGTGCCTACGCTAGCCGAGCAAGGCATTGCCAATGTCAACGTGTCGCAGTGGTACGCCATGTTTGCCCCTGCCAAGACGCCTAAAGCTGTGATTGACCGTTTGAATCGCGAAATGAACAGTGTATTGACCGACAAAGCCACAGAAAAGAAAATCGAAGACCATGGCGCGGAAGTCGAGACCAGCACGCCCGAACAATTAAAAGCCCTGGTGCAAAAAGAATTGGCACGCTGGAAAGGTGTCGTTGCAGCGGCTAAACTCAAAGCAGAATGAGCAGCACGATGATTACGGAGAACGCACCATCATGAACCTTCAAGACTGGATTGGCCGCAGCGAGACGGTTCAAGACATCGCCACCGCCACGCCGTATGCAGCACTGACTGCCACGCTGGATTGGCCCGCACCGTTGGGGCAGCAGCGCCCGGCGCTGGGCACACCTTTGCCAAGTCTGTGGCACTGGCTGTACTTTTTGCCGATCCACCCCCAATCGGAAATCGGGCCCGACGGCCACGCCATGCGTGGCGGCTTTCTGCCACCGGTGCCACTGCCACGGCGCATGTGGGCCGGCAGCGATTTTGCATTCCACGAACCACTGCTGATTGGCGACGCCCTGTCGCGCACCTCAACCATCATCGATGTCAAAGAAAAATCTGGTCGCACCGGCAGCCTGATTTTTGTAAAGGTTCGCCACGAAGTGCGGCGCAATGGCGCGAAGACGGCGGCACTGACTGAACACCACAACATCGTCTACCGCGATGTACCGACGCCCGGCGATGTGGCACCACCACCGCAGGCCGCGCCCGCGAATTCAGCTTGGGAGCGAACCATTGTGCCGGACGACGTGCTGCTGTTTCGCTACTCGGCACTGACCTTTAATGGCCACCGCATCCATTACGACCGCAAGTACGTGACCGAGGTGGAAGGCTACCCCGGCCTGATCGTGCATGGGCCGCTGATCGCCACGCTGCTGATGGACTTGCTGCGCCGCCAGCAGCCGGCGGCCCAGGTGCTGCGCTTCGAATTCAAGGCGGTGCGCCCGACCTTCGACATCAACCCGTTCTCCGTACACGGCCAGCCTTCGGCCGACGGCAAAACCGTGCACCTGTGGGGCCGCGACCATGCTGGCTGGCTCACCATGGACGCCACCGCCACTTTGGCTTGAAGTCAGGAGAAAACATGCAACCACTTAAAGGAATTACCGTCGTCACGCTGGAGCACGCGATTGCGGCCCCGTTCGCCACGCGTCAATTGGCCGACATGGGCTCGCGCGTGATCAAGATCGAGCGCCCCGGCGTCGGCGACTTTGCGCGCGGCTATGACGAGCGCGTGCACGGTCTAGCCTCGCATTTCGTCTGGACTAACCGCTCCAAGGAAAGCCTGACACTTGATGTCAAGCACGAAGAGGCGCAAAAACTCCTGATGCGCCTGATCCTGGAAGAAGCCGACGTGGTAGTGCAGAACTTGGCACCCGGCGCAGCGGCGCGCCTGGGCTTGTCGTACGAGGCTCTGTCCCAGCGCAAGCCCAGCATCATTGTTTGCGATATTTCCGGCTACGGCAGCGACGGCCCCTACCGCGACAAGAAGGCCTATGACCTACTGATTCAGAGCGAGGCGGGTTTCGTGTCCGTCACCGGCACGCCGGAGACCCCGTCCAAAGCCGGCCCGTCGATCGCCGACATTGCGGCCGGTATGTATGCCTACACCAACATTCTGGCCGCGCTGATGCATCGCCAGCAAACCGGCGAAGGCCAGCACATCGACGTGTCCATGCTGGAGTCGCTGACCGAGTGGATGAGCTATCCGCTGTACTACGCTTTTGAAGGCGCGGCTCCGCCGCCGCGTACCGGCGCCAGTCACGCCACCATCTACCCTTACGGCCCATTCCTAGCCGGGGACGGCAAGACCGTGATGCTGGGTCTGCAGAACGAACGTGAGTGGAAAATATTTTGCGACAAAGTCTTACTGCAGCCTGCGCTGGCATCAGAAGAACGCTTCTCCAACAACGCCAAACGCAACACACAACGCGAGATGCTCTCTACCCTGATCATCGAAGCCTTCTCGAAAATGACAGCGGAGCAGGTCGCGCAGAGGCTGGAGCAAGCCGGCATTGCCAACGCCCAGGTCAACACCATGCAAGAAGTCTGGGCGCATCCGCAGCTCAAGGCGCGTGATCGCTGGCGCGAAGTAGCGACGCCGGCTGGGCCGATCCCGGCACTGCTGCCACCCGGCTCTTGGCAGCATGGGGCACCGCGCATGGACGCGGTGCCGGCGCTGGGCCAGCACACCGATGCCATTTTGGGCCACTACGGCTACAGCGCCGAGCAGATCGCCGCCCTGCGCGCTGAAGGCGTGATTTGAAAGCGCTCTGACATGCTTTTGCCAAGCACCTACCTCTTCGTTCCCGGCAATCGCCCAGAGCGCTTCGCCAAGGCCCTGGCCTCGGGTGCCGACCGCATCATCATCGACCTCGAAGACGCCGTCGCACCAGCCGACAAGCCTGCCGCCCGTGCCGCGATTGCCGAGTGGATGGCAAATCCGGCTGCGCCGCGCGAGCGCGTGCTGATTCGCATCAACGACGTCACCAGTGTCTGGTATGCCGACGACCTGGTGCTGGTCAATACCGTACAAGTGGCCTGTGTGATGCTGCCCAAGTGCGAGGCCGCCCATCAGGTCGCAGCACTGCGCACCCACTTGGCACCTGATGCTACTGTGCTGGCGCTGATTGAAACCGCACGCGGACTGTTGGCACTGCAAGAGATTGCCGCCGCGTCCGGCGTGCTGCGCCTGGCCTTTGGCGCACTGGATTACATGGTCGATCTCGATCTGCCAGCCAGCAGCCCGGCGCTGGACTATGCCGCGGCGCAGATCGCCGTGGCCTCGCGTGCGGCAGGTCTGGGCTCACCGGTAGCCGGTGTCACATCCGAGTTGGACTCTTTGCGCGTGGCCGCCGATATGGCGCAGGCGCGCGCACTGGGCTTTGGCGCCAAGATGTGCATCCACCCCGCGCAAATCGCCGCCGTGCTCGCCGCACTCGCGCCCAGTGCCGAAGAGATCGCCTGGGCGCAACGCGTCTTGCAAGCCTGGCACGCCTCCACCGGCGGCGCGCTGCAGCTGGACGGTAAGATGATTGATCGCCCGGTCGTCCTGAAAGCCGAACGTATCCTCGCCCATGGGCGGCCCTGAACACACCCTACTCATTGACAACACACCATCGGAGAAAACCATGTCATCCACCATCATCGATTCCAAAATTTTCGGCGACATGTTCAGCGATGCCGCCATGCGCCAGGTCTGGTCGGACGAAAACCGCACCGCCAAATACCTCGACATCGAACGCGCACTGGCCAAAGTGCAAGGCGAACTGGGCATCATCCCCCAAGAAGCAGCTGACGAAATCGTCAAGAACTGTGAGCTCAGCACCATTGACTGGGTCAAGCTCAAGGCTAAAACCGAACAAATTGGCTACCCCATCATCGCCGTGGTCAACCACATCAACGCCAACTGCAAAGACAAACTCGGAGAATACTGCCATTGGGGTGCCACCACGCAGGATATCACCGACACCGCTGCTGTGCTGCAGATTCGCGAAGGTCTGGCGTTGGTCGAGCAAGACCTCAAAGACATTTCAAACTCACTCGCCACGCTGGCACGCACGCACCGCGATACGCCCGTCATCGGCCGCAGCAACCTGCAACAAGCCACCCCGATCACCTTTGGCTACAAAATGGCCAGCATCCTGGCTGGGATTGAGCGCCATCGTGAACGACTGCAACAACTCAAACCCCGCGTGCTGGTGGGCGAGTTTGGTGGCGCATCTGGCACTTTATCCTCTTTGGAGACGGGCGCCATGGAAACCCAGGCCGGGTTGATGAAAGAACTGGGGCTGGGCCAGCCTTTGATTTCATGGCATACCGTGCGCGACAACTTCGCTGAAGTAGGCGCTTTTATGGGCATCCTCGGCGGCTCGCTGGGCAAAATAGCGATGGACGTCAAGCTGATGATGCAGACCGAAGTGGCCGAAGTATTCGAGCCCTTTGCGCCAGGACGCGGCTCTTCTTCAACCATGCCGCAAAAGCGCAACCCTATTTCCTGCCTCTACATCCACGCCAACATCTCGGTGGTACGCCAACTGGCGGCATCTTTGATGGATGCCATGGTGGCCGACCACGAGCGTTCCACCGGTCCGTGGGAGATTGAATGGGTCGCGTTGCCGGAAATCTTCTGTCTCATGTCTGGCGCACTGAAGCAAACCAAATTCATCCTGGCAGGCCTAGAGGTTGATGCAGTTCAGATGCGACACAACATCGACATCACCAACGGGTTGGTCATGTCCGAAGCTGTCATGATGGGCTTGGGACCTTATATCGGCCGTGAGTATGCACACGACTTAGTCTATGACATCTGCCGTGAAGCACTCAAACAAAAACGCCATTTGCTCGACCTGCTGGCCGAGCATCCAGAAATCAACAAGCATGTGACGCGCGAACAACTGGCAGGCTTCTGCGATCCGATGAACAACCTCGGACAGGCAGGTGTGATGGTTGACCGAGTGCTTGCCTCGTTGCGATTTTGACACAGTGGCATGCCTGAGATAATAGCAGGCATGACAGCTCCATACATATTCCAACAAACCAATGAAAAAAAGACTGGCAAAGGCCATAAAGTCGTTGTCGGTTTAAGTGGCGGCGTGGACTCGGCCGTAACGGCGTATTTGCTAAAACAGCAGGGTTATGACGTGGTCGGCATCTTTATGAAAAATTGGGAGGATGACGATGATTCGGAGTTTTGCTCATCGAATCAAGACTTCATAGATGCTGCCGCTGTGGCGGACGTGATTGGCATTGAGATCGAACATGTCAACTTCGCCAGCGAGTACAAAGACCGCGTGTTTGCCGAATTTTTACGCGAATACCAAGCAGGACGCACACCTAACCCCGACGTGCTGTGCAATGCAGAAATCAAATTCAAAGCGTTTTTAGACCACGCCATGAGGCTGGGGGCAGACAAAATTGCAACTGGCCACTACGCTAGGGTGCGTTTGAACGAGACGTCACAGAAATACGAACTCCTCAAAGGAAGGGATGCCAGCAAAGACCAAAGCTATTTTTTACACCGGCTGAACCAAGAACAGTTGTCCAAAACGTTGTTCCCCGTCGGAGAGTTACAAAAAACGGAAGTTCGCCGCATTGCAGATGAGATTGGCCTCCCAAACGCCAAGAAAAAGGATTCAACTGGTATTTGCTTCATCGGTGAACGTCCTTTTCGCGACTTTTTGAACCGCTATATCGCCAAAGAACCCGGCCCCATCAAAAATGCCGAAGGTCGGGTACTCGGTATGCACCAAGGCTTGAGTTTTTACACCTTGGGTCAACGTCAAGGCCTAGGTATTGGCGGCGTGAAAGCCAAAGGAGCGGAACTCAAAGCGATTCAAGCCCTAGGGCAACGCGGTGTGGGTGAGCACACGCCGTGGTTTGTGGCGCGTAAAGACATGGAGGAAAACACGCTATGGGTGGTGCAAGGGCATGATCACCCTTGGCTGCAATCGCATGCGCTGACGGCGGATAACCTGAGCTGGGTGGCTGGGCAAGCGCCGACAACAGCATCGCTCAACTCAAAAACGCGCTATCGGCAGGCGGATGCGCCTTGCGAACTGGTCAGTTGCGATATGGGTGCGAACACGTTTGATCTGACCTTCCCACAGCCGCAGTGGGCTGTGACGCCGGGGCAATCGGCCGTGCTGTATGACGGCGAGGTGTGTTTGGGTGGGGGGATTATTAGCGGAGCGAGGGCTTAAGTTGATTACTGCGCTTTAGGCTGCGGCGCGAAATCTGGGATATTGGCCAAGCCTATTTTTTGCAAACCCAACCTTTGCGCAGAGGCCATAACACCAGCAACAACCTCATACTTTGCCGCACGATTTGGCATGAAATGTATTTCTGACTGAGCTTCACCTTTTAGCGCTTCGGCTTGCATTTTGGCCTCTAAAGCAGTTCTATCTGGCACTACCTGCCCATCCCACACCACTTGGCTATTGGCGTTAACTTCGATAGTGATCGCTTTCGGCGGCTCGGTTTGGTTTGCTGTGCTCGCCGCTGGCATATCGACATTGACCGAATGCAGTTGAATAGGAATCGTGATGATGAGCATGACCAAGAGCACCAACATCACGTCAATCAGCGGTGTGGTGTTCATCTCAATCATCACTTCTGGATCGCCATGAAGGGATTCTGAGGAGCCGATATTCATTGCCATAACGTGCTTTCTTGCAATCTAACTCAGTTCTTCGCAGGCGGCTGCGTGATGAAGCCAATGCGTGTCACGCCCGCTTCTTGCAAGGCATAAACCACTTGGCCAATCGTTTCGTAATTCGCATTTGCATCGCCGCGAATATGCACTTCTAAACTGTCCATCGGCTTTTTCAGCGCTACAAGTTTGCCTTTCAGCTCTTGAAAAGAGCTTAGCTTGCTGTCGAACCAATAGGCATTGCCAACATCGTTCACCGAAATGATGATGTTTTCAGTTTGCGTTTCCCTGATTTGGTTCGTCTCTTTCGGCAGCTTCACCTGAATCGATGTCGTCACCGCTGGAATGGTGATCAAGAAAATAATCAGCAGCACCAACATCACATCCACCAAAGGCGTGGTGTTGATTTCCGCCATCAACGCATCATCGTCGCTACGGCTTTTATTGAATGTGATTGCCATGAAGCTACTTCAGTTATTTAGCACGAGTCTTGTCAGCTTGCACTAGCAAATTGGTATGCAAGTTTGAGCCAAAAGCACGCACGCCGTCCATGCCTACTTTGTTACGGCGCACCAGCCAGTTGTAGCCCAACACAGCTGGCACGGCGACGGCCAAGCCAATCGCAGTCATGATCAGCGCCTCACCCACGGGGCCAGCCACCTTGTCAATGGACGCTTGACCCGATGCGCCAATTTTGACCAACGCGTTATAAATCCCCCAAACCGTGCCGAACAAACCCACAAACGGCGCTGTCGAGCCGACCGTTGCCAGCACAGCCAGCCCTTGCTGCGAATTGCCCTGTACAGTAGCAACAGAGCGTTCAATACTTTGTGCCGCCCACGTGTTTAAATCTACTTGGCCTGCTACGCTGGGGTGCTGCTGTACGGCATCTAAAGAAGCATCGACAATAAAGCGGTAAGGGCTGTCGACAGCCATAGCATTCGCGCCTTGTTGCAAATTGTTGGCCTTTGAAAAAGCAAGCTCAGCGTCTTTAGCCATGGCTTGCATGCGCTTTTGCGCCAGCAGTTTGATGATGAGCACGTACCAACTGGCCAGCGACATCACAATGAGCAGCAGCAACGTGGTCTTGGCCACCCAGTCACCCTGCCCCCAAACTGCAGCTAATCCGTAGGGATTGTCAACCGCTGGAGCGATGCTGGGCGATGGAGTGAGCGCTACCGTTGCTGGCGCTGTTGCGGTCGCTGCCGTTTGTGCATAAGCTAGGTTGGTCAGCAAAATAAATGCTGCGGCAAAAAGTGATTTGATATTTTTCATCGAATTTCCTTGTTTATCTATTCAATTTGGGCAATCGCCATTTGCCATACGATTAAGCAACTGAGGTAACGCCAGCAATCCTCTGTTGGTTTCTTTGCCCGCAGCATCTTTAGCAGGCTTTAAGCAATCTTCTTTAACTGCATTTTTAAATTCAATTTCGTAGTTTTCAAGGCGTTTATTGGGGTTTAGCTGCGCACTTGAAGCACGCTGCAGTTCGCCAGCAGCCCAGCCACCGCGGCGACCAGGAACGTAAGTTGAGCCACTTCCTGTTGAGGGCACACCAAGGTTTCCCGAACCCAATGGATTGGCAAGCGCACCACTTAATGATGGAGCACCCGACCCTAAAGGCGCTGATGCAGCAGTAGCACCCGCACTAGGCGCGGCGCTTGTAGTTGAAATCGCACGATTTGATGCACCCGTCGACGGAGCAACCGCAGGCGCTGCAGCAGGTGCTGCGGGTACGGAAGCCACTGCAGCAGCAGCCGCTGCTTTCGCAGGTTCTGCCGCTGGTGCTGCAGCGGCTGGTGCGGCAGGAGCAGGCGTTGCAGCAACTGCAGCGGGAACAACTGGCGCTGGCGCGGGTGTAGGCGCTGGTGGTAATTCAGCCGGTACTTCAGCGACTACTGGCTTAGGAACTTCTTGAGGGACGACTTTAGGTGTTTCTTGGACGACCTCTTTCGGCACTTGCACTTCAACAGGTTTGACTTCCACCACTTTTTCAGGAGGCTTAGGCAACACCACGGGCTTTTCAACCGGTTTTTCAATGGGTTTAGGCGGCTCAGGAGGTTTAGGCGGAATTAGCAAAGTTTCCACCGGTTTGCTGATGGTTTTCTTCACCACAACAGGCTTCTCAATCGGTTTGATAGGCTCTGGCGGCTTCGGTAAGGTGATTACTTTTTTAGGCGGTGGCTTGGGCAAGGGCTGTGTGATGGGCAAATTCAGCATCACCACCGTTTCACGCACCACGCGCTGCACGGGTGCAGTTTGCAGCAGCAGCCAAAACAACGCAATGTGCACCACAGAAACGGCCAGCAGCGCTGGACGCGAAAGGCGCGTCTGTGGCAATTGCGGTGCAGTGGTCGTAAAAATCATTAGCGTGATGATAAAGGCTTTTGCCGCCACGCCAGCAGCGCACCCAGCCACAGTGCAAAAGCCGAGATCAGCAAACCTCGGGCCAAACCACCAGCGCCATCCGCGATCCAGCCCACCATCGTTGGCCCGACAATTTGCCCTGCGGCAAAGATCACGGTAAAAGCGCTGATACCCGCAGCCCACGCCGTTGACTGCAAATTGTGACGTACCAAGGCCGTGGTTGATGCAACCACAGACAAAAACACACCACCAAAAAGCACACCCGACAAAATTAAAGCAGGCAGCCAAGCCGTCACAGCAGGAATAACAATAGCGCAACCAAGTAAAAAATTAAGAAATGCCAAGGCTTGCCCACCCTTGTATTTGTCTAGCAAACCAGCCCAAATACGCGACGACGCCATCACCGCCAGCCCAAGCAGCGCATAAAAAACAGTGATAGTGATGGTCGTTGCTGATTGCTCACGCAAGAGCGCAATCACAAAGGTCATGTAGCCGATGTAACCCACACCAAACAATCCGTAGCCGGCCAGTGCATAAGTGAATTCCTGCCAACGAAAGGATTGACTAGCCAGCTGCGTGCTTGATTCAAAATCTACAGCCTTTGACGGCACAACAATCTGTTTGAGAGCATGGGCTTTGCCCATCAAAATCAAGGTTGCAGAAACACAACCCAAGGCCAAAAACCACCAAGCCACTGCCCAAGCTTGCGGCCATACCTGTAGTTTTGACGGCACAAAATAGTCAACGCTAGGCACGAGAAGTGTTGAAAACACAATCCCCAGCCCCACGCCGCCGTAGTACACACCCAAAATCAAGCCACTTCGACCCGCGTGATGCGCACCCAGCTGCGCCGCCAGCAAACCACCCGCTACAAACACCCACGCGCTAGCAATGCCAGCCAATAAACGCTGCGCCAGCAATGGCTCTGCCGTGGTGAAAAACCCCGTTAATCCCATGAACAAGCTGGCTGATATAGAGCCAAACAGCAAAATTTGAACGGCATCAAAGCGTTTCAACAGCCTTGGCATACTCAATGCACCCAGCAAATAGCCCACGGCATTGACCGTGTTCATCGCACCCGCTAGGGTGTAGCTCCAGCCCAAATCTGAACGCATGGCAGGCAGAAGTAAGCCGTATGAAAAGCGCGTGACACCTAACGAAATGGCAGCGCCAAGCGCTAAAACCATCGCCAAAACGATGCTTGCTCGCCAGCTAGGTGTTTTCTTCGGTGCAGTTGCGGTGTCTGAGCTGTGCGGCATGTCTGTATTGTGGGGCAAGGTTTAAAACAACTTTACATAGCATTACATGACAGCCATGTTGCGTTTGCATGGCGATTGGATACTTGACCTCAATCCAGAGCCAAACCATACAAGGTTATCGACACTGGAGTTTTTAAACTCTTTAAGGATTCATCATGAAACTCTCAAACAAACGACTTTTTCTTGCCACCATTGTGATGGCATCTTGCGGCTACACTGCTTTGGCGTCTGCGCAAACCGCTACGCCAACTCCAGCAGGTGCACAACACCAAATGCAAGACAAAATGCACCGTGGCGATCATTCAAACATCCGCGAGCGCATGTTTGGCAACCACCAAGAACGCATGGTCAAACGCCAAGCTGAATTGAAAGCCAAGCTCAAGATCACACCAGCCCAAGAAGGCGCTTGGACAACTTTTGCAGCTGCCATGCAACCTCCAGCTGGCGGCATGATGGGTATGCGCCATGACCCTAAAGTCAAGGCTGAGATGGACAAGCTGACCACGCCAGAGCGTATCGATAAAATGCAAGCCATGCGCGCAGAACGCATGAAAACCATGGGTGCCGAGATGGACAAACGCGGCGCTGCGACCAAAGCGTTCTACGCCGCGCTGTCATCAGAGCAAAAAGCAGTGTTTGACGCTGTTGCGATGCGCGGCGGTAAGCACGGTGGTAGACACGGTATGGGCATGGGTGGCGACAAAGGCGGTCGCGGTGAGCACGGTGGACGTGGTGAGCGTATGGGCCACCACAGCTAAGAACAGCCTACTCAAGCTTTAAAAGCTAAAAAGCGCAGTCAACTTCGGTTGCTGCGCTTTTTTTACGATTGAATTTTTACGCCAAAAGCTTTTTCAATTCACCGCTGTTGATCAGTTTGATCACATCTTCAGCACCACCTACCAGCGTGCCTTTGACAAAAACCATGGGAAATGTAGGCCAACCCGTCCACATTTTCAAGGCATTGCGCTTGCGCCATTCACTGAGGTAGCTGCCGTAATTCAAATCGTGGTGGGCAATACCCGCTGCATCTAATGCTTTACGGGCTTTTTTCGGCATGGGATTGAGCCCCATGCCGACAACGACCACAGGATGCGCGGCTACAGCCGCTTGCACTTCAGCGACGATGGTTTGCTGATTTTTGGTAATTTTGTCGCGAATGGCGGGGTGAATGTTCGATTCTGCAAGGGTTGCACGAGTCATAGGTTCGTCCTAAAAAGATGAAGAAGTCAAATTTGACCTGTCACCTATCTTAGGACAACCGCTCTCAAATTAAAGAGCGATTAAAGAGCGGATTGCAGTAATTTGACCATTTCAGCCCGTTTCGAGGTCTGTGCACCTGCCAAAACGAAGCCGGTCACCACATTTTGCTCTGTGTTGAACTGCCAAACATTGGCTTCTGCGGACGTCCATTGCCCTTTTGAACCCATGGCTGGTGGCGCAATCATCAGTGGCAAAGCGGGCGTTTTCACGGCAACGGGCATGATTGGGAACACAACATCCGTCTTTTTACCTGTCAAAGTTTGCGCTAATGTTTGCGCCAAGGCCCGCGCCGCGTTCATGATAGGCATGACATAAGGCAAAGTTGCATTACCAGCGCTGGCGTATTGGGCAGAATCGCCCAAGGCATAGACATTCGGCGCGCTCGTTTGCAAAGCTGCATCGACCTGGATGCCGCGCTCGCAAGCCAAGCCTGCCGCCGCAGCCAATCGGGTGTCTGCCCGCAAACCGATGGCGCTTAGTACGACATCAGCCGTGATAGTTTGCCCAGTTGCCAAGGTCACTTGCAGCGCAGATTCAGCGTCCTCACCTGTTTGACTCTCAGTTTTGTCAACGGCTTGCACCGTCGTTCCAAAATGCCATTCAACACCCAAATCTTGCAAAGCTTGACGCAATTGCTCACTCGCAGCCTCGGGTAACAAAGCGCCCAAGGGTCGGCTAGCTGGGTCAACCACGCTGACTTGGTAGCCTGCATTGATCAGGTCATTGGCAAACTCGCAACCAATCAAACCTGCGCCCATGATGACGATTTTTGCTGTAAATGATGCCGCATTTTCATTGCCTTTATTGCTATTATTTTCATAGCTACTAAGGTAATCAATACGCCGGCTAGAGGCTGATTTTAATACCTCAAAAAAGGAAGTGAAATCTTCCAGAGAATTGACCGACAGCACCTGATCTGCAGCATCTCCAGCCGTCGGAATACGGATAGGCTGCGCACCTGTGGCAAGCACCAAGCTGCTGAAATCAAGGCTGTTGGTGACGCCATCTTTGTCTATCGTGACAGTTTTGACATACGGATCGAAACTCGTCACCCGCGTGTGCGCCAGCAAAGTGACGTTTTGCGTTTCTGCCATCTTCGCAGCTGGCGTTACCACCAGCTGGTCGGGCGCTTTTTTCTGTGCAAACGCGTTTGACAGCGTGGGTTTGGCGTAAAAGTCGCCACTGTCGTTGGTGATCATCACCACCGGCGTGGTGGCGTCCAGTTTGCGAAACTCACGCGCCGTCGTCCAGCCCGCCAGTCCCGCGCCAATGATGATGATGGGGTTCATAAGTTATTGATTTATATTAGATTTCTACAGCTTCGAAGTCAGCTTTAGCCACGCCGCAATCTGGGCATTCCCAGCTGGCGGGCACGTCTTTCCACAAAGTGCCAGCTGCGATGCCATCTTCTGGACGACCCGCTGTTTCGTCGTACACAAAGCCGCAAACGATGCAAATATATGTTTTCATGGTGTTTTCCTAGTTAGATTGGGTAAAAAGTATGTCGAGTTTTGCTGTGATTGTCTTACAGGCCAATCAAGCAGCCGCTTGGACAGCATCCAAACGCGCTTGGTAGTGTGCTGCGTGGCGCTTTTCAACATTGGCGAGTGCGGCAAAACGCTTTTGCGCCTTGTCCAACATCGCTTTGAACTGAGCGGCGTGGACTTTGCTTTCCTCAATCTGCTCGTCCATTTCGGCTACTGCCGCTGCATTGCCTTCCAACTCTGCGGTTTTGCGAAAGCCTGGATACATCTCGGTGTATTCGTAAGTTTCGCCGTCAATGGCGATCTGCAAGGCCTTGGCAGGTGTCATCGTTGCTTTGGGGTAGAGCAAATCCAGATGGCCGAAAGCGTGCATGATTTCTTGGTCAGCTGTGGCTTCGAAGGCTTCTGCGGTTTCAACATCACCAACTTCGCGGGCTAATTTGGCGAAATAGCGGTATTTGATGTGCGCCATGGATTCGCCAGCAAAGGCGGATTCCAAATTGGCGATGGTTTTGATCTCTGGAATGGTTTTGGTAACTTCTGTCATGGTGAACTCCTATGGACTAAACAAATAAAGGGAAAAACTAAGCGACTGGGTCTGCTAGATAGCATTTATCAATCGACACAGAGGTAATGATAGGTTTATTTGATAGTTAATGCCAATTGATTTTAACTAATTGATTGATAGTGACTATCGAATGACATCTGAATGGCGCTTGAAAGTATTTTTTGGCTTTTATTTATGTCAGCCTTATGCCCGTATCTGTAGAGAGATTGACCTAAAATAAGAATGCTTTTCAAGCAACAAACAAGTATTTCACATAGTGATAACACGACGCAAGTGGGGAACATATGGCTAACAAGACATCGAAAATTATCTACACATTGACTGACGAAGCGCCCATGCTGGCCACGCACTCTTTTTTGCCAGTGGTGAGAGCCTTTGCTGCGCCCGCAAACATCGACGTGACGCTGAGCGATATTTCTGTGGCAGCCCGTGTATTGGCTGAGTTCCCAGAAAACCTGACTGAAGCGCAAAAAGTACCCAACACACTGGCAGAGCTGGGCAAACTGACATTGCTGCCAGACACCAACATCATCAAACTGCCCAACATCAGCGCCTCTGTGGGACAGTTGACGGCATGTATCAAAGAGCTGCAAGCCAAAGGCTACAACATTCCTGATTACCCTGAAGCACCAAAAACAGACGAAGAAAAATCTATCCGTGCCCGCTACTCCAAATGCACTGGCAGCGCTGTGAACCCTGTCCTGCGCGAAGGCAACTCTGATCGCCGCGCACCCAAAGCCGTGAAAGAATACGCGCGTAAAAACCCACATTCGATGTCCGAGTGGAGCCAAGCCTCACGCTCGCACGTGTCGCACATGCACAACGGCGACTTCTACCACGGCGAAAAGTCCATGACCTTGGACAAAGCCCGCGACGTGCGCATGGAATTGATCACCACCACGGGCAAAACCATTGTGCTCAAGCAAAAAGTGTCTTTGCTGGATCGTGAAGTGATCGACAGCATGTATATGAGCAAAAAAGCGCTGTACGAGTTTTATGAGAAAGAAATCGACGACGCGTACAAAACGGGCGTGATGTTCTCCCTGCACGTCAAGGCCACGATGATGAAGGTATCGCACCCCATCGTTTTCGGGCACTGTGTGAAGATTTTCTACAAAGACGCCTTTGCCAAGCATGGCAAACTATTTGACGAAATCGGCGTGAACGTCAACAACGGCATGGCAGATTTGTATGCCAAAATCGCCACGTTGCCACAGTCCAAACAAGACGAAATCAAGCGCGACATCCACGCTTGCCACGAAGGACGCCCCGAGCTGGCCATGGTGGACTCGGCTAAAGGCATCACCAACTTCCACTCGCCCAACGACATCATCGTTGACGCTTCCATGCCCGCCATGATTCGTAATGGCGGCAAGATGTGGGGCGCGGATGGCCGTTTGAAGGACGTGAAGGCCGTGATGCCAGAATCCACCTTTGCCCGTATCTATCAAGAGATCATCAACTTCTGCAAATGGCATGGCGCGTTTGACCCGAAAACCATGGGCACCGTGCCTAACGTGGGCTTGATGGCGCAGCAAGCCGAGGAATATGGCTCGCACGACAAAACCTTTGAAATCACCGAAGCTGGTGTGGCAAACATTGTCGATATCGCTACTGGCGAAGTGTTGCTCTCCGAGAACGTCGAAGAAGGCGATATTTGGCGCATGTGCCAGGTGAAAGATGCACCAATTCGCGACTGGGTGAAACTGGCCGTCAACCGCGCACGCAACTCTGGCATGCCCGTGGTGTTCTGGCTGGACCAATACCGTCCGCACGAAGCGCAGTTGATCACCAAAGTCAAAATGTACTTGCACGAGCACAACACGACTGGCTTGGACATCCAGATCATGAGCCAAGTGCGTGCGATGCGCTACACCCTGGAACGTGTGCAACGCGGCTTGGACACCATCAGCGCGACGGGCAACATCTTGCGCGATTATTTGACCGATTTGTTCCCAATTTTGGAGTTGGGCACCAGCGCCAAAATGCTCTCTATCGTGCCTTTGATGGCTGGCGGCGGCATGTATGAAACAGGTGCTGGCGGCTCTGCGCCCAAGCATGTGCAGCAATTGGTAGAAGAAAACCACCTGCGTTGGGACTCTTTGGGTGAATTCATGGCCTTGGCCGTGTCGCTGGAGGATTTGGGTTTGAAATCAGGCAACAAAAAAGCCACTGTTTTGTCCAGAGCTTTGGACAAGGCAACAGGCGAATTGCTAGAAAACAAAAAAGGCCCTTCCACCCGCACCGGCGAGTTGGACAACCGTGGCAGCCATTTCTACCTCGCGATGTACTGGGCGCAGGCTTTGTCAGAGCAAACAGATGACGCTGAGTTGAAAGCGCACTTTACGCCTTTGGCCAAGACATTGACTGAGAATGAAGACAAAATCGTGGCTGAGCTCAAAGCTGTGCAAGGCAAGCCAGCAGACATCGGCGGCTACTTCATGGCAGATGCGCAAAAGGTAGATGCCGTGATG
>JAYSZH010000106.1:0-32223 GCA_043738155.1 Polaromonas sp. | reverse complement strand
GGTGCGTGCCGGGCCGGGGGGGGGTGGATTTGGGATACCCGAATAACTCACCAAATGAACCCATCAATTTGCGCATTAAGCCGCGCAGATTGATAAGGATAAACAATTGGTTGAGTTAATGCGACCTAATGCGACCGAATCATCGTCCCAAACGCCTGCTCGGTCAAAATCTCCAACAGCATCGCGTGCGGCACGCGGCCGTCGATGATGTGAACGGCTTTCACGCCGCTTTTCGCCGCGTCAATCGCGCCGGCGATTTTCGGAATCATACCGCCGCTGATGGTGCCATCGGCAATCAAAGCATCGATGTCTTTGATGCTCAATTCGGTGAGCAGGTTCTTCTCTTTGTCCAGCACGCCAGAGATATTGGTCAGCATCAACAATTTTTCAGCCTGCAACACGGTGGCGAGCTTGCTGGCGACCACATCGGCATTGATGTTGTAGCTTTCGTTGTGCAAGCCAAAGCCAATGGGGCTGACCACAGGGATGAACGCATCGTCTTGCAGCGCTTTGACCACGCTGGGGTCAATCGACTCAATGTCGCCCACTTGGCCAACATCGTGTTCTTTGCTGGCATCTGCCAAGTCAACCAATTTGAGTTTTTTCGCACGCATCAAGCCACCGTCACGCCCCGTCAAGCCCACAGCTTTGCCGCCAGCTTGGTTGATCAGGCCGACGATGTCCTGCTGCACTTCGCCCGCCAGCACCCATTCCACCACTTCCATGGTTTCAGAGTCCGTCACGCGCATGCCTTGTATAAATTCGCCTTTTTTACCGAGGCGCTTTAAAGCGGCTTCAATTTGCGGCCCACCGCCGTGAACCACCACGGGGTTGATACCCACCAATTTGAGCAACACCACATCCTCTGCAAACGCTTGCTGCAAAGCCGGGTCGGTCATCGCATTACCACCATACTTGATCACCATGGTTTTGCCATGGTATTTGCGGATGTACGGCAGGGCTTGGGCGAGGATGTCGGCTTTTATATCTGGACTGACATTTGGCTTCGAGGCCTCTGGGTGCTCATTCATCGACTAACGCCCCTTAAACGGCGAATTCTGTACGGTTACGGCCCTGCGCTTCCAAAGCTTTCAACCATTTTGGTGTCAAACCACGGCCACTCCAACCTTCGCCAGCTGGGCCTCTGAATTTAGCTGCCACTGGCACGCCAGCGGCTTTAGATTTGCGCACTTTTGCGACTTTGCCAGCCGCACCTGATTTGGCTGGGCGACCCGCTTTGCTCTTCTTTGCGCCAGCTTTGCCACCCAAATCTTTAACGGTAATGCCAAACGCAGCCATTTTGGCTCGAATATCAGCCACGGTGCTGGCGAATTCTTTTGATTTCAACTCAGCAGCTTGTTTTTGTAGTTTTTCGATTTGGCTTTGAAGGTCGATCAAGTTGCTCATGGATTTGGCTTTCTAAGTGATTAATGAAGGAGTAATTAAAAAGAAGAGAATAACTAAGCGAAAAATAGAGAGAGCCTTTAATGTAATATAAAAACAGATAACGATGAAAATGCTTTGTAAAGTTAGGGTTTAAATATATGAATTAATCGACGTATTAACTCAAAAAAATGAATATTAACTTATGCAAACTAATCTCTGAGACTTATTTCCGCAGCCATTTGGGCACTTTGAAACGCACCAGCATCATATAAGCCACCACATAAGTCACCACAAATACAGCACAAAATGCCATCAATACCAAAGTGTTATCCCAAAACAATATGGCGGGAGCGACGGTTAATAATGTGAAACTCCATAACCACGGCGAGGTGCGGTTATTACGCATCAGCATGCGGCGCGAGGCATCGTCATGAAACACACCGCGCACCAAACGGCGGTAGATCAATTGGTGAAAATGCAAAGCATCCGCCACACCGGGCGACACCCCACGCGCTGCCTTGCGGTAAATAGAAAACAAAGTCTCCCATACCGGGTATATCAACAATAACATGGGAAACCATGGAGATACTGTTGGGTGGCGCTGTACCAGCACAATGCTAGCCACCGCGATCACCACGCCCCACAAATAAGCGCCACCGTCGCCCGCAAATATCAGACCTCTTGGGTAATTCCAAACTAAAAACCCCGCCGTCGCAGCCGCCAAACAAATAACGACAGCCGCCAATTGCCTGTCACCCAGTTGCAAAGCCACATGCGCAATCGCCAAACAAATCATCGCCGCCACCGTGCCCGCCAAGCCGTTGTAGCCATCAATAATATTAAAAGCATGCGGCAGACCACAGATGGCAAAAATAGCCAAGGCAATACCCAGCCACGGCATGGCCAATAGCACATCATCAATGACAGGAATACCCAGGCGCGACAAACTGATACCCAGCAAATAACAAGCCAGTGCAGCGGACAAAGCGGTCAAGCCCAGTCGGTATAAGACGGACAGTCGTTGCGTCACATCTTCAAACGCGCCGCCCAACACCGCAGGCAAAGTCAGCACAAACCACGGCCAAGACTGCGTCCAATTGCTTTGCACATTCAAATTGATTCCCAATATGCCAGACATAGCCGCGAGCAGCCAGCCTGCAAACAAACCCACCATGATGGCCAAGCCGCCCAAGCGCGGAACAGCGCCTACGTGAAAGCGCTGTGGCTTGTTGGCGTCGTATTGTTTGGCATGCTCACCCGCCCAGCGTATAAACAGCAGCGATGCTATGAGCGCAAATGCCGCGCTGATCAAAGTTAAAGCTATCAAAACAGTGTTCTCTTTTTAAATCGCCATAGCGATATGTATATATGTATATGGCTGCTCTGACAGCAATGTCGGTCTGTAGCCTAAATGTTTGCTGAATTAAATGCCGAAATTAGCTTAATTATTCAAAAACCAACCTGGCCATAATTGTCCTTCAAAAAGTCAATCCACAACCGCACCCGAAGCGCCATATGTTTGCGTTGCGGAAAAACGGCGTAAATTCCGTTCGGCGGCGCAGCAAAATTTTCTAATATTGCCACCAACTTGGCATTGGCAATTTCCGTTTCTACTTCCCAGGTGCTACGCCAAGCAATACCGTAGCCCGCCAGGCACCAGTCGTGCAGCACTTGGCCGTCTGAGCAGTCCAGCGGCCCGTCAGGGCGCAGGTAATTGACTTCTATGTCGCCGCTGCTGTTTGGAATATTGAACGCCCAGCCCCGCGTTTGCGACGCGTCACTAGACAGCGTCAAGCAGTCAAACTTGCTCAGTTCACTGGGGTGCAGCGGCGTGCCGTGCGCTTTTAAATAGGCTGGCGTCGCCACGCACAGCCGCCGGTTGTCTGCCAGCCGAACGCTCACCAAGCTCGAATCCGGCATATCGCCCACCCGCACCGCGCAGTCAAAGCCCTCACCAGTGATGTCGATCACCCGGTCGGACAAATTGAGCGACAGCGTCACATCGCTGTGCAAAGCCCGAAATTTTGGCACCAAGGGCGCGACGTGTCTGCGTCCAAAGCCGGCTGGCGCGGTGATACGTAAGTGACCGCTCGCTTTCACGCCACCGGCGGAAACACTGGCTTCCATGTTCGCCACATCGCTCAAAACCCGCTGGCAATCTTCCAAAAACGCGCTGCCCTCGTGCGTCAGCGTCAGTTTTCGCGTTGTGCGTACCAGCAGTTTCACGCCCAACCGCTCCTCCAGCGCATCCAGCCGCCGCCCCATGATCGCGGGTGCAACGCCCTCCACCAGCGCCGCAGCCGTCAAGCTGCCGCGCGTGACCACAGCGACGAAAGATTCGATTTCTTTAAATTTGTCCATAAATAAGCACTGACAGCCGTGATTATGCGCATAAAAGTCACAAATAACACAACTTTTGGGATATTAATAAACCTTCAAGGTTCGAATATAGTTCTCATACCCTTGTTTAAACCCTAAAATGTGCAAAAGCTAGTCGATCCATTGGCTGAAATTATGCTATATATTTTATAGCTATAAAAGCAATAAATACGCCGGCTAGGGGCATATTTTGCTCTTATTTTAGTGTTTTAAAGCATTTTTATCTTTTTTGGAGAAACCCATGTCCTCACCATCGACGTCACGCACCCAGACGCACAATTTGCAAGTCGCCACCGTTCTGCACGCCTTTATCAACGAGCAAGTGCTGCCCGGCACCGGCGTGTCTGTCGACAAATTCTGGAAGGGTTTTGACGCCATCGTGGCCGATTTGTCACCCAAAAACATCGCCTTGCTGGCCGAACGCGACCGCCTACAAACCGAGCAGGACGCTTGGCACAAGGCCAATCCAGGTCCGATCTCTGATATGAAGGCCTACCGCGCCTTCCTAGAAAAAATCGGCTACCTCGTCCCCGTTCCAAAAAACGTGGCGACCACCACATCTAACGTCGACGACGAACTCGCCAAACAAGCCGGCCCGCAGCTGGTCGTGCCGGTGTTGAACGCGCGTTATGCACTCAACGCGGCCAACGCCCGCTGGGGCAGTTTGTACGACGCGTTGTACGGCACAGACGCCTTGTCAGAAGACAACGGCGCTGAAAAAGTGTCCAAAGAGGGCAAAGGCTACAACCCCGTGCGCGGTGCCAAAGTCATCAACTACGCCCGCCACGTGCTAGACCGCACCGCGCCGCTGAAAACCGGCTCGCACGTCGATTCCATCGGCTACAGCGTCAAATCCGGCGAGCTGGTTGTGAAACTGGCGAACGGCAAATCGTCAAAATTGGACGATAAAAAGCAATTTATCGGCTACCAAGGCAAAGCCAGCGACCCCAGCAGCATTTTGTTGATCAACAACGGCTTGCACCTAGACATCCAAATCGACCGCAGCACCGCCATCGGCAAAACCGACCCCGCTGGCGTGAGCGACTTGGTGCTGGAAGCGGCGCTGTCCACCATCATGGACTTGGAAGACTCGGTCGCCGTGGTGGATGCGGACGACAAAGTGCTGGCCTACACCAACTGGTTGGGTATTTTGAAGGGCACGCTGACGGAGACGGTCGCCAAGGGCGGCACAACTTTTACCCGTGGCTTGAATCCAGACCGCGTGTACACCTCCGCCAAAGATGCTAAAAAGCAAGTCCGCTTGCATGGCCGCAGCCTGATGTTTGTGCGCAACGTCGGCCATTTGATGACCAACCCAGCCATTTTGTACACCGACGCAGCCGGTAAAACCCAAGAAATCCCAGAAGGCATTTTGGACGCCGTCATCACCACCGCCATCGCCCTGCACGACGTGAATCGCCCGAAATCGCAAGCCATTGGCAACTCGCGCAAAGGCAGCATCTACATCGTCAAACCCAAAATGCACGGCCCGGCTGAAGTCGGTTTTGCCGCAGAGTTGTTTGCGCGCACAGAAAAAATGCTCGGCCTGAAAGACAGCACCGTCAAACTTGGCATCATGGACGAAGAGCGCCGCACCAGTGTCAACCTCAAAGCCTGCATCGCCGCCGCCAAGAGCCGCGTCGCCTTCATCAACACCGGCTTTTTAGACCGCACCGGCGACGAAATGCACACCGCCATGCACGCTGGTGCGATGATCCGCAAGGCAGACATGAAATCAAGCGCCTGGATTGCCGCCTACGAGAAAAACAACGTGCAAGTCGGCCTGCAAAGCGGCCTGCGCGGCAAAGCGCAAATCGGCAAAGGCATGTGGGCCATGCCCGATTTGATGGCATCGATGCTGACGCAAAAAATCAACCACCCGCTGGCCGGAGCCAACACCGCCTGGGTGCCCAGCCCAACCGGTGCGACTTTGCACGCCCTGCACTACCACCAAGTCAACGTCGCCAAGCTGCAAAAGAAGATGGAGTCAGCTGATGCCAAATCTGACCAAAAAGCTGCGTATAAAAAAGTGCTGGAAGATATTTTGACCATCCCCGTCGCGACGGCTGACGTCAAAGCCGCGTGGACACCCGAGCAGATCCAGCAAGAGCTGGACAACAACGCCCAAGGCATTTTGGGCTACGTTGTGCGCTGGATCGACCAAGGCGTCGGCTGCTCCAAAGTGCCCGACATCCACAACATCGGCCTCATGGAAGACCGCGCCACCCTGCGCATCAGCAGCCAGCACATCGCCAACTGGCTCTTGCACGGCATCACCAACACCGCCCAAGTCAACGCCACTTTTGAGCGCATGGCAGCCGTGGTTGACGGCCAAAACGCCGGCGACCCGCTCTACAAAAACATGGCCAACAACTTCAAAACCAGCGCCGCCTACAAAGCCGCGACAGATCTGGTCTTCAAAGGTTTGGAGCAGCCAAGTGGCTATACCGAGCCGTTGTTGCATGCGTGGCGTTTGAAGGTGAAGGCGGGAGAGGCGTAATACTAAACCGTTCGCCCTGAGCTTGTCGAAGGGTTAAATTGCTATGTAATTAATAGCGATTTAGGCAATGAATACGCTGGCTAGAGGCGAAAATGACCTCTAAAATGAGTAAAAAAGCACCTGCGGGTGCAGTTTTTCGTTACGACCACAGCCAAAGTGTGGACAATTTGTCCGCAGAAGCAGCCCGCCTCGCGGCTAAAAGTCACGGAAAACGCGTCTGGATAATGACTAAGAAGATAAGTCATTGATAAATATAAGAATTTTCAATTTTTAAATTTCATTATCCAGACGCTTAGATAATGAATATAGTCGTGCGTAATGTCTGCCGACAAATTGTCGGCAACCGCTATCCAGTCAGATTAGCATGCTAAAAACACCCATCTGGATAATGAAGTAAGCGACAAGATGTTGATAAATAAAGGAATTTAACAATTTTCAATTTCATTATCCAGACGCTTAGATAATGAAAATGCAAGTTGTCTGGCAAATCCCAAGTCTGAGCGTCCCAGCAGCCGACTCTGTCTTTGGATGTTTGGTTCTAGAGGTTTACCAAAAAACACTTCCTCAGATAAAGGTAAACGAGCTAACTCATTGATTTAAAACATTTTTATTGTTTTCTCAATTTCATTATCCAGCCCAAAAGATAATGAATCATCCGGTTCAGCCAGCAACTCCGGCTTTGTATAGCTTGCCTGTCGGCGCGATGCCGCTGGCAAGGCCACCAGCACGCCTTGCGCCACCCAGCTACGTAACTGTTTGGATGCAGTTAGCGTGTCCAAGTCGCAAATCTCGCACAATTTGCTGTTGGCAATGGGCCCGTTTCGGTCAATCCAATCGCTCACCTCGTTCCACATACTGGGGCGCGCTAAGTTGAGCAACGTTACCGTCACGCTCTCCACCGCAGCGTCTGTGTTTTGACTGTATTGAGGTGGGTATAACTTGGCGGTGGCCATTTCGGCAAACATCATCTTCACGCCCTCGCCGGCATCAATGTTAGGTGCGGCAGGAAACTCACGCAGGTGTTGCACGATAAGCGGGTTACGTGCCTTGCTGCCGGTACGCGCAATATTGCCCGCTGTGATGTTGCCGGGGAAGGTGCCCGGACTTTCCACTTCAATGCGATCATCAAAAATACGTACGAAAATATCTCGGTTTAGGCGATAGTCACGGTGAACGACAGCGTTGACGATGGCTTCCTTCACGACCCGCTCAGGGTACACATGGAGCGTCTTAAAGCCACTGCTAGCCAAGGTAAGGCCTTCATCTAGTTCTCGCAGCACGGCTTTGACGGCGTCGTCAATCTGGACAATCAGTGGGCCACGAATCGTCAACGGGGTTTTACGCAAATTTGGCACTGCACCCGACGCAGCCGTTTTGCCGCTGTACACCATCAGCCGAATATCTGCTCGCGAGTCATAGGCAGCCAGCAAACTCCCTGGCTCATGCGCAAACAGCAGCACCGCTGCCCGCGTGGGTCGCAACTCACCCGCTACCGTGTCGGCCAAGCCAATGCGTTGCAATTGCTCGGCCATGGTGCCCGTTTTCAAGCCACGTGCTGCTACAAATGTCTGCCATGCGGGTGTTTCGAGCAAACTCAGGCTGACGGGGACCAGTTCACTTGCAGCGCTGCGTACGCCGCGTTGATAGGCCAAGTCAGCAATCTCGGTAGCGCTTAGCTGGCGGTTGCTTGCATCCATACGCGTCCAAGTGCCACTGCCTTCTACAGAATGTACTTGTTCGCTCTTTTCCACCCGCAGTAGCACCACATGTCCTGCTTGACCGTTGTGCAGGATACAGGGCACATTTATCCAGTGCAAACGGGCAAGCGGTGGCGCAAAGCGCTGCATCACCTGACGTCGAAAGTCGTCAAACGCTTCGGGGTTTTCTTCCTTGCCAAACAGGCGGTTTTCGGGCTTTGCACCCGGTTTGAGATCTTTGGCATCGCCAACACCAATCACCAGCAAACCACCGTCGCTGTTAGCAAACGCGCAAATGGTTTCCACCATGCGACCATGCTTGGCGCCTATGCGTTTGAACTCTAGCGTGCGACTCTCGGTCGCAGCCAGCAGTGCGGTAATGCTGTCTGCGGCTTGGGTGGGAGAGAGGTCATTCATCATTGTTCACCATGACTTGATCTATGTGGTGTTTGAGGGCGTGCTTTGACACTTGTATCGCCGCACGCTGCGCAAGGCACAATTTGTGCTCAATATTTTCAAAAAATTTAGCCATTGTGTTTAGACATCGTTATTTTTTTACTATGGCATTGTGCATTGAATAATCGTCTTCACCAAAGCGCGTAAAAACCCTTAAGGCCAAGCCATCCACAAAATAGACAACCCCGACACCAGCATCACCCCCTCCATCAACTGCAAAAACCGCTCCTCCGGCAGTTTGAGCACCAACCGTTTCGACAAAGTAGAGCCTGCCAACACGAAAACGCCTATCAGCAGGCCTTGCAGGATGGCGCGGTTGTCTAGTACGCCTAGCTGGTGAAAGGTTGCGCCTTTGGCCAGAAACATGGCGAGCGACGCAGCGGCTTCGGTGCCGATGTAAGCGCCTTTTAGCAAGCCGTAGGCCAGAAAAAACGGCGTGTTGATCGCGCCTGTGGAGGCGACAATGCCGGTGAGGTAGCCGATCACCGCGCCCACCACCGCCATGTGCGGCAGGCGCAGGGTGAAGTTTTGGCGACGCAGCCAGCGGCGGATAGGGATCATCAGCAGCAAAAAGCTGCCCAAAATCAGCTCAATCACGCGTGGGTTGAACTGCACCAAGGTGTTTGCGCCCAAAATGACTGCGGGCACCGACGTGGCGGCGTAAACAGCGGTCACGCGCCAGTCCACGCTGCGCCACCACAGCCCTACACGGGTGAGGTTGGCGACGATGGCGACCAGAGCAATCACGGGCACGGCCTGCATGGGGCCGTAGAAATGCACCAAAGGCGGCATCAGCAAAATGGTGGTGCCAAAGCCAATCACCCCGCCCAGCACGCCCGCACCAAGGCCAACGGCGCAGATAATGAGCATGGGTAGGAAGTCGGCGGGCATGCTTTAAATCATACAGGCTATAAAATCTGAATAAATTGCCATAAATTACTATATTTTTGATAGCAATTAAAACAATAAATACGCTGGCTAGAGTCATATTTTCAGGGTAAAAAGCCTAAAAACCGAGAAATCAATCAGATGGACAAACTTCGCATCGACAAATGGCTGTGGGCAGCACGGTTTTACAAGACGCGGTCGCTGGCGGGGGAGGAGATTGACAAGGGGCGGGTGCGCATCAACGATGTGGAGGCCAAGCCTGCCAAAGAGGTGAAGGTGGGCGATGTGGTGTCTATGCGCTCGGGGGCTACGATTCGCACCGTGACGGTTTTGGGCATCAGCGCCCAGCGTGGCGGAGCGCCGGCTGCGGCTTTGCTGTTTGCGGAAACTTTGGAGAGCATCGCGGCCAGAGAACGCGCTGCCGAACACAGACGCTTGAATCCTGAACCTTCGGCAGCGCTAGAACATGGTCGCCCGACCAAGCGGGACAGGCGGGATTTGGACAAGGCCAAACAAGGGGGGAAGGGTGGAGAAGGCTGGGGTGATCGTTGGAGCGCCAGCTACGAGCCTTGAAGCTTTTGCCAACTACTTTTTAAAAAATCTCTAATCACGGCTTCCAACGCTTCAACAACAGCGCATTGCTCATCACGCTGACCGAGCTCAGCGCCATCGCCGCGCCAGCCACCACGGGGTTCAGGTAGCCAAACGCCGCCAGCGGAATGCCCGCCACGTTGTAGGCGAAGGCCCAAAACAGGTTTTGGCGAATTTTGGCGACGGTGCGGTCGGAAATATCCAGCGCGGCCGCCACCAAAGCGGGATCGCCGCGCATCAGGGTGATGCCGGCGGCGTGCATGGCTACGTCGGTGCCGTTGGACATGGCCATGCCGACATCGGCTGCGGCCAGTGCAGGGGCGTCATTCACGCCGTCACCGACCATAGCCACGGTATGCCCACCTTCTTTAAGCTTCGCAATCAAAGCTGCCTTGTCACCCGGCAGCACTTCAGACATGACCTCGCCTTCCTCGGGGCGCAAACCCAAGCGTCGCGCCATGGTTTCTGCCGCGCCACGGTTGTCGCCAGAGACCATGATGGTTTTGATGCCGCGTTGGCGCAGCAGTGCCAAGGCTTCTTTCGCGCCTGGCTTGGGCTCGTCGCCAAAGGCCATCAGCGCTTTCAGGGTTAATCCTGCCGTGGTGCGCTGCGCCATGGCGGAGACGGTGGCACCTTGTTGCTGCAAATCAGCGGCTTGGCTGGCCAATGCGCCCAAATCGATTCTCAACTCTTGCATCCAGCGCAGGCTGCCGATCAAGTAGCTGTCCGTGCCCACTTCGCCTTCGCTGCCGCGGCCAGGTACGGCGCGCACGTTGTCGGGGCTGGGGATGGGTAAATCGCGTGCTTTGGCAGCGTCAACCACGGCGCGTGCCAGTGGGTGCTCGCTGCCGCTTTGCAGACTGGCGGCCATGCTGAGAAGTTGTGCTTCATCTGTTGTTGCGTCTGCAAGCGCGAAGGCGGTCAAGCGCGGTTTGCCCATGGTCAAGGTGCCGGTTTTGTCGAAGGCAATCACGTCAACTTTGTGCGCCAGCTCCAACGCTTGTGCATCTTTGATCAGCATGCCGTATTTCGCCGCCACACCCGTACCCGCCATGATGGCGGTGGGCGTGGCCAGTCCGAGTGCGCAGGGGCAGGCGATGATCAAGACGGCAACGGCGCGAATAACAGCCAGTTCAAACGAATGCCCCGTCAACCACCAACCCAGCAGCGTGACGAGGGCAATGCCCAAAACGACAGGGACAAACACAGCGCTGACTTGGTCGACCAGCCGCTGAATCGGCGCTTTTGCCGCTTGCGCGTCTTCAACGAGGCGGATGATGTGCGACAGCACGGTCTCGCTGCCTACCGCTTTGACCTGCATCACCAAACGGCCATCACCGTTGATGGAGCCACCGGTCAACTTAGAGTCTGGTTCTTTGCTAACCGGCACAGATTCACCCGTCAGCATCGATTCATCCACTTGCGAGTGCCCTTCCAGCAGCACGCCGTCCACCGGCAGGCGCTCGCCAGGGCGCACCACCAGCTTGTCGCCCACCAGCACTTCGGCGATGGGCACGTCCACTTCACCGTCAAGTCCGATCAAATGCGCGATCTCTGGTTTCAGCGCGTGCAGCGCCCGAATCGCCGATGTGGTTTGCCGTTTGGCGCGTGTTTCCAGCCACTTGCCCAGCAACACCAGCGTGATCACGATGGCTGAGCCTTCAAAATACAGGTGCAGCATGGTGTCGGGCTCTGCCGTCAGCCACAACCACATCGACAGCAACCAACCCGCGGTTGTGCCAATGGCGACCAGCAAATCCATGTTGCCAGACATCGCTTTGACCGCGCCCCAAGCCGCTTTGTAAAACCGAGCGCCTAAGATGAACTGCACGGGTGTGGCCAAGACAAATTGTGCCCAAGCTGGCAGCATCCAATGTTTGCCAAACAAATCCCCAACCATCGGCAGCGCCAACGGGGCGGACAGCGCCAAACCAATGGCCACCGGCATGAAACCTGCCCAGGGCGAGGCATCCGGTGCGTCAATCGCGGCATTGGCAGCCACTGGCTCGTAGCCCGCATCACGCACGGCGCGTCGCAGTTTGGCTTCCATTTGGTCAGCGGGTGCGAAATGGATGCGGGCGGTTTCGGTGGCCAAGTTCACCGTCGCGGCAGAAACGCCAGGCACTTTCGCCAGCGCTTTTTCCACCCGCGAGACACAGGACGCGCACGTCATGCCGCCTATGCCAATGTCGAGTTCGGAGATAGTTGCGGTAGCGGTGTGGGCAGTCATGGTGTCATCGTCCTCTTGTAAAAAGATAGTTTGGTGCTATTTGAGGTTTAACAAGTTAATCTATATCAATAGTTAAGTCATTCAGGAGAAATCACCATGAATCAAACCTTTGAAGTCACCGGCATGACTTGCGGCCACTGCGAAAAAGCCGTCACACGCGCCATCAAACAGGTCGACCCCGCGGCACAAGTCGCCATTGACCGCGCTCAAAACAAGGTCGACGTACAGTCAGAACATCCACGTGAGGCGCTGGCCAAGGCGATTACGGAAGAAGGCTACAAAGTTGTTGCTTAATTGTGACTTAATTAGCATCAAATAAACGCTATATATTTTATAGCTATTGAGGTAATAAACACGCAGGCTAGAGCCGTATTTAATGCCCAATTTGAGATGGTTGCAATAAATCCCCAACGTTTAAAGTAGAAAAAAACCTTAATTTGTCATCTAGTTAAATCAAACGTTTGATTTAGATGTCATAATTCGAGGATGACAGTCAAAGAAGTTTTTGAAAAATTAAGCGCTTGCCGCAGCCGTGCACCACGCGCTGACGGCGTTGAAGCCCGCGCCCGCTTGTTGCACACAGCGGTGCATTTGTTTGCCGAAAAGGGCTTCGCCAACACCTCCACCCGGGAACTAGCCACTGCAGCTGGCGTCAATATCGCCGCCATCAGCTACTATTTTGGCGATAAAGCGGGGCTGTACCGCGCCGCTTACACCGAGCCCATGGGCGATTGCGCGGTGATGAACGATGTGGATCTCAGCACGGTGAGCTTGGAGCAGGGCTTGCGCTTGATGTTCACGCACATCGCCGAACCGCTCAAACAAGGCGAAATCGTGCAGTTGTGCACGCGTCTGCACTTTCGTGAAATGCTAGAACCCACGGGGCTGTGGCAAGAAGAAATCAACACCGATATTCGCCAAGGCCAAGCGGCGCTATCTCAAATGCTCAGTATCCATTTGGGCTTAGACCAACCCGACGATGACTTGCACAGTTTGGCGCACTCCATCGTGGCGTTACCCGTGTATTTGTTCATGGGACGCGATATTTTGTTGGCTTTGCAGCCGCATTTGATAGAAACCCCGGATGCGATTGACGCTTACATTGAGCGGCAAATTGGCTATGCCTTGGCCATGGTGGAAGGTGAAAAGAAGCGGCGCATTGAATCCCAAAAACAACAAAAGCAACATCAAAGTTAAATAAAAAAGAGCTAAAAAGTCAAAAGAACTCTAAAACTACCCATGCAAAAACTACTCAAACCTTATAAAACCCTGTTCTTACTCAGCCCGTTGTTTTTGGCCGCCTGCGCCGTGACTGCGCCTACGACACAAGTGAGCGATCAAGTCGCCGCCAAGTGGTACAGCCCCCTTCCAACTGCAGCGGTTGCGGCAGCGACAGCAAAAGCAGATTTGCCACATCAAGGCTCGGTCAAAGAACTGAGCAACTGGTGGCAAAGCTTGGGTGATCCGCTCCTTGTTGAGCTGATTGCCAACGCACAAGCCGCCAGCCCGTCCGTTACCGCTGCCGCCAGCCGCATCGCGCAAGCCCGCAGCGCAGTGGTCGCCACCGGTGCGGCGTCAGCGCCTGGTCTTTCGGCTGCTGCAAACGCCAGCCGTGGCGTGACTCAACTCAACGTGCCTTTGGCCAGCGTGGGTCAAGTGGGGTTGCAAGCCAGCTGGGAAATTGACTTGTGGGGCGGCAACCGCGCTGCGCAAGAAGCCGCTCAAGCGCGTTTGATAGGCAGCCAAGCCGGCTGGCACGAAGCGCGGGTTTCAGTGGCTGCCGAGGTGGCAAATACGTATTTGAACCTTCGTACTTGTGAATTGTTGGTCAATGTCGCCAAAGACGATGTGACATCACGCACCGAAACCTCGCGTTTAACGGGTTTACTCGCCAATGCTGGCTTCACCGCACCCGCTAACGCAGCATTAGCCCGCGCCAGTAACGCGCAAAGCCAAAGCATGCTGACCATGCAGCGCACCCAGTGCGACATGCAGGTCAAGGCTTTGGTGGCGTTAACCACGTTCACGGAGCCAGAAATACGGTCAAAAATAACCTCAAATACCGGTTTAGCCGGCGTATTTATTGACTATACAGCTATAAATAATATAGCAATTTCTGCCATTCCAAAATTACCAGCGCAGCTGTTGGCACAGCGTCCAGACGTCTTTGCAGCGCAGCAAGAAGTAGCCGCAGCCAGTGGTGACGTGGGTAGCGCCCAAGCCGCCAAATACCCACGCTTGGGGCTGAGTGGCTCTGTCGGCTTGCAGGGCATCAGCTCTGGGGGCGTGAGTGTCAATGGCGCAACCTGGTCCATCGGCCCCGTGTCACTCACCTTGCCCATTCTGGATGGCGGCCGCAGCAGTGCAGCGGTCGATTTGGCCAATGCCAACTATGAAGCCGCCAGCGCGAACTACCGCGCTAAAGTGCGCGGCGCGGTGCGTGAGGTGGAGGAGGCCCTGCTCAGCGTACAAAGCGCCGCTGACCGCTTGCAAGATGCCGCCATTGCGACAGAAGGCTACAGCGCCGCGTTTGTGGCCTCAGAAGCGCGATTCAAAAGTGGTTTGGGCAGTTTGAGCGACCTTGAAGACACCCGCAGAACCGCATTGGCTGCCAAAACCGCCCTGCTCAATTTAGAGCGCGAACGCAGCGCGGCATGGGTGGCCTTGTACCGCGCAGTGGGCGGTGGCTGGGTGCCAACGGCTAAGTCCATGTAAACATTGAAAAATTAGCAAAAATTCATTCTTAACGTAAAAACAGCCAAACTAAAAATCATGAACAACTCTCAATTCTTACAACCAAAATTACTCGCCGTCGTTGCGGCTATCGCCATCGCCCTGGGCGGCGTGGCCTGCTCAGACAAGTCTGAAACCGCAAAACCTGCAGATACTGCCAAATCTGACAAAGCTGATGCAGCGCCAGCCGCTGTCAAAGCAGCCTTGACCGTGACAGCGGTGCAGCCCAGCAACGGCAGCTTAGCACTCAAATTAGCCGCCAACGGCAACGTCGCCGCGTGGCAAGAAGCCAGTATTGGCGCTGAAGCCAGCGGTTTGCGTTTGACGCAGGTGTTGGTGAATGTGGGTGATACGGTCAAAAAAGGCCAGCTGTTGGCTACTTTTGCGGGTGATGCGGTACAAGCCGACGTGGCGCAGGCCAAAGCCGCGCTGATGGAAGCGCAGGCCAATGCGATGGATGCCACTGCCAACGCAGAGCGGGCGCGTACCCTTCAAAACACGGGTGCTTTGAGCACGCAGCAAATCAACCAATATTTGACTGCTGAAAAAACCGCTGCCGCCCGCGTGCAAGCCGCGCAAGCGACGCTGAGCGCACAAGGCGTCCGTACCCAAAACACCCAAGTTCGTGCGCCTGACAATGGTGTGATTTCAGCCCGTGGCGCAACCGTGGGCGCTGTGGTTGGTGGTGGCACAGAGTTGTTCCGCATGATCCGCGGTGGCCGCTTAGAGTGGCGCGCTGAAGTCACCAGCAATGAAATTGCCAGCATCAAACCGGGCGCTAAAGCGATGGTCACGGCTGCCAGCGGCGCACAGGTTGAAGGCACGGTACGCACCGTTGCCCCAACGATTGATGCCGCCACGCGCAATGCACTGGTTTACGTCGATTTGCCAGCGAACTCGGGCGTGAAAGCTGGCATGTTTGCCAAAGGCGAGTTTGCCTTGGGTGCGGCGAATGCGCTGACATTGCCACAGCAAGCCCTGGTGCTGCGCGATGGCTTTACCTACGCCATGCGCGTGGAAGCCAATAACAAAGTCAGCCAAGTCAAGTTGGAAACAGGTCGCCGCGTCGGTGATTCGGTTGAAATCAAGCAAGGTGCAAAACCTAGCGACCGTTTTGTCGCCAGTGGCTCCAGCTTTCTGGCGGATGGCGATACCGTCAAGATTGTTGAGGCTAAGCCAGTTCCAGCAACCGCAGTGACCACAGCAACCACAGTTCAAGCAGGAGCGAAATAATGAACGTCTCCGCCTGGTGCATCCGCAACCCCATCGCCGCCATCATGTTCTTTGTGATGCTGTGCTTCGCCGGTACCTTGAGCTACCAAAACATGAAAGTGCAAAACTTTCCTGATTTGGAAGTGCCCAATATCATCATTACAGCCAGCCTGCCGGGTGCATCACCCGCACAGCTAGAAACAGACGTTGCGCGCAAGATTGAAAATTCAATCGCCTCGTTGAATGGTTTAAAAAACATCTACACCAAGGTGCAAGATGGTTCTGCCACCATCACCGCGGAATTTCGCCTAGAAAAGCCGACACAAGAAGCACTGGACGAAGTGCGCTCTGCCGTGCAGCAAGTGCGGGCAGATTTGCCGTCAGACGTGCGCGATCCTGTGGTGAGCAAAGTCAATATTTCAGGTGCGCCTGTGCTGGCCTACGCCATCAGCAGCAAAACCATGGACGACGAGGCGATGAGCTGGTTCGTTGACGACACCTTGAATCGTCGTTTATTAGCCGTCAAAGGCGTGGGCTCGGTAGTTCGCGTAGGCGGCGTCACGCGTGAAGTACGCGTGGCTTTAGACCAGGGCAAGATGGCGTCGCTGGGCATCAGCCCTGCAGATGTGTCACGCCAGCTGCGTTTGGTGCAGCTGGACACAGCCGGCGGGCGTACCGATTTGGGTAGCAGCGAGCAGCCTGTGCGCACACTGGCTACAGTCAAATCTGCGTCTGAGTTAAGCGCCATCGAGTTGTCGTTGAACGGCCGAAAAATTCGCTTGGACCAAATTGCAGATGTCAAAGACACGGTTGCGGAGCAGCGCTCAGCAGCCTTGCTGAATGGCAAACCCGTGGTTGGTTTTGAAGTGTCGCGCAGCAAGGGTGCGAGCGAGGTAGAGGCGGGCCGTGGTGTGCGTTTGGCGTTGAAAGAACTGCAAGCTGCACACCCAGACATTGAGTTGACCGAAGCTTTTGACTTTGTGACACCGGTGGAAGATGAGTACGGCGCATCGCTCACATTGTTGATTGAAGGCGGTTTGTTGGCGGTGCTGGTGGTATGGTTGTTTTTGCGCGATTGGCGGGCGACTTTTGTGTCCGCTGTGGCGCTGCCCCTGTCAGTCATTCCCGCTTTCATTGGTATGGAGTATCTGGGCTTCTCAATCAACATCGTCACTCTGTTGGCTTTGAGTTTGGTGATCGGCATTTTGGTGGACGATGCGATTGTGGAGGTGGAAAACATCGTGCGCCATCTGCGCATGGGCAAAACGCCCTACCAAGCGGCCATGGAGGCCGCCGACGAAATTGGTATGGCAGTGATTGCCACCACCTTCAGCCTGGTGGCGGTGTTTTTACCGCTGGCTTTTATGAGCGGTATTGTGGGCAAATTCTTCAAACAGTTTGGCTGGACCGCGTCGCTTGCTGTGATTGCATCTTTGGTGGTGGCGCGTATGTTGACGCCCATGATGGCGGCCTATATCTTGAAACCCATCGTCAATTATGTTGGAAATGAGGGTGCCATCATGCGCTGGTACATGAAGGCGAGCCGATGGTGCATCAGCCACCGTTGGATAACGGCAGCGGCAGCAGGTGCTTTTTTTATCGGCTCACTGGCGCTCATTCCTTTGTTGCCACAAGGTTTCATTCCGCCAGACGACAACAGCCAAACCCAAGTTTATCTAGAGCTACCACCTGGCACCAAGCTCTCACAAACCAAAGACTCTGCTGAGCTTGCGCGTAGCTTGATTGGTAAGTTAGACCATGTGAAGTCTGTCTACACAACCATTGGTGGAGGTTCAGCAGGGGGCGATGCTTTTGCACCTGGCGGTGCGGCGGAATCGCGCAAAGCCACTTTGACGATTGTGTTGGCCGAACGCGGTACTCGTCCGCGCAAGCAGGTGATTGAAAACAATATTCGTAAGGCGATGGAAAACGTACCCGCAGTGCGCAGCAAAGTGGGTCTGGGCGGATCTGGTGAAAAATACATTTTGGCATTGACCAGTGAAGACCCGATAGCTTTGGCGACTGCCGCATCGGCGATTGAAAAAGACCTGCGCACCATTCCCGGCTTGGGCTCAATTGCTTCAAGTGCCGCTTTGGTACGCCCTGAAGTCACCATTCGTCCCAACTTTGCCCAAATGGCTGACTTGGGCGTGACCAGTGCCGCCATTGGCGAGACATTGCGTGTCGCGACGGTGGGTGACTACGATGCGGCTTTGCCTAAATTGAATCTATCGCAGCGCCAAGTTCCTATTGTGGTTCGTTTGGCCGACGACGCCAAGACTGACTTGGCGACGTTGGAGCGCCTGATGGTGCCTAGCAGCCGTGGCGCTGTGATGCTGGGCCAGGTCGCCAGCCTAGAGTTGGCTGGTGGGCCAGCCGTGATTGACAGATTTAACCGTTCGCGCAATGTGCAGTTTGAAGTTGAGCTGTCCAATGTGCCCTTGGGTGAAATGACGGCAGCTGTAGAAAAGCTGCCTTCTATTCGCAATTTGCCTGCCGGTGTGAAACAAGTCACGATTGGTGATGCCGAGGTGATGGGTGAACTGTTCGCAAGCTTTACCTTGGCGATGGGCATTGGTGTTTTGTGCATTTACATCGTTTTGGTGTTGTTGTTCAAAAATTTGCTCTACCCAGTCACCATTTTGGCAGCTCTGCCGCTGTCACTCGGCGGTGCATTCGTGGGTTTGTTGATCGCGCAAAAATCGTTTTCCATGCCATCTTTGATTGGCTTGGTGATGTTGATGGGGGTGGCGACGAAAAACTCAATCTTGCTGGTGGAATATGCCATTGAAGCACGCCGTGGCCGTCACGCCACTGAAACGCAGCCTGCTGTACCACCCATGTCGCGCATCGATGCGTTGCTGGATGCCTGTCACAAACGTGCTCGCCCAATTGTGATGACCACCATCGCCATGGGTGCCGGCATGTTGCCGATTGCGTTGAGTTGGGGCAGCGCTGACGGCAGTTTCCGCAGCCCGATGGCGGTGGCGGTGATTGGCGGTTTGATCACATCAACTTTCTTGAGCTTGCTGGTGATTCCTGCGGTGTTTACCTTGGTTGATGATGTTCCGGCCGCGCTAAAATGGGTCTGGCATAAGCTCACAGGGCGGTTCACGGGGCGCAAGTCTGTGGTGCAAAGTGGCTTAAATATTGCTATTAAATAAATAGCTAATTAGACAATGAATACGCCGGCTACACCGAATAAATGCCCTCTGTGTGGGCGGTTGAATCAATGCATCATGGAGATTGAGCGAGAAACCGGCATCAAGCAAACAGAGCCGTGTTGGTGTACGGCGGTTAAGTTTGATGCAGACTTGCTGGCGCGCATATCGCCAGAAAAACGGGATTTAGCTTGTGTTTGTGCGGCTTGCGCTACTTCAGGCGGCTTGCAAGGGCAGTCGTACGACGGTGTTTAAACCTAACACTTTGCCGATCACCTCGTTGTTTTCGTATCGGTTGGTCAAGGCGATGGTTCCCTTCAGCGCTTTGACCACCTCTAAGCAAATTGCGAGCCCTAAGCCCGACCCCGTGCGGATATCGCCGGCTGAAAAGGGCTGAAACAGGCGCTCTTGTAGTTCGGGCGAAATGCCTGGACCACTGTCGCGGATGGTGAGTTGCGCAAACTGGTTTTGTACTTCCAGCCGCACGCTCAATGCGCCATCAACAGGGCTGTATTTGATCGCGTTGTGCAGCAAATTACGTGACAATTCACGCAGCATCCAATCATGTGCAAGGATATTGCAGTCTTCGGTGTAGATTTCAAAATCAAGATTCTTCTCTGCAATCAACGGTGAAATATCCAAGGTCACGTCGCGCAACGACATCGCCCAGTTCAGCACGCTGGCATCGGCTTGTTGACGCAACTGCTCTACTTTAGACAATGCCAGCATTTGGTTGGCCAAGTAGGTCGCCCGCTCGACAGTGTGTTTGATTTCTTGCAGCGCAACCAAGGGCGCAACGTCACCGCGCAGTGCCGATTGCACTTGAGTTTTAAGCACGGCCAAGGGTGTGCGTAGCTGGTGCGAGGTGTCTCGGACAAAGCGTTTTTGATGCTTGAGCAAGCTATTCAGTCTGGCCATCACATCATTGGTGCCAACAATCAAGGGCTGCAGCTCGCGCGGCGCATCTGCCGCAGTAATGGGTGTGAGGTCACCTGGAGGGCGAGCTTGTAGCGCCAAACTGATGCGCCGTACAGGACGTGTCGCGCGCTGTACGACCAAAATGACCATCAAGGCCAGCACAGAAATAAGCAAGGCTTGTCGCCACAGCGTTTCAACCAAAATCTGGCGCGCTAAAACCTGGCGAAGTTCTAGCGTTTCGCCGACTTGTACAATCGCCATGCCTAGACCTTTTTCGCTGGCAACTGGCTGCAACAACACCGCCATGCGAATGGCATCGCCTCGAAACTGGCTGTCGTAAAAATCAACCAATGCGGCGTAAGGCCCCTTGTCAGGCAGTTTGCCTTGCCAAAGGGGTAAATCTTCAAACCCATCGATCAATTGGCCGCGCATGCTTGAAACACGGTAAAACATGCGGCTGCGATTGTCGGCTTCAAAAGCTTCAAGTGCAGCGTAAGGAATCGAGGTGCTGATTTGCGCCTGGTCGTCCACCCCCTCAACCTTGAGCAATTCACCAATAGATTTAGCTGAGGCCAACAAAGTGCGGTCATATGCTGTGTTGATGGCGGATAGCGCTTGGCGATACAAAAAAAACGTGTCGACAGCAACAAATAAGCAGATGGGCACCAAAATGCCGATCAGCAAGGTGCGGCGCAACGACGTCGTGCGCTTCACGCGTCTGTATCCTCTTTGAGCAAGTAGCCAAGCCCACGCAAGGTCATCAAATTTACACCCGTACCGCTTATTTTTTTTCGCAAACGGTAAACCACCACTTCGATGGCCTCGTATTGCACTTCGGTTGCATTGGGAAACACGAGTTTAAACAGCTGCTCCTTGCTGACGGCATGTCCAACTTTGCTCATCAAAGGGACAAGCAATGCCAGTTCGCGCGGCGTTAAATCAATGACGTCATCATTGCAATAGACGGCACCACTTTGCTTGTTGTATCTCAGTTGTCCAGCTTGAACCATGTCGCTCACGGGTTCGGTAAGTGTTGCCGCGTTGCGTCTGTGCAATGCACGCAGCCGCGCTTCCAACTCATCCAAATCAAAGGGTTTGGCCAAATAGTCATCAGCACCAGCGTTTAAACCGATGACACGGTCACCTACGGTGCTTCTGGCGGTCAAAATAAGCACAGGTGTCAGCAGCCCAAGCTGGCGTGCTTGGGACAGCACTGACAAACCATCTAGGCTGGGCAGCGTCAAATCTAGCAAAACAACATCGGGTTGCAACTGTTTCCAGGTGGTCAATGCCTGCAAGCCATCGCCACAAACGGCAACGGTGATAGCGCGCGAACCGAGTGCACGTTGTAACGCCGTTTGCATGGCGAGATCGTCTTCAACAATTAATAACTTCACAGCCAGCACCCTAGCATAAACAAGCAAAATTGACGATAAAACAGCACTTTCTAAGTGTTTTCCCTATTAAAAATAGCGATTTTCGACAGCCAAACGACAGCCAAGCACGGCATCATTTGATGGTTAGGCAATCCTACCATTTGCCATTAACTGATCGAATTCATTGTCTTTATTAAATCAGGAGTCAACCATGCGTCGCGATACATTTCTCAAATCTTTAGCTGCTTTGGCCGCTGCTGGCGTTTTGCCCATGACGGCACAAGCTGCGAGCAACATCAAAATGATGATTCCGGCTAACCCTGGTGGTGGTTGGGACACCACGGGCCGCGCACTTGGCAAGGCCATGATGGACGCCAAGGCGGCAGATACCGTGCAATACGACAACAAAGGTGGCGCAGCCGGTGTCATCGGTTTGGCGCAATTTGTCAACGCAAACAAAGGCGATGCAAACTCACTCATCATGATGGGCGCGGTTATGCTGGGCGGCATCATCACAGGCAAACCGCAAGTTGGTTTGGATAAAGTCACACCCATTGCGCGTTTAACCAGCGAATACAACGTGTATGTGGTGCCCGCCAATTCACCTTTCAAAACCATGAAAGACGTGGTTGAGCAAATGAAAAAAGACCCAGGCAGCGTGACATGGGGTGGCGGTTCCAAGGGTTCAACTGAGCACATTGCGGCATCTATGCTGGCTGGTAAAGTGGGCGTTGACCCTAAGAAAGTTAACTATGTTGCTTTCCGAGGTGGTGGCGAGGCGATTGCCGCTATTTTGGGTGGCAACGTCAAAGTCGGTGGCAGTGGTTATAGCGAGTTTGCCGAATACATCACAGCTGGAAAAATGCGTGCTATCGGTGTGACGTCTGAGAAGCGTTTGCCAGGCATCAATGTCCCTACGATGAAAGAGCAAGGTTATGACGTGGTGCTGGGCAACTGGCGCGGCGTGTATGGTGCGCCTGGCATCACGGCAGAACAACGTGCTGCTTTGACTGACATCGTGGTGAAAGCAACAAAATCTAAAGCGTGGGCTGAATCGTTGGAGAAAAATAATTGGACACCTGCTGTCTTGACGGGCAAGCAGTTTGACGACTTCGTGGACAATGAATTCTCAACCTTGCGTGGCACCATGCACTTGGCTGGAATGCTGTAATGTCAAGCACCAATACACCTACTACCGCGAAAACCGGTGGTCAATTATGGGTCGGTTGCGGTGTATTGGCGATAGGTGTTTTGATGGCAGCGGGTGCTGCCATGATTCCTGCCGAAGCTGGTTATTCTGGTGTGGGCCCTAACTTTTTACCGATGCTGGTTTCTGTCGTGTTGCTGCTGTGTGGCGTATGGATCATTTGGGAAGCACGCAGCGGCGGCTTTCGAAATATGGATGCACCAAATGGCGCTGATACCGGTTTTTGGTCGGGTTTTGCGTGGATGTCTGCTGGCTTGTTGGCAAATGCTGCCTTGATCACCACCATCGGTTTCATTTTGAGTTGTACCCTGTGTTTTGCCCTAGCAGTGCGTGGTCTGCGTACGGCTGAGCTTGAAAAAATGGGTTCTTTTAATGGCAAGCAATTTGTCAAAGATTTGCTGATTGGTTTTGCCATTTCAGCGCCGGTGTTCTGGATGTTTACCAAGCTTTTGGCGATCAATTTGCCGGGTTTAACTTCAACAGGGTGGATTTGATGGAAGTTTGGAACCAGCTCATGCTGGGGTTTGCAACAGCTGCAACCCCAATTAATCTGTTGTGGTGTTTGATAGGTTGCGCGGTTGGAACAGCCGTGGGCGTATTGCCGGGCATTGGGCCTGCCGTTGCCGTGGCGATGTTACTGCCCATTACGACCAAGGTGGATGCTACAGCGTCCATGATTTTCTTTGCCGGCATTTATTACGGTGCGATGTATGGCGGCTCAACCACCTCCATTTTGTTAAATACGCCGGGTGAAACCGGCAGCATGGTCACGGCCATGGAAGGCAACAAAATGGCCAAAAGTGGCCGTGCAGGCGCGGCTTTGGCGACGGCTGCGATTGGCTCATTCGTGGCTGGCACGATTGCCACGGTATTGGTCACCTTGTTTGCACCGATGTTGGCGAACTTCGCCGTACGTCTAGGGCCTCCTGAGTACTTCATGTTGATGCTGTTGGCATTTACAACCGTTAGCGCGGTATTGGGTAAAAGTACCTTACGCGGCATGGTGGCGCTGTTCATCGGTTTGGCTGTTGGCTTGATTGGCATGGATCAAATTTCTGGTCAAGCGCGTTACACGGGCGGGGTTTCTGAACTACTCGATGGTATTGAAATTGTCTTGGTCGCGGTCGGTCTATTTGCAGTAGCAGAAGCTTTGTATGCTGTGCTTTACGAGGGTAAAACCGCTGAATCGCAGAACAAATTAAGCAGTGTGCACATGACAAAAAGCGACTGGCGCAAATCTGTTCCAGCCTGGTTGCGTGGCACAGCGATTGGCTTTCCATTTGGCACAATTCCAGCTGGTGGTACGGAGATTCCAACGTTTCTGAGCTACGCCACTGAGAAAAAATTAGCGAAAGACAAAAGTGATTTTGGTACCAAAGGCGCGATTCAAGGCGTCGCAGGCCCTGAAGCGGCGAACAACGCAGCCGTGACCGCAACATTGATTCCGCTCCTGACGCTGGGCATTCCGACGTCGAACACTGCGGCAATTTTATTAGGTGCTTTCCAAAGCTATGGCATTCAGCCAGGCCCACAGTTGTTTCAAACTTCGGGTGCATTAGTTTGGGCTTTGATTGCATCGCTCTATATCGGTAATGTGATGTTGTTGATCCTAAATTTACCGTTGGTGGGCATGTGGGTTAAGCTTCTCAAAATTCCAAAACCATATCTTTATGCGGGCATTTTGATTTTTGCCACGGTGGGTGTGTATGGCATGCGTCAAAGCGCATTCGATTTGGTCTTGCTCTACATCATCGGTGTTGTTGGCGTGGTGATGCGTCGGTTTGACTTTCCCACAGCCCCCGTCGTTGTCGGTATGATTTTGGGCCCTTTGGCAGAGGCGCAATTGCGCAACGCATTGTCAATCGGCGAAGGCAAATGGACAGTGTTTTTAGAGCGCCCCATGTCTTTGACCTTGATTGTGGTCGTTTTGGCTGTGTTGATTTTGCCTCGCGCTGCCAAGTACTGGTCTCATCGTTCGAATCAGCAGGTCGCCTGATTCGCTATTTGACAAGTCTGCTCGGTGAATCTCTCAGCTTAGAGATAAACTAGCAGGCTATGTCGATCTACAAATTTGAAGTTTCCGTCACTTCGCAATACATTGCTGAGCAGTCCGACCCTGAAGAGCACAGTTACGCCTTCGCCTACACCATCACGGTGAACAACACAGGCACGGTACCAGCGCAGCTGATTTCTCGCCTTTGGGTGATTGTTGACGCTTCGGGTCATACCGAAGAAGTCAAAGGCTTGGGTGTGGTGGGGCATCAGCCACTGCTCAAACCGGGTGAATCGTTTCAATACAGCAGTGGCTGCAGATTACGTACGCCGTCAGGCACCATGCATGGCAGCTATTTTTGTGTGGCTGAAGATGGCGAGCGCTTTGAAGCCCCTGTGTCGCTGTTCGTGCTAGAGGCAGATACGCCCGGTGCGCGCGTGTTGCATTAGTCGCAACGCAAAATCGATTCCTAAACTTCTTTTTCGTTAAACAGCTCAGCGCTGTTTTTCGGCGGTAACACCCCCAAATGCCGATACGCCGCCAGCGTTGCGATGCGTCCACGCGGGGTGCGCTGCAAATAACCTTGCTGGATCAAATACGGCTCAATCACGTCTTCAATCGTGTCGCGCTCTTCACCAATGCTGGCAGCGATATTGTCAAGCCCGACAGGGCCGCCATCGAATCGGTGAATCACCGCTTCCAACATCTTGCGGTCCATGATGTCCAAACCTTGCGGGTCCACATCCAACATGGCCAGTGCTTTGTTGGCAATGTCCAAGGTGATGCGACCTTTGCCTTTCACGTCGGCAAAATCACGCACACGGCGCAGCAAGCGGTTGGCAATACGCGGTGTGCCGCGTGAGCGCCGCGCAATCTCAAAGCCACCTTCTTCGTCAGTCGGCACATTCAGCAGGTTCGCACTGCGCTTCACAATCTTTGCTAGCTCTTGCGAAGAGTAAAACTCCAGCCGCGAGACAATGCCAAAGCGATCCCGCAACGGGTTGGTCAGCATACCCGCCCGCGTCGTCGCCCCAACCAATGTGAAAGGCTGCAAATCCAGCTTGATAGAGCGTGCTGATGGCCCTTCGCCAATCATGATGTCGATTTGAAAGTCTTCCAATGCCGGGTACAAAATCTCTTCCACCACAGGGCTAAGCCGGTGGATTTCGTCGATGAACAGCACATCGTTCTTTTCCAAATTGGTCAGCAATGCCGCTAAATCCTTCGGCTTTTCAAGCACCGGCCCGCTGGTTTGGCGTAAATTGACGCCCAATTCGTGCGCGATGATGTGCGATAGCGTGGTTTTCCCCAAACCAGGTGGCCCAAACAGCAGCACATGGTCCATCGCCTCGTTGCGCATTTTGGCTGCGCCAATAAAGATCTCCAGTTGCTCGCGCACCTTGGTTTGCCCTACGTATTCGTCAAACAGCTTGGGTCGCAAGGCGCGTTCAACCGCTTCTTCGTTGGGTGAGGCGGCCGCGGCTGACATGACCCGTTTGTCTGGTGGCGGCAGGCCGAAATTGTCGGTTTGAATGCTCATGTTTATTTATCTATTTCGCTGACTATTTCGCCAAGGCCCGCAGCGCCAACTTGATACCATCGCTCACACTCACCTCTTGCGGCAGCGCTTTCAGTGCCAAGGCAGCTTCTTTGTCGCTGTAGCCCAACGCCACCAAAGCCTGCAAAATGTCGATTTGCGCATCGCTGCCAGCATGAACAGCCACACCAATATCTGCGCCCATTTTGCCTTTCAGTTCCAGCAAAAGGCGTTCAGCGGTCTTTTTACCGATGCCGGGCACTTTGATCAGCCTGCCCGCTTCTTGCAGGGTGATGGCTTGTGCCAACTCGCCCACACTCATGCCCGACAGTACAGACAAAGCGGTGCGTGCCCCCACGCCAGAGATTTTGATGAGCTGCCGGAAAGCCGAGCGCTCTTGCGCGGTTTGAAAACCAAACAAGATTTGCGCGTCCTCGCGCACCACAAAATGCGTCAGCAGTGTGACCTGTTCACCCAATGTCGGCAGGTTGTAAAAGGTGCTCATGGGCACATCGACCTCGTAGCCTACGCCGTGGCAATCGATGACGATTTGCGGCGGGTTTTTGTCGCACAGCGTGCCGGTTAGTTTGCCAATCATGCGGGTTTGATGTCTTTTTATGGGTTTATGGCCGGAATATCGGTATTCGTGTAAATTAGAACACTAACAACACTGTTTTCGCCTAATTTCACAGATTATTCCCTAGGATTCAGCACTTGATTCTGCGCCACACCTTTTCACCGCCCAACAACACCCGCACCGGCCACACCTGCGGTCCGCTAGACGTGCATTTGCGGACCATCGAAGCGGAACTAGGCGTCAACATTGCACACCGACACGAGCAGTTCAAAATTGACGGACCCAAGGTGAAAGCGGCCATGGCGCTGGAAATGCTGCAAGCTTTGTATGAGATGGCAGACAAACCGATTGCGACGGATATTGTGCAAATCATGCTCGCGGGTGACCCAGACTTGGTCAAAACTGGCAAAAAAGAGCATGGTTTGGTGACCAAGCGCCTAGATTTACAAGCCAGAACGCCCAACCAGCAAACTTATTTAGACAATATCGCCAGCCATGACATCACCCTGGGCATTGGTCCCGCAGGTACCGGCAAAACCTATTTGGCAGTGGCAAGTGCCGTCGACGCGCTGGAACGCAGCAGCGTACAGCGCATCGTTTTAACGCGCCCTGCGGTTGAAGCCGGCGAGCGTTTGGGTTATTTGCCGGGTGATTTGACGCAAAAAATCGACCCCTACCTGCGTCCCTTGTACGACGCTTTGTACGAGCTGATGGGTTTTGACAAGGTGCAAAAAGCGTTTGAGCGGCAACAATTAGAGGTCGCGCCGCTGGCTTTTATGCGTGGCCGCACACTGAACAACGCTTTCATCATCCTTGACGAAGCGCAAAACACCACGGCGGAGCAGATGAAAATGTTTTTAACCCGCATTGGTTTTGGCGCCAAAGCGGTGATCACCGGTGATGTGAGTCAGATTGATTTGCCCAAAACCCAACTCAGCGGCTTGGTGGATGCTGAAAAGGTGTTGAAAAAGGTGCAAGGCATTGCGATTTCAAGATTTACCAGCGCCGACGTGGTGCGGCATCCGCTGGTGGCGCGTATTGTGGACGCGTATGATGCCAAAAAATCAGCAAAAGCGTAAATGCATTTTGCTATATATTTAATAGCAATATAGGCAATAAACACGCCGGCTATGTCGTAAAATATGCACAAAATACACCTAAAATGGCTATAAATCTAACACTTTCACTGCAATTTGCCAAATTCGACGATGTCGCACGCCACCGCGCTGCTTTGCCGCGCCATGCGGTGACCAAATACCTCAAACATGCGCTGTTGGCAGACGTTGAATCTGCCGAAATAACGGTGCGAATTGTCGATACCGAAGAAGGGCAATCGCTGAACGCCAGCTACCGCAAGAAGAATTACACCACCAATGTGCTGACGTTTGATTACACCCAAGCGCCCCACGTGGCGGCAGATTTGGTGCTGTGCGCCCCTGTTATCGCGAAAGAAGCCAAAGAGAACAAAAAGACCTTGGCGGCGCACTATGCGCACTTACTGGTGCATGGCGCACTGCATGCCCAAGGTTTTGACCATGAAACCACTGATGCCGACGCCGATGCGATGGAAGCTTTAGAAATTCAAATATTGGCGGATATGGGTATTGCTAACCCCTATAAAGTCAAATCTAAAGAAAAAAACAAGTCTTGAGCGACGTTTAAGCGACTCTTAAAAACTATACACCGCGCCCACAAAGGCTGCGGGCTGCGTCTTTTTCTTCACAGTGGGGCTGTTGGCCGCGTCACCCAGCAAGCGCTGCACCGTCACGCTAGAGATGATGTAAATCTCCCGCGAGATGGGAAAGCCACCCGTTAAACCCACTTGCGCCATCGCCAAACCAGCCGCTGGTTGATACGCAGCCAGGCCAGAAGCGGCAGATTGCACAGGCGAGACGCCAAAATACGATTGCATGTAGCTGCTGCTGCCAAATTTGACGGAGGCATTCAGATTAATGCCTATAAAGTTGGCGTTGTAAAGTTTGTAGGTCGCGCCCAGATTCAGCAAACCGCCATCGCCAGCATCACCCAAACCGCCGCGCAGTGCGGATTTCAGGGTCAGTTGCTCATTCACGTTGTAGTTGGCAAACACGCCTGGGTTCAGGCGAGCTTTGATTTTTTCAAAGCCTGGCAACGCATCTTCCACGGCGCGCCCCGTGTCAAGATTGGCGCGTACGCCGTAAACCCATTTGCCAGCAGGTTCAAACACATAGCCTACGCCGTTAAAAGGGTCGGCAAACAAGCCGTTGGATGCCTGCAAAAAAATACCTGGAACGACGGATGTCTTTTGCTCGTCTGAGCCTTGGTAACGCGGCGCATTGAGCGTGATGAAGCCAGCTCGAACCGCCGTTTCAGCAGGCCGTTGTCCTAAATTATAAAAATCACCAAGCTCTGCACTGTTCGCTAATGCTGGGCACAGCGAAAAAATTACGAATAAAGCATTCAAAATGAGATGGGGAGACGGAGTGCTCATAGGTGGTGTTTCAATCTGTGTAATTTGCATAAGTGTAAGTGAATCGTGCTGAATGATTCATTTTGTGAGTATTAAGTCACACAGTTAAGTCGCAGAGCGGTCGTATTCCTTACGGACTTTGCAAGCAAAAGCGTAAAATCAAAAAAATTGCGAAAAACGCACAAGTTAAGGAAATACTAATATGACAAAAATGCATAGACCAATATGGGTTATAGCAACAGCAGGCCTGATGCTGCTCTGCAGCACATTGGCCTTGGCACAAACGGCGGCCAACTCAGCAGCTGCTGGCATCGCCAAAATCGTCACTGGCGACGTTCGCGTTGTTGATACCCAAGGTGAGCGTGCGCTGAAAAGCGGCGATGCCGTCTTTGAAAACACGCGCTTGATAGCTGGCAAACAAAGCAGTGCCAGCGTGGTGCTGCGCGACGGCACAACGCTGGTGTTGTCTGAAAACAGCCAATTCAATGTTGAGAAGTTCGCTTTTGATGCCACCACGCAAAACGGCAGTATTTTGGTTAACCTGCTGCAAGGCTCTATGCGCATGCTGACGGGCTTGATCGCCAAAATCAACCCAGAGGCGATTCAGGTGAAAACAAAAACCCTCAGCGTCGGCATTCGCGGTACAGACTTTATTGTCGACACGGAAGAAAAACAGTGATTAAACGGTTTGCATGCCATGTCCGCATGGCTGCTTTTGTGGTCGTTTTAGGCGCTTGCGCACCTTTAACCAAGGTTGTTTTGTTGCCACAAGCCGATGGTTCAGCGTCCGCCGTGTTGGTCAAAACAGCCAAATATGAGCAATTGCTCAGCACGCCCTACCAGCGTGTCACAGCCCAAGCAGACAAAGAGCTGAAGTTGGATGCGACATCCGCCGCTGACGTGCAGAAGGCCTACCCGTTGCTGTATGCCGCTATGCCGCCTAGCGCTACCAAGTATGTGCTGAACTTCATGCCTGGGGGCACCGAGTTGACGCCAGAATCGCAAGCACAACTGCCAATCATTCTAGAAAATGCGACCAATCGTCCAGGGGCAGACGTGGTGGTAACAGGCCATACCGACTCAACAGGTGCATTGGTCGCCAACGATGCCTTGTCACTCAGCCGTGCTAAAGTAGTTGCACAGCTGCTTGTTGACAAAGGGGCCTTAGCTTCACGGGTTGAGGCAGTGGGACGCGGCAAACGCGAACTCTTGGTGCCAACCGCCGATGAGGTGGCTGAGCCACAAAATCGCCGTGTAGAAATCGTCGTTCGCTGATTCGCCCTAAGCCGCAGATGAAAGCACTCAAAGGCGTTCGCGTCCTCAGCCTCAGTTTGAACCTGCCCGGCCCTGCCGCTTTGATGCGTTGCAAAGCAATGGGCGCAACGTGCGTCAAACTCGAACCCCCCAACGGCGACCCCATGGGTTTGTACAACCCAAACGCCTATGCCGAGCTGCACGCAGGTGTGCGCATCGCCAAAGCAGACCTCAAAACCGAGCTGGGTCAGCTTGCTTTGCACCGCGAATTGGCCAAAACCGATGTGCTGCTCACCTCGTTTCGCCCATCAGCGCTCAAAAAGCTGGGCTTGGTTTGGAAAGATTTGCACAAACAGTACCCGCAGCTGAGCGTGGTCGCCATCGTCGGTGCGCCAGGCGCACGTGCCGAAGAGCCCGGCCATGATTTGACCTACATGGCTGAGAACGATCTGATTTCCGGTTTAGAGCTGCCAGCCAGTCTGTACGCTGACATGGGCGGCTCGCTGATGGCCACAGAAGCCGTTTTGCAGGCGGTTTTGACGCAGCGCACAAAATCCAAAGGCACGAACCAAGGCATTTATCTAGAAATCGCCCTGTCAGAAGCCGCAGCCTACATTGGCCTGCCCCGCACGTGGGGCTTAACCAAACCAGGCGCAGCCGTAGGCGGTGGTCATGCCGGTTACCGCGTCTACGCCTGCAAAGACGGCCGCGTAGCAGTCGCCGCACTAGAGCCACATTTCGCAGCATCGCTGTGCGCTCTGGCTGGCGTCAAGGCGGAAAACATGAAAACCATGTTTTTACCTCAAACGCACAGGGAAATAACTGTATGGATAGCCAGCAAAACGCGAAAACAACTAGATGCTTTGGCTGTTCTGCACGATGTTCCGTTGTATACCCTGCCAGTCTAGTTTTGCTATCAAGATAAGAGTAATTTTTAGGCGACAAATTCGACTATAGCCGGCGTATTTATTGCCTAAGTAGCTATAAATAATATAGCGTTATTTGCTCATATAAGCACGTGTAAGTAGGTACATCACATCAAAAGCCAACGCTCTAGCCGCTACACGATTCAGCGGCTGATTGTCAACTGGTTGAACTTTCATAGTTACGGCGCTGTTGACTTGCTCCAAATTGATACCTTGAGGGTCTTCGTTGTCGTCGTCATGGTCGATTTTTTGATGATCCAAACCTCTTTGTCTAATAAACGTCTCTTGTAGCACGTCCATAGCGGCAACGTGAATGGCTTGTTTGTTTGATTGTTCTAAAGCAGCGATAAGTTGGTCTAACTTGGGGTTCAAAACAGCGAGTTTTTCGCTTGTGATTAATTCAAGGTTGATCCACGTGGCTGTATGCGCTTTAACGCGCCGAGCCAACTCTGCTCCGTTGTAGGGGCTGGGGATGATGATGGCGGGCACTAAGACTGGAACATCTACCGAATTATTCGCCAAAACATTCGCAGCATGCTCAGCCATAGCGCCTTCTGTGGGTAAGCTCGGCTCATTCATGAAGTCTTTTGTATAGCCTTTCATCGCCATTAACGACGCGCCGGGTAGCTCAGGTCGAGTCACTTTGAAGCCGTCTACGGTGTGGCCAGGCTTGATGCCGTCGTTGTCTTTACTGAACCGAGGCATCCAACCAAAATATACGCGTTCAGGGCGACGCGTTCCCAAACTCGCTCG
>JAYSZH010000105.1:0-4018 GCA_043738155.1 Polaromonas sp. | reverse complement strand
AGCCGCAGCTCGAATGCGTCGCAGCAGTATATTCGCCCAGCACAGGCATTGTCGACAGCCATGCGTTGATGTTGTCGCTGCAGGGTGACTTTGAAAATGCAGGCGGTTTAACAGTACTTAATTCGCCTGTAGCCAGCGTATTTATTGCCTCAAATGCTATAAAAATTGTAATGCTAGATGGCACTGAAATTCACACAAAAACGCTGATCAACGCGGCTGGTTTGTCTGCACCATGGATTGCCAGCTGTATGCAGGGCTTAGACGCGAAGTTTGTTCCGAAAGCGTATTACGCCAAGGGCAGTTATTTCACACTGAGTGGTAAATCGCCATTTAAGCGTTTGATTTACCCCGTGCCAGAAGCCGCAGGTTTGGGTGTTCATTTGACACTGGACCTAGGTGGTCAAGCCAAATTTGGGCCGGATGTCCAGTGGGTGGAGTCAGCCGAAGATTTGATCGTCAATACCGCCAGAGGTGATGCTTTTTACGCTGAAGTGCGCAAATACTGGCCGCAGTTGCAAGATGGCGCCTTGATTGCTGGCTATGCAGGAGTTCGACCCAAAATCAGCGCCCCCCATGAGGCAGCAGCTGATTTTTTGATACAAGGCCCGAAAGACCACGGCATTGCGGGACTGGTCAACTTGTTTGGGATTGAATCGCCAGGGTTGACCAGTTCGCTGGCGATTGGTGCACGGGTGGCGCAGCTTTTGGCGTCTTGATCAGCTCAATACATCTTCCACATACGGTTTGGTGCCGTAATAATTGTGCACACCCTGGGTCCACTCGGCGCTGGCCATATTTGGCCATTGGTCTTTGTCAAAGCCCGGGGCATCGGCCAATCGGTCTTTGTCTACATTCAGGGTGAAGCGTTTGTTGACGGTGTCTAAAAACAGCGCACTCCATGGCACGGCAAACAGCTTTTCACCCAAACCCAAAAAACCGCCAAAAGACAACACGGCATAGCTGACGCGGCCATTGCGCATGTCCAACATAAACTCTTTGATGTCACCCAGTTTTTCGTCGTTTTGGTTGTAAACGTCATTACCTGTCAGCGTGTTGGCGCCCATCAGCTCTGGACCTGGGCCTTGCTTGGTGTCCAAATCGCCGTTGACTCTGTACATGCCATAGGTGTCGCGTTCAATGTAATTCATATTTATGTATATTCCGTTCAAAAGTTGATGGTGATGCCAAGATTGGTGAATCACCCAAGCAACCAACCAAAGTGGTCGGCGCTTGTCATCAAAGATACGGAATACGTGCCCAAACGTCTGTGCTACAACGCACCCATCCTCAGATTTTTGTCTGCAGCTGTTACGCAAACTGTGTACGTTAACGCACAGATGCAAGCAGACGATGCTGATTCAATGAGCCCATTGGCGCCGACTTGACAATCCTCTTTGAGGGTGGGTGGCGCGATGGAGAAGTCTATGTATATCGGTGGCGGCGCACTTTTGATCATCATCTTGCTTGTTATTTTTGTACTGTGAGCTTCAAAGCAATCGGTCACGGGCAAACAGAACAAGCGTTTTAGTAAAAATTATCAGGGCTTTCTTCATTCGCCCAGCAACTCACCCACGGGCTTGAGGTCGTCAACACGGTCACAAACCGCTTTGATGACCATCAAGATGGGTACACCCAGCAGCAGACCCCAGGCACCCCAGAGCCAACCCCAGGCAAGCACGCCGACAAAAACGGCGACTGGATTCATTTTGCTTGCTCGGCTGGTCAGCCAAGGGGTCAACAAGAAACCTTCAATGCTGTTGATCAGCAAAGAGAGACCAGCGACAAGCATGGCCATATCCAGCGTGCCGAATTGTAAAAAACCAACCATTGCCGAGCCAGCTGTGATCAACACACTACCGATGTAAGGCACCAGATTGAGCACACCTGCTGCGATGCCCCAGACCGCCGCATTTTCAAGCCCGATCGCCAGAAAACACAACCACGTTGCCACACCCACCAAACCACTCGTGAATATCTGCACCATCATGTAGCGCTGAATCTGGTCATGGATCTCATTGAGCGCCTGCAGGGTGATTTTTTTACGACTTAGCGTCGGCCCAGTAAGCTTGACAAGCTTGCGCCTGAAGGTATCCCCTGAGGCTATCAAGAAAAAAGTAATCATGGCTACCATGCCGATCTGCCCCAACATGGCCAGCAAGCCCAATGTGCCAGTCCATAGATAGTCTTTGATATCGAATTTGGTTTTTTCGATTTGCACCCGCTGCACACCGCGTTCTACTGGTGCTGCACGGTTGGTTTCCTGAGCCGCCCGCTCAAGCTGCGTCGCGGCCTTTTGCATCGAGGCTAAGGTGTTGTCTTTTTGCATGAAATGCATGCGCGTGGTGTCTCGCAATTTGTTGGCAGCCAAAGGCAGCGACTCAACCAATTTCCCGGCGTCGTCGCTGAGTGAATACACGGTGACACCAAAACCAGATACGATGCCCAGCACCAGCAGGGCAGCACTCAAGGCGCGTGGAATTCGGCGCAACGCCAACCAGTCCACCACTGGCGACAACCCATAGCTGAAAAGTATCCCAACCATCAACGGGATGAATACGGCGCTGGCCCAACGCAACATGAAAACACTGGCCAGTGTAGCCAGTATCGCTAGCGAGACATTGCGCACATTCACCGGCATGTGCAGGAGTACACGCTGCGGCTCGACAGGCTCACTGGCGGTTGTCGTCGAACCTGAATCACCGTCGTACGGCTGTGATGGTGTTGGCTCTGTCAAGGTGTGCTCCTGTTTTTATATGCTTATTTAATTTCTCTGCCATTCAACGGATACGCTGGGTCGGTATAGCCCGGTGTGGACGGATGCCCGGGATGCACCAAGTTATCCACCAGTTTTTCATCCTCAGCGGTGACCACATAATCCAACGCCGGCAAATAATCTTGCCATTGCTGCAGCGTGCGCGGCCCGGCGATGACGGAACTGATGGCAGGATTTGCCAGCACCCAAGCGGTCGCAAACTGCGCCAAGCTGACTTTAGAAGTCGCATTGTCATGGCAATGCTTCATCAGCGTTTGCGCGATAACGAACGATTCCTCGCGCAGTTCGGTCTCTGTCATGCGCTTGTCCGCCCGACCACCGCGCGAGTTGGGGTCTAGAGTCTGTCCTGGCAAGTATTTCCCCGTCAACACGCCGCGCGCAATCGGGCTGTAAGACGTCACACCAATGCCGTAATGCTGGCAAGCTGGCAAAATTTCAACTTCTGGCATGCGGTTTAACAAGTTGTAATACGGTTGGCAAACCACAGAGCCGGGCATACCTAGCTGTTTGGCGATATTGACCATTTCAGCAATTCGCCAGCCGCGAAAGTTAGAGACACCCCAGTAGCGAATCTTGCCAGCACGCAGCATGGCGTCCAACGCACGCAACGGTTCCTCCAAATTCATGCCGTTGTAATCGCGGTGCAGGTACAAAATATCGACAAAATCCGTTTTAAGCCGTGCCAGCGAGGCGTCGATCTCTTGCATCATCCAGCTGCGCGAATAATGCCCAACATTGACGCGGTCCGCCATAGCATTACCTAACTTGGTGGCCAGCACCCAGTCGTGTCGCTGGCCGGCGAGAATCTCACCCACCATGGTTTCCGACGCGCCCTTGGTGTAGACATCGGCGGTGTCGATGTAATTTATGCCGTTGGCGTGGGCATCGGCAACGATGGCCGTCGCTTCTTTTTTATCTGTTTGGTCACCAAACATCATGGTGCCCAAGCACAGGGCGGAGACTTGCAAGTTGCTGTTGCCTAAATTACGGTATTTCATGGCGATTTTGTCGTTCTTTCAAAAAGGTTGCAAAAGAATTTTCGAGATTTTAAATCGTTACTATGCAAACATCATACGTTACACGTACACTCGAACCATGAATTCTTCAACTATATTTCCTCCACTCAAAAACGCAAAATTTGCTGAGCTCAAGCTCGGCCTAGGTGGCGCGCCATTGGGCAATCTTTTTACCGAAGTTAGCGAGGCAGACGCCCAAAGCATCATCCAGCAAGCCATCAAAGACGGT
>JAYSZH010000104.1:0-4048 GCA_043738155.1 Polaromonas sp. | reverse complement strand
CACCCAGTTTTGAGTTCAGCGACCAGCCCTTCATAGGCGTCATGCTCGATGGGCGTTTGCTGTGTTAATACCTGCTTTTTGTGACTGCCGTGGTGCTACTACTGGCACTGTTGCGCATTGTGAACTCGCCTTTCGGGCGGGTGCTGCAAGCGATTCGCGAAAACGAATTCCGCGCCGAAGCCATTGGCTACCGCGTGGTGGTGTACCGCACCACATCCAGCATTTTGTCCGCTCTCTTTGCCTGCATGGCTGGGGCGATGCTGGCCATTTGGCTGCGCTACAACGGACCGGACACCTCGTTGTCGTTCGAAATCATGATGGATGTGCTCTTGATTGTCGTCATAGGCGGCATGGGCACGATTTATGGCTCTGCCATTGGCGCGGCGTTGTTTTTGGTCGCACAAAGCTATCTGCAAGATTTGCTTCGCTTGGGCAGCGAAACAGCAGCACCGCTACCTTGGCTGGCGGCTTTGTTGTCACCAGACCGCTGGCTGCTGTGGCTGGGCGTGCTGTTTGTACTCTCGGTATATTACTTTCCCACGGGCGTTGTCGGGAAATTGCGGGCGAATGCTGCACGTCAATCGATCTGACTCAAATCATCAAATTTAGATTAATTTCACGCCAGTTTTGGATTGCAGCTCTTCCAGCGTCACACCGTCAGCCAGTTCAATCACTTTCAAGCCAGCGTCTGTTACATCCATCACCGCTAGGTCTGTGATGATGCGGTCAACCACGCCCAGGCCGGTCAACGGCAAAGTGCAGCTTGGCAGGATCTTCAAGTCAATCGTGCCGTCTTTCTTTTTGGCGACGTGTTCCATCAGCACGATAACGCGCTTGACGCCAGCGACCAAATCCATCGCGCCGCCCATGCCTTTGATCATCTTGCCAGGAATCATCCAGTTGGCCAAATCGCCCTTCTCGCTGACCTGCATAGCACCCAAAATGCTGAGGTTGATTTTGCCGCCGCGAATCATGGCGAAGCTTTCATGGCTGCCAAAAATGGACGAGCCTTTGATGGTGGTGACCGTTTGTTTACCCGCGTTGATCAAGTCTGCGTCGACTTGGTCTTCCGTCGGAAATGCGCCAATACCCATCATGCCGTTTTCTGACTGCAACCACACTTCAATGTCTTTGGGGACGAAGTTTGCCACCAGTGTTGGAATACCAATGCCCAAGTTGACATAAAAACCGTCTTGCAACTCTTGCGCTGCACGCGCAGCCATTTGATCTTGTGTCCAAGCCATGATTACGCTCCTACCTTGTTGGTTTCAGTGATAGTTCTCTTTTCAATGCGCTTTTCAGGTGTCGCATTCAACACAATGCGATGCACATAAATGCCTGGCAAATGGATATCGTCTGGCGCGAGTTCGCCCGTTTCAACGATTTTTTCAACTTCAACGATGCAAATCTTGCCAGCCATCGCAGCGGCAGGGTTGAAATTGCGTGCGGTCAAGTTGAAACGCAAATTACCCGCTTTGTCGGCCACATGCGCTTTGACCAGCGCCACGTCAGGGTTCAAAGCGCGCTCCATCACAAAGGTTTCTTTGACACCATCGACTTCAAATTCACGCAACTCTTTGCCTTCCGCCACCAGCGTGCCAACGCCAGTTTTGGTGAAAAAAGCAGGAATGCCAGCACCGCCAGCACGCAGCTTTTCAGCCAACGTGCCTTGCGGGGTGAATTCCAAAGCCAGCTCACCAGCTAAATATTGGCGTTCAAACTCTTTGTTTTCGCCCACATAACTGGAAATCATTTTTTTGATTTGGCGGGTTTCAAGCAATTTCCCCAAACCAAAACCATCGACGCCAGCGTTGTTTGAAATCGCTGTGAGGTTTTGTGCGCCACTTTCAACCACAGCATCAATCAGCGCTTCTGGAATGCCGCACAAGCCAAAACCGCCAACCGCTAATAATTGGTTATCTTTGATGATGCCTTGAAGCGCAGCTGCTGCGCTGGGGTAAATCTTGTTCACTGGCGTTTTCTCCTTATGAAAATGAATATGTGTACGATACTACTTATTCGAGTACGTAGTTTTCCGTACAATTAAACCCTATATAGCAACCTTATGGATATTGATTATCGGCTTGCTTTTGACATGGCGCCAGTGGGTTTGATACTCTCGCGCAACCGCACTATGGTCGACTGTAACCAACATGCCTGTGAGATGTTTGGCACGACGTGCGAGCGCTTGGTGGGACAATCTTTTCAACTCTTGTACCCTAGCGCCGATGAATTTGAGCGTACTGGCAAGCGTATCGCTCCCATTTTGAACCGCAATGGCACCTATGCGGACAACCGCATCATGAAACGAGTAGATGGTCGCTTCAAAGGCGAAACTTTTTGGTGTCATGTGACTGGCAGAGCGCTGAACCGTGATGCACCTCATGAAACGGGAATCTGGACATTTGAAGATTTAAGCTCTGAGCGGCCAGTCAAGTCAGAACTCACCGCACGTGAACGAGAAGTTGCCGCATACTTGTTGGATGGCATGACCAGCAAAGAAATGGGCAAAGTGCTAGCCATCAGCCCCCGCACGGTTGAAATTTACCGCGCACGGCTGATGCGCAAATACATGGCGTCAACCACAGCCGATTTGGTGCAAAAACTTTTACGCGGCTAATACACGCAGCTGATTTTTACAGAGTTCGCCGAGAGACATTAGGGCCCAGGCGTTAACGACCAGGCAAATACTTTGCTGGATCAACGGGTTTGCCATTGCGGCGCACTTCAAAGTGAAGCATCACCTTGTCGGCATCGCTGCTACCCATGTCGGCAATACGCTGGCCTTTGCGAACCGTTTGGTCTTCTTTAACCAACAAAGTTTGGTTGTGGGCGTAGGCAGTGAGATAAGTTTCGTTGTGCTTCAAAATCACCAAGTTGCCGTAGCCACGCAAACCAGAACCAGCGTAAACCACACGGCCGTCGGCGGATGCATACACAGGGTCTCCCAATTTGCCGGCAATTTTCAATCCTTTACTTTTGACCTCGTCGTAGCCAGAGATCAAGGAACCAGAGCTTGGCCACATCCAAGGAATGTCGTCTTCAGGAGCGGCTGAGGATGCTACAGGCGGCAAAGGTGGCAATGGCTGCAGAGGTGTAACAGCTGATCCTGGTGCGGCGGGGACCGCAACCACGGGTGGTTTTGTCGCAGCGCCATTGCTATCCAACGGCATCACGCGCAGCACCTGCCCGACTTCGATTTGATTCGCACTTTCTAAATTGTTCCACTTCACAATATCACGCCAATTTTGGCTGGTGGTGCGACCAATTTGCATCACCGTGTCACCTGGCTTTACTGTGTAGTAGCCAGGCTTGCCTGCGTGCTGGGAGTTCATCAAATTCGGCAGCGGTTTACTATCAATCGGGGCTAGCGCTGGCGCATCGACGGTGGGTTTGTTTGCGGTTACAACATTCCCCGAGCTGCGATCAACCACTGGCGCACGCGTTGGCATGGGCGTTGAACAACCTGCCAACTGCAAAGCTGCTGCAGATAACAACGCCATTGCACCGACTTGCACAAGGCGTTGAATCTTTGATAACTTTTGAATCATCTGAATCATCTTTTTACCTAACTAGATTTTATCCTGCATAACTCGCTTGGTTCTGAAACGAGTCATAAAGTTCAAGCAGGCCTGTACAAAAACTTAAGCTCATACGACGCCTGATTTTAAAGGCACAAACTGCACCAGCTCCAATACTGTACGCTTCAATCCAGCCTCAGATTTGTCAATCACCACCAATGACTGCTCTGCAGTCACTTTATTTGTAACAGGTGCAACAATTCGCCCTCCCATGGCCAATTGGTCTACCCAAACCTGCGGAATTGCGTCCCCCCCTGCTGCTGCGATGATTCCCGTATATGGTGCACCTTTGGGGAAACCCAACATGCCGTCACCAAACAACAAATGTGTGTTTTTGATGCGGAATGGTCTGAAATTCTCACGCGCCTTTTCGTACAAGCCCGCCACCCGCTCAATGCTGTAAACCTCTTGGGCGATTTGGCTCAGAACGGCAGCTTGGTAACCACAACCCGTGCCGATTTCCAGCA
>JAYSZH010000103.1:0-4049 GCA_043738155.1 Polaromonas sp. | reverse complement strand
GGATAACTAATTCTATTTGCTATAAATATAATAGCTAATTAGACAATAAATACGCCGACTAGAGTCATATTTAGACCATAAAAAGGCAGAATATCACTCTTTCTGCGCTTTTAACTGTTCCCGTTGCCTCTGCAACCCCGGCGGTTCGGATTTGAACCAAAACCAATCCGCGTCTGTGCCGCCGTGTCGCAGGATGAACTGGTTGAAGGTCAACATCAAAACAGCCACAAAAATAAGGGCGACAAACAAGAGTGCTGCCCCAGCCACGCAATAGAGCAACACGGTTTGCAACGGCACGTGGGGCGCAATCTGTGAGCCGGCAACGCCGGCTAAGGCGGCGAGCATGGCAATGGCTACAAGCGCTTTGACCGCTAAGTGCAGATGTGTTTTCGACAGTGGCATAAAGATACTCTAAAAGATATTCTTGGATAATACCAAAGTAACGTTTTTTCCGCTTGCAGTATTTTTTGCTATAAATTTAATAGCTTACTATTTAATAAATACGCAGGATATAGTCATTTTTAGTATTTTAGTTTAAGCTGTTTGTCATCAAACCGTCACATGAGCTTTTTACAATTTGTGACATGACTAAATCAAAAATTGAACTCCTTCCCGCACAGCGCCGTGCGGTGTTGCAACGCATCCTCGCGGTCAGCGCCGCAACCATGCTGCCAGCCATCGCAGTGCGAGCGCAGCCGGCTCGCCCTTGGGTGATTGCACAAATCGTGGACACCACAGCGCAGCAGCAAGATGTGTCTAAAGATTATTTGATTGGCTCCCGCGCCGCTTGGCAAGAGATCAACGCTAGGGGTGGTTTGTTGGGCAGGCCGGTGAAGCATTTGTCCATAGAAGCCGATGGCACGGCTACGAGCTTGAAAGCGGCTTTGGACAGTGCGCAAAGCATCACCACTTGTATTGCGCTGTCAGGCACAGCGGGCGACCGCACGGCACAGGCGTTGACCAGCTTGCTGCGGGCTGAGCGCTCAGGTTTGGCGCACGTCGCCCCTTGGCTGCAAAACGCCAGCAACGAGCTGGACGACACCACATTTGCCATTTTTGCCGACAGGCAGGCGCAGATTTCGCACATTGTGAAATCGTTGTCCGTGGTGGGTACCAAAGATTTGGGCGTGATTTACGCATCCCCGCAAGAATTTGCCCTCTACCGTGCTGACGTAGAGCGTGCTGCAACGCGTATGAGCATGCAAATCAGCACCTCGCAACCTGCGCAGGACCTCAAAAGCGTGGGGCAAAAGTTATCGGCCACTTCGCCTGCGGTGCAGTTGTTCATCGGTGGCACGCCCGAATTGGCACAGTTGACGGCGGGCTTGGAGCAACAATCGCGTCAACGCTATGTGCTGGCTTTGGCAGATGTGAACCTGCAAACCATGAAAGAAATGGGCGCTGCGCGCCAAACACCGGTGTTTGCCGCACAAACCGTGCCCATGGTCAACAGCAGCCTGCCCGTGGTGCGCGCCTACCGCGCGGCCATGAGCAAGTTTTTTGACGAACCTGCCAACCCCTTGAGCTTGGCAGGTTACATTGCCGCACGTTACACTTTTGAGGTGTTGAACCGAGTGGGCGCTGGTTTGAGCCGCCAAACCGCTTTAGCCGCCTTTCAAAAACGAGAGCCAGTCGATGTGGGTGGATTCATGGTGAATTACAACGCTGCAGGGCGCGGCAGCCAATTTGTGACACAAAGCATGCTGGGCAAAGACGGGAACATGGTGGGCTAATTGGGTAGCTTAATTTGACGGCTTAGGCTTTAAAAACCCGCGACCCAGACATCACCGTCAGCAACGCTGCCACCACCAGAGCAATCCCACCCCATTGCCAACTTGTAATCTGCTCCCCCAAAACCAGCATCCCCGCCGTGATGCCCACCACAGGGACGCCCAAGCTGAAGGGCGCGACGCGGTTGGCGGGGTGGCGTTTGAGCAAGCCAGTCCACAGCGCGTAGGCGATGATGGTTGCGACCCAGCCCAGAAATGCGATAGACACCCAGCTGCTCCACGGCGCAGCTAGCCAGCGCCAGCGGGTGGCTTCAGCGTCGAATAGCAATGTTAAACCGACAAAAGGCAAGATGGGAACGATGCTGCTCCAAACCAAAAAAGCCACAGCGTCGAAGCTGGCATCCTTTTTTAGAGATTGCTGTGCTTTTCGAACCACAATATTCGACGCTGCCCACATAGAAGCCCCTAAAACACAAAATATCAAGCCAAATAAGGTGGTAGCCGGCGAATTTATTGATTGTGGCGCTATATAGTTCATAGCAAAACATGCCAAACCAGACGCTGCAAGTAACAAACCGATTTGTAAGGAGCGGCTTGGCCGCTCGTGCAGCAGCACAAAGCCAAAAATCGCCGTGAAAAAAACCTGTGTTTGCATCAACACCGATGCCAGCGCTGCAGTCATCCCCAGTTTCAAGCCCACAAACAAAAAGCCAAATTGACCTACACCCTGAAACAGGCCGTAGTACAGCAGCCACTTCACGTCCAAATTCGGGCGTTTGATGAACAAAATCAGCGGGAAAACCGCAAACACATAGCGTGCTGCACCCATTTGAAAAGGGGTGAAGTCGTGCAGGGCGAACTTCATGAAGATGAAATTCAAACCCCAAATGACGACGACGGCGAGAGCGGAGAGGTAATCACGGGTGGTGAAGTGGGCAATTTGGTGGGGCATGGGTTAAAGTAAAGTCTCAAAGTCTGTCAACGCAGTCTAATTGAAGCCAAGGATAAGCCATGCCGACCAACGCCGCCTTGAACGAGGCCACCATCAAACGCTTCTACAACGCCTTCGCCCAACTAGACGCAGCCAGCATGGCTACTTGCTATGCGGACGACGTGAGTTTTCAAGACGAAGTGTTCACGCTGAATGGGAAAACTGAGACCGTGGGTATGTGGACCATGCTGTGCGGCGCAACGGCGGGCAACCCTGCGTCTAAAGCCGCTTGGCATTTAGAGTTCAGCGGCATAAAAGCCGACGCATTCAACGGCCAAGCGCATTGGGATGCGACTTACCTGTTCAGCAAAACAGGGCGCATGGTGTTGAACAAGATCGACGCGCAGTTCATATTTGATGCTGCGGGGCTGATTGTCAAACACCAAGACAGCTTTAACTTCTGGGCTTGGTCGCGTCAAGCGTTGGGAACGCTAGGTTTGCTGCTGGGCTGGACGCCGTTTTTGCGTGCCAAGGTGCAAGCCACCGCGAAAGAGGGTTTACAGAAGTTTTTGGCTAAAAACCCCAATGTCTGATTGAAAGAAAATATGATGCGGAATGTATGACGAAAGCGCTTAAACCGCAGAAGACTGCATCCAGCCTAAACCCTGTGACGTCGCGCCAGCAGTCGCACCGCGCTGTGGTCGGTATTCACAGCCGACCCAGCCGACCCAGCCACACTGAGCAGCTACTTCGTCGATGACCTTAAATAAATAAGGGTAGTTCAGCTCGCCAATGCTGGGTTCATGTCGTTCTGGCACACCTGCAATCTGGAAGTGACCAACTCGCCCTGTGGGCAGATACTGGCGAATTTTGCTGGTGATATCACCCTCTACGATTTGGCAGTGGTACAGGTCAAACTGTACTTTGAGGTTGGGCGCGCCTATGCGTTGTACGATGGCATGTGCTGTGTCTTGACGATTCAAGAAGAATCCAGGGATGTCTCTGGTGTTGATAGGCTCAATCAGCACATCGCGTCCTGCCGTTGCCGCCATCTCAGCCGCCCAAGCTACATTTGTCTCATAGGTGGCTTGGAGCATTGCTGCGTCTATGCCTTGTGGGGCGATGCCAGCCATGACATGGATGCGCGGACAGTTGAGTGTTTGTGCATATTCCATGGCAAGATCAAACCCTTTGCGAAACTCGGTTTCGCGTCCGGGCAGACACGCTATACCACGCTCGCCAGCGTTCCAGTCGCCAGGCGGGGCATTGAAGAGCACCTGCTCCAAGCCGTTGTCTTGCAAGCACTGCGACAGCACTTTTGCATCGAAATCGTAGGGAAATAAATATTCAACAGCTTTAAAGCCGTCTTTGGCGGCCGCAGCAAAGCG
>JAYSZH010000102.1:0-10881 GCA_043738155.1 Polaromonas sp. | reverse complement strand
TCATGCCTGTGGTCCTGGTTCTTGACTGGTTGCTGCAGCCGCCAGCTTCAAAACTGCAGGCGAAGCATATCGGCATTGCCTTTGTATTCCCAGCCTTGTACATTGCCTACACTGTGCTGCGCGGCGCCAGTGTCGGCTGGTATCCCTACCCGTTTCTGAACCCCGCAAATGTAGGCGGCTATGGCGGTGTCGCCATCTACGCTGCGGGCATCACCGTCACTTTTTTCTTAGCTGCGTGGGCCTTGCTTGCTGTAGGCAATCGATTGTCTAAAAGCTGATTCGAGCGGGGCGCAAAACGCCTAAGTCATTGCAGCGACTGTGGTGAATGCGAAAGGGTGATTTTAGGGGTGATTTATGGCTCTAGCCGGCGTATTTATTGCCTTAGTAGCTATAAAAAATATAGTGATTTAGTCGAAAGTTGCAACTCTCGGAGCGCCAACTCGTGAAGGTAACTCAAGCTCAATACTGCCAATTGCGGCAAATCTGGCGTGCATTCGATCACCCATTCCACCGACTGGAGGTTATTCCTTGAAGTGCTCATGCAAGATGCTCCGAGCTTCTTCTTCCATAGTTTGACCATGACCAGCTGCAGCCAAATGGAGTTTGGCTGTAAGGCTGGATTCTAGGTTTCGATTTGTTAGCGCGGTCATGGAGTTCTCATTAAGTCTGATTTTGTAGGATTTGTACCAGCACTGTAGCGTTGCTGTCAAAGATTAAAGGCAAAACAACTTTACGATAGCGAAACAAAATTTTACGACATTGAAATGCGTTTGATGAGGTGAATTATTAAGATTTCATGTATGCACTACCATCACATTAACTAATATGCTCAACCATTTATCAAACGTCGTATCTAAGCTAAGCGTACTTAAGTTAGCCGTCATAGTTTTACTGGCTTTCGCTTTTAATCTTGCCGCAAGCGAATGGCTGAATGCCAGTTACAGCAGCTCCCAGTTTCCTGTTCCATACTTTGAAGCGCAGCTGTCATTTGATCATTTGAAATTAAAGGCTTGGTATGCTGAATTGATAGCCAAAGGAACGCTATCGACATATATCCGAACGCAGCATATTGACTTTGTATTCATTGTTTCTGTGCTGTTCTTGCATTTTTTTGCAATATTGTTCGTCGCGAAGTTGATACCTATAGGCTCAAAATGGCACAAGCTTGCCTTGATCGCAGCACTTTTATCAGCAATTGCGCCTTTGGCTGATGCGCTAGAAAATTTGGTTTCTTATTTGATGCTAACGAACCCACTGGATTTCAATTCTTATTTGGCAATCATTTACTCCAGTTTTGCAGCCATTAAGTTTGGATTTTTTACCTTCGCTTATGTTGCGGTGATAGTTGGCCTTCTAGTTGCGTTGTTTCACTGGCTAAAACAAGTTTTTGTTTCTAGACAAAAAAACAAATATGTTCGGTAAATATTCCGATGTAGAAGAAGTATTTATTGCTTAAATAGCTATTAAAAATATAGAAAAATTCAACTAAAAATTACTTTTGCTCCACATTACACTGCAACCTAAGCAGCGCCATTGCATCATGCAGTTGATAGTCAAAATCACTTTTCAGGGTGCTTTGGGCATCCGCAATGAACTCTTGCCACATCTCGCAGAAGTCGTTTTGATAAGCCACTGGCGCGTGTTCGCGGATGTAGGCTAGAGGCAAATCTGCATCTAAGCCTGATTTGCGGATTTTCTTGATGAGGGTCGTGGCGGATTTCTCGGTTAGCAGGCTGGCTGGTTTGCTGCCGGCTGCTATGGTCAAGAAAAGGGTGAGCAGCGAGCTGTCGTCGCTGTGGCCTTGGGTGGCTTTTTGCCAGGTTTTGCTGCTTTGTTCGATGCGGGCGGCGTGTTTGTCGTCTACCTCGCGTTCGTAGGTGTCGACTTCGCTTAGCGCGTCTTCCACCCAAAAGTAGCGGCCCATGAAGGCTGGCGTTTGGTTGAAGAGTTTTCTGGCGGGCAGCTCTGGGTCTAGCAGTTTGGACAAATCGGCGATGACGGATTTGCGGACTGTATCTACTACTTCAATAAATGCATCGGGCAGATTTTTTGGCAAAACTAGTGATTTTTTAATCTCAGCCGCTGGTTTTTTACGCAAAAGGGTGATTAGTCGCTCAAATCCAGCCCAATCTGGCAGTTTTCGGTTTTTCGCGGCCAAGGTCAACAAAGCCGTGCGGATGACGGCTTCGGCGTCCATGCCGGCTTCTTCTAGTTGCTCTTCGTCAAAGCCCAGCTGCTCGGCCAGCCAAATGGCAGCGTCAACAATAGCTGCGACTTTTTGACGTTTACTGAGTTCGGCTTGAAACTCGGGCAATAAACTGGTAGCAGGTCGCAACGTCCATTTGGACAGCAACGGAATCTGTTCATCGGTAAATTCCGTGCGCTCATTCATGCCGAAATGGCTGTTTTGGGGCAGGGTGATGAGGTCTTTCAAGAGCGTGGAGCCGGCTTTGGAGTGCGACAAAAACGAGTTATCGCGTAGCGATTCTGCCGCCAACTGTACATTGCCACCCGTGCTGTGTTCTAGGTACAGGCTGACGAGGTTGACGATGCGTAGTTTGGCTTGCTCGATTTCAGGGCGCAGGTACTCGCTGCCAAAATAGCGGGCGATTTGCACCATGCCTTTGGGCGCTTCGGTTTCAATAGCCTCCAACTTCGCAGCCGGAATGATGCCGTGTTGCACGCCGTATTGCAGGGCTTTTTCGAAGAAGGGGCGGGAATCGTAAAGGCTGATGGACATTAAATGGCAGATTCCTCGTCATCATCCAACAACGCCGGCGTGGCTTTGCCTCTGTCGGTATCGCCCGTTTCAACCTTGCCATCGTCCTCTTCGCCGTCTTCCTCACCTAACCCAGCATCATGTGCGCGAGCTTTGGCGCGTAGGACTAGGAGCATTTCAATGAACAAATCGGGCAGTCTGTAGCGCAAAATCCAGGCGAGTTGCATCCAGTCTTGGTCGTCAATGTCGTCTTCGTCGACTTTGGGTTTGGCGTAGGACTGGTTGTACAGCGCCTCTTCCGACAACATCTCGCCGTCGTCTTCCATGGTTTCAAACGTGCCTGAGCGGGCAAACGCCTCGACGCGGCTCCATTTTTCAGAAAAATAGTCGGCCAAAGCATCGCTGCCGCCTTCCAAATCGCCAATCGCGGTCAAAAACTCATCAGTATCCGCGCCGTCGCGGAACAAAATCGCGTTCATCATGCCGCGCAAATGGGTGCGGGACAGGTCTTTGTACTGCTTTTCAATGACGACCGCGCGGGCGAACTGTTTGGGCGATACCAGCAGGTTGACGACGGATTCCTTGGAGTTGTCGTACTCGCGCATCACCGCCAAAATGTCTTTGGGTGGCAGTTGCTCTAAAACGACCATCAGCGCCTGGTCGCCTTCAGCGTCCGCCAGTTCGACCAGCGCATACTCCGCGCCCACGATATCGCCAGCGGCGATGAGCGCTTGGGTTTTGGTGATCAGGGCGAGTTGGCTGCTGGTTTGTTCGGTCATTTAGTATCCTATGTCGCTGTTTGCATTTTGTATTTTGTATTTTGACTTGCTAGGTTTAAATCCCCCCTAGCCCCCCTTTTTCAAAGTGGGGAACAAAGCCTTTATATCTAATCTTTAATCTAATCTTTACGGTCAAAACCCTGCTCAACCATCCAATCTTGCCCCGCTTCTTCGCGGGCTTTGGCTTCTTTGTTGGCTTGTTTGTCATGCTCGCTGTCGTAGTCCGCGCCGCCGTCATGGTCTTCGTTGTCGTCGTCTTCTTCGTCATTTTCATGCAAAGGCGGGCGGTGGGTTTTCTTGTGGAACATGTATTCCAGCGCGGCGGCCACGGTCATGAATTGCTCGCCTTGCGGCTCTGCCAAAATCACTTTGGCGGGCTCTTTCGCCCAATCGGCAAGGGTCACCACATCGGCTAAAGTGCTCCATTCGGGTAGCTCGTCAGCTTCAAAACTCAGCAAATCGTCCATCACTGCCGGCAGTTTGATGGTGAACGCGTTGTGAAAAATCACGGCCACCATCTCGGGGCTGAGCTCAATCATCTGCTTCAAAAAGTCCAGCTCTTTGCGCTTTTCAGCCAAGCGTTTTTTCAGCACGTCTTTGCCTTCAGAGTCCGAAGTCAGGTCGTCCAGTTCCGCTTGGTAGCTGGTGCGTAGGTGTTTGAAATAGCCAGATATGCTCATGGAGTCCTCGTCATTCATTGAATAAGATATTTGATAATTTACTTTAATAAAGCTATATAACACTATGTTTTTAAATAAAATAAATATCAAATAGATGTTAAATTTTTAAAATAATTATGCCAAATACCTTGTGCGGTTTCTAGCGGATTGTCCAGCAAATTGCGGCGACGGTTGTCGTCAAAAGCTTGTCGTTTTTCGGTATCGCTGAGCACGTCGTAAGCCGCTTGCACAGATCGAAACCGGTCGGCCGCATCCTCCGCATCGTTGCGGTCAGGGTGGTAAAAGGCGGCTTTTTGGCGATACGCTTTTTTAATGTCGGCAAGCGTGGCGCTGCTGGCAAGGCCTAGGGCGGCGTAGTGGTCTGACATGGGTGATATTTTGGGCTGACTTGGCTTTTAGCAAGAGGCTGGGCAGGGATGCTGGCAGGGATACTTGTATTGTACGATGCGGCTATGGAAACTGATGATTTATTGCTCTTAGTGAGCACGCCCATGCCTTTCGGCAAACACAAAGGCGTGATGATTGCCGACCTGCCTGGCAATTACCTCAACTGGTTCGCCCGCGAAGGCTTCCCAAAATCCAACATTGGCAGGCTGCTCGCGCTGATGCAAGAGATTGACCACAACGGGCTGGGTGATTTGCTGAAACCGCTGCGAGCTAGTATCAAGAAGAATCAAGAAGAGCGCTAAATCAAGCGCTTAAACATCACAAAAGCATCCACAAACCCCAGCTTTTTGTGCTGAAACACCCCCGGCAGCGTGCCCACAATCTCAAAACCCAGCTTTTGCCACAACCGAACGGCACCTGTATTGGTGGCAACGACGAAGTTGAACTGCATCGCCCTGAAACCCATCTCAACAGCCAATTTTTGTGAATGCTTGCACATTTGCGCGGCAATGCCTTGGCCTTGGACCCCCTTAGATACAACATAACCACAATTGCTGACATGCGCACCCAAGCCGGGTTGGTTGGGTTTGATGAAGTAGGTGCCCAGGATGTCGCCCACTTCGTTGCAGGCTACAAACGTGGCAGAAGGCAGTTCAACCCACGCTTTGTGAATCTCTGCCTCGGTGCTTTGAGGTGAAAAGGTGTATGTATCACCAGAGGCGAAGGTGGTTTGCAAGATGGGCCAAAGGGTTGGCCAATCTACTTCATTGAAAGGACGAATTTGAATCATCAAGCCTTCACATACTTATCAAAAAACGCCATCGTCCGCTCCCACGCCAGTTTAGCCGCGGCTGCGTCAAACCTTGGTGTGGTGTCGTTGTTAAAGCCGTGCTGCGTGCCGGCGTACACATAGGCGGTGTGCGGCACATTGGCGGCTTTCAGGGCGGCCTCATACGCGGGCCAGGCGGCGTTGATGCGGTCGTCAATGCCAGCAAACTGAATCAGCAGCGGGGCTTTGACTTTAGCAGCATCGGCTGCGGCAGGGTGGTTACCGTAGAAGGGCACGGAAGCGTTCAAATCTGGCATTCGGGTCGCCAAGGTGTGGGCAATGCCGCCGCCGTAGCAAAAGCCGGTCACGCCGAGCTTGCCTGTCGCATCTGCGCGAGATTTCAGCCAAGCGGCGCTGGCCATGAAGTCTTCAATGATTTTCTTTTGGTCTAGCTTGGGGAAGAGTTCGCGGGCTTTGTCTTCATCCCCCGGGTAGCCGCCCAAATGGGTGAGCGCGTCGGGCGCGAAAGCCATGTAGCCGTCAACCGCCAACCGGCGGGCGATGTCTTCAATATGCGGGTTCAAGCCACGGTTTTCGTGGATGACCAAAATGGCGGGGAGTTTGTTGCTTCCAGCACTGGCAGGGCGGGCGAGCAGGCCTTTGATGCTGCCTGAGCCATTGGGGGATTGAACTTCTACGGTTTGGGTAACGATGCGTTTGTCGTCTTTGGGGACGACTTGCGCGGCAGCAAAATTGGGGCTCAATGCGGTTAGAAGCATGGCTGCTGTCGTGCCTGCGGTGGCGAACTTGGCGGCGCCTTCGAGGAAACCACGCCTGTCTATGCCGCCGTGGACGTAGGCGTCAAACAAAATCAGCAGTTCTTGGTCAAAGTCTTGCGCGGTGAGTTTTTGTTTCAATGACATTAAGGTTTCTCCAAAAAAAATCGTAAGCATAGCAATATTCCGGTAAAGGATAAAGGCTATGCTGTCGGTATGGCTATTTTGTACAACACAGCATCACGGCGAAGACAGTTTTTGCAGCTTGCCGCGCACCTTGGAGGATGGGCAACCGCCAGTGCAGCCACTTTGTCGCTACCGCGCAGTGTGTGGAGTCAGACGGATACGCCGCGCAGATTTCAGACGAATCCATTTTCTCTGGGCGTTGCTAGCGGGTCGCCCACGCATGATTCGGTCGTTTTATGGACGCGGCTGGTTGAAAGTGATTTGGATAGCCGATCAGTCGCCGTGCGCTGGGAAGTGTCAGACAACGACAAATTCAGCCGCACCGGCATCGTCCAAAGCGGTTTTCAGCTGGCCACGGCTGATTTGGGCCATTCTGTGCATGTTGAAGTGCAAAATTTGCAGCCGGATCGCTGGTATTTTTACCGCTTTATGGTGGGCGATGCGGTCAGCAGCGTGGGCAAAACGCGCACTTTCCCCAAAGCTGGCGCAGCCGTTGACAAACTGAAAATCGCCTATGCCTCCTGCCAGCGCTGGGAGGCGGGGTATTTCACTGCTTACAAACACATGCTGGCTGAAAAGCCCGATGCGGTGCTGTTTTTGGGCGATTATATTTACGAATACCCGGGCAACCCAGTGTCTGCCGTGCGGCTGCCAAGTGCAACATCCAGCCTGGGGTTTGTGTTGACACTTGACGACTACCGCAGCCGCTACGCGCAGTACAAAAGCGATGCCGATTTACAAGCCATGCATGCCGCCTGTCCGTGGCTGCTGACGTGGGACGACCACGAGGTGCAAAATGACTATGCGGGTTTGACGGGCGGGGACAGCGGGATTGCCGACATTTTTTCTAACCCTGCTGACTTCGCCATGCGCCGTGCGGCGGCTTACCAAGCGTATTACGAGAACATGCCGATTCGAGCGTCCACCCTGACAAAAAGCTTGGCAGGGTTAGCGTCTGGCGCTGAAATGCGGAATGAACTACGAATTTATCAACGCGTCGATATCGGGCAATTGGCCTCGTTTTACATGCTGGACACCCGTCAATACCGTGACAGGCAAGCCTGCTCAAAAGATGGCAAACTAGGCTCTAGCGTGGTCAATCCTGCCAAATGTGCTGATTGGCTAGACCCCAAACGCACGCTTTTGGGGGCGCAGCAAGAGGCATGGTTGAGTGCAGAATTTACCGCAGCCAAACAACGAGGTGCAACTTGGAACGTGATGGCGCAATCGACTTTGTTTGGCTCACGCGACAACAACCCTGGCAAAGAGCAAGGTTTTTTCAACGACGGCTGGGACGGCTATGCGCCTGCGCGCAGTCGTTTGACCGACGCATTACAGAAAAACGCGGTGAGCAACCCGGTGATGCTGGGTGGCGATGTACATGAAAACTGGGTGGGCTACTTGAAAGCTGATTACTCACAAACGGCAGCCGCGCAAGCCAGTGCGGCGATAGGTGTGGAGTTTTGCGGAACCAGCATCACATCTTCCGCCAGCAGTGCAGCGGTACAGAAAACGCCCGAGCGCTTGGCTGAAAACCCGCATTTTGTGTTTGCGGACGCGAAACGCAGAGGTTACGGGGTGGTTGAATTTACGGCCAAGCAGTTAACAACGACTTTGCGAGCTGTGGACGATGTTCGTGCTAAAACAACAATGGCCAGCACGCTTGCACAGTTTGTTGTGCCGGCGGGCAGAGCAGTGATTGAGCGGGGTTAGCTTATTTATGCAGGAACAGTAGTTTCTTCTAAAATTTTGTCCAAAGCATCGCTGAGCGATTGCACACTGCGCTCGATGTTGTGCAACTTGTCCAAACCAAACAAACCAATGCGGAAAGTTTGGAAATCTGCGCCTTCGTCACACATCAAGGGAACGCCAGCAGCGGTTTGCAAGCCAACGGCTAAGAACTTCTTGCTGGACTGAATGCCCGCGTCTTCTGTGTAGCTGACCACCACGCCTGGTGCCTCAAAGCCAGCAGCTGCAACGCTTTTGATACCACGGTTTTTGAACATGGCGCGCACGTCATCGCCGAGTTGTTGTTGCTCGGCTTTGACTTTGGCAAAGCCATAAGCTTTGGTTTCCAACATGGTGTCGCGCACACGGCGTAGGGCGTCTGTGGGCATGGTGGTGTGGTACGCGTGGCCGCCTGCCTCGTACGTTTCCATGATGCTGAGCCACTTTTTTAAGTCGCAGGCATAGCTGGTGCTGGTGGTTGAATCAATGCGTGTGCGAGCCAGTTCGCTCATCGCAATCAAGGCGCAGCAGGGTGAGCCGCTCCAGCCCTTTTGTGGTGCGCTGATCACAACGTCCACACCGCAGGCAACCATGTCCACCCAAATCGTTCCCGATGCAATGCAATCCAACACAAAAATGCCGCCCACGCTGTGCACTGCATCTGCCACGGTACGCATGTATGCGGTTGGCAAAATCATGCCCGAGGATGTCTCTACGTGCGGCGCAAAAAAGACTTCAGGCTTTTCTCTTAGAATCGCCGCGACGACTTCGTCGACTGGCATGGGTGCGAAAGGTGATTGCTTGTCGGTGCCTTGGCGACGTGCTTTGAGCACGGTTTCTTTGGCAGGAATGCGCCCCATTTCAAGAATCTGCGTCCAACGGTAGCTGAACCAGCCATTGCGCAGCACCATTACGTTTTTGTCTGATGCAAATTGACGCGCCACGGCTTCCATGCCGTAGGTGCCGCTACCAGGCACCACGCAGGCTGATTTGGCGTTGTAAACTTCCTTCAAGATTGACGATACATCACGCATCACCACCTGAAAGTTTTGCGACATGTGGTTCAGCGCACGGTCGGTATAGACAACGGAATACTCTAGCAACCCGTTGGCGTCAACATTTTGAAAAAGACTAGACAAAGAGCGCTCCCGATATATTTTAAGACCTCAATATATCAGGTTTACAAGCAGTTTGACGTGTGGGCTGAGTACCTGTCAAGGTGCAGGTTTATAGCCCAAGCCAATTGGTCAGTGTTTTTTCCACTTCCGTGTCGCTGGCGATAAATCCTTTGTAGCCAGACGTTGCCAGCGCTTTTTTACCCAGGTCAGATTGGTCCATGGTCAACAAAGCTTCGCGCACACCAGCTGCCTGCTCATCGCTCAGCTTGCTGGAGACAATCCAATGCTTGATGGGCATACCGCGCGATTGGGCACAGGTTTTGCCGCCTTTTTCTTTCCAGGTTTTGATCACAGCGCCAGAGGCGGTTGCGCCATAGGCTGCAAAGCCGTTGTCAATATAAAAAGGCACGGCATCTTGAAAGCGCGTCACTTGCAGTTTGACATCGGTGGCCGAATTCAATTTGTTTTCGCGCAGCATTGAGCGGGTCATGATGGCGGTGATGGAATCTGCATCTGGCGAGACCAAGGCTTTACCGTTCACCGTGGCCCAGTTTTTGATGGGCTCAGGCTCTTTGCACAAAAACGATACTTTGTATTCTGTGAAGCCAGTTGTCCATGCCACTGATTTGTAGGCACCGGTTTTGATAGATTCAAAAGACACATGCGCTGGGTGGATGAAAGCCGCATCCAGCTGGCCTTGCTTCAATGCATCACGCAGTGCGTTGTAAGACGGGATGATTTGAATTTTGACCGGCTGCTTGGTCGCCAAGCTGATCATCCTTGCAATCGGCGCAAATTTGGCTTCGATTTCAGCCTCGGTCGCACGGTAAGTCACACCTTCGGTGACGCCTAGGGTAAGTGCTTGGGCAGAAAGTACCGCACAAACGGCATATGTGGCAGCCAGCGCTTTCAAAGTTTTGTTGCAAATTGTCATAAAAATAGCCTCAATTTAAGTTATCAAATTTTGTAGCAAGCCTTGTTGCTTTTTAAAGCACCGCCTCAGCCCTTGCGTGGTAAATTCGTGTATCTAATTGTATTTTTGCTATCTTTGTTAAAACTGAACATTTTCTTAAATTGGGGCGAATCGTCTGTACAGTTACTATTTATTCGGTGTAACAACGCTCAAAAGCCTGTCCAGCCCGCCGCTGTTGATCGCTACCATCGCCTGCGCGCGAACTTTAGGTTTAGCATGGTAGGCCACGGACAAACCGCCCGCGTCTTCGCACAGCTTCATCATCGGCAAATCATTCGCTCCATCGCCCATCGCAATCGCTTGTGCAGGTGTTACGCCCAAATCCGCACAAACAGCCGCTACGGTGCTGCGCTTTTCCTCCCCGTCGCAAATCTCACCCCAAGGCTGCATCATCAACTTGCCGGTTAACTTGCCGTCTTTCACCTCTAAAACATTGGCTTTCACATAGTCAATGCCCAGCGTCTCTTGCACCCGATCCGCAAAAAACGTGAACCCACCGCTCACCAGCAGCACCTTCATACCCGCAGCCTTGCAAGCGTCAATCAGCGCCTTGGCCCCTGGGTTGATCTGCAGCCGCTCAGCGTAAACGGCTTCCATGCTCGCCACACTCACGCCTTCAAGTAGTGCCAGCCGGCGCCGCAGACTGTCCTTAAAATCCGTAATTTCGCCCCGCATGGCCGCCTCGGTAATCGCAGCCACCTCCGCCTTGCGCCCCGCAGCATCGGCGATTTCGTCGATGCATTCAATATTGATCAGCGTCGAATCC
>JAYSZH010000101.1:0-32835 GCA_043738155.1 Polaromonas sp. | reverse complement strand
CAAGTGCCAATATATTGATGCCAGTCATTTCGCAGATGGCTTTATACAAAGGCACCAATGCATAACCAAACGCAAACATGGCTAACACGATGATGGCTAACTTGCCAACCATGTTTGTGTTTTCTTGTTTACGAAACATAAATTTTTTTGATTAGCAAACGACTAGTGACTAAGAATGTACATTTTCGCCATGAATCCGAGAAAAAACACAACCGCAATTGAGGTCAAAATTAATCCCATTTTGCGATTATTTTTCTTTTGTTCAGGTGTAGCCATTTAAATACAATTTCTTAGTTTTTGCTTATTGTTTTTGGTATCAAGCAATAATTTTATTTGCTGCAGCATTCAGCTTAGGTGGAATTTCAAAAGTATGGAATGGCGCTGGAGAAGCAACTTCCCACTCCAAGCCTTCTGCACCTTTAACAAGGTTATCCGAGTTTTGGTCTTCCCATGGATTGCTTGATGCCTTCACGCCTTTGCCCATCATGGCAGGCAGGACAACAAAGAAGAAGAAATAGACTTGCGCCAGACCGAAGGCAAAAGCACCGACTGAAGCAATCGCATTGAAGTCTGCAAATTGCATTGGGTAATCTGCATAACGACGCGGCATACCCGCCAAGCCCAAGAAGTGCATCGGGAAGAACGTGATGTTAAAAGAGATCAATGACCACCAGAAATGAATTTTTCCACGTGATTCGTTGTACATCACGCCAGTCCACTTAGGGCACCAGTAGTAAAAGCCAGCAAACATGGCATACAAAGAGCCCGCAACCAGCACGTAGTGGAAATGCGCGACAACATAATAAGTGTCGTGAATCTGGATATCGATAGGCGCCATGGCCAAAATCAGACCTGAGAATCCACCAATGGTAAATACAAAGATGAAACCTACTGCAAACAACATTGGGGTTTCGAAAGTCATAGAACCACGCCACATGGTTGCAATCCAGTTGAAAATTTTCACGGCTGTAGGAACCGCGATCAACATCGTCGCATACATAAAAAATAGCTGCCCAGTCACCGGCATGCCAACAGTAAACATGTGATGAGCCCAAACGATAAAACTCAAAATAGCGATACTTGAAGTTGCGTACACCATGGAGGCATAACCAAACAATTTCTTCCGTGAGAATGCAGGAACAATGTGGCTGATGATGCCGAAGGCTGGCAAGATCATGATGTAAACCTCTGGATGGCCAAAGAACCAAAAAATGTGTTGGTACATCACTGGGTCGCCGCCACCTGCCGGGTTGAAGAAGCTGGTACCAAAGTGACGGTCAGTCAATGTCATGGTGATCGCACCAGCCAACACAGGCATCACTGCAATCAACAAATAAGCCGTAATCAACCAAGTCCAGCAGAACATAGGCATCTTCATCAAAGTCATGCCAGGAGCGCGCATGTTCAGGATGGTCACAATAATATTGATCGAACCCATGATAGAGCTAGCACCCAAAAGATGCAAAGCAAAAATGCTTGTATCCATCGAAGGGCCCATCTGCAGCGTCAACGGCGCATACAAAGTCCAACCTGTTGATGGCGCGCCTCCAGGCACGAAAAAGGAACTCACAACCATCAAAGCTGCTGGAATCATCAACCAGAAACTGAAGTTATTCATACGCGCAAAGGCCATATCAGCTGCGCCGATTTGCAAAGGAATCATCCAGTTTGCAAAGCCCACAAAACCGGGCATGATGGCACCAAAAACCATGATGATGCCGTGCATGGTGGTGAGTTGGTTGAACAACTCCGGATTGATCATTTGCAAACCTGGCTGGAACAACTCAGCGCGAATCAGCAACGCCAAGATGCCGCCAATCATGAACATCGTGAAACTGAATAGCAAATACAAAGTACCGATGTCTTTGTGGTTGGTAGCAAAAACCCAACGACGCCAGCCAGCGGGTGCGCCGTGATCGTGATGGTCGTCATGCGCATCGTGCGCGCTGTGCGCATGTGTGGAATGGTCTATTACTGCACTCATTTTGATACTTTCTCGAAACTAATTTGATTCAAAATTTTTAATCTGCTATTACTTGCGGGCTGCCAAAACTTCAGCTGGCTGTACCAATTGACCGGTTTTGTTTGACCAGTTGTTTTTTGTGTAAGTGATCACAGAAGCCAAATCCGTATCACTCAATTGTTTCCAAGCAGGCATAGCACCATTGTTTTGGCCATTCAACAGAACCATGATTTCTTTGTTTTTATCTGCATCCAGCACTACCGCAGCACCATCAAGTGGCTTGATGGCACCAGCACCCTTGCCACTGGCTTGGTGGCAAGCTGCGCAGTTAGCAGCGTAGACTTTCTCGCCGCGCTTCAAAATATCGTCCATGGTCCAAACTTTGCTTGGGTCATCGGCTTTAGCAGCCAGCTTCTTTTGCTCAGCAGCCACCCATTTTGTGTAATCTTCCGCAGAAACCACTTTTACATGGATTGGCATGTACGAGTGTTCTTTGCCACACAATTTTGCACACTGTCCGTAATAGTCACCAATTTTCTCGGCACGGAACCAAGTGTCGCGCACAAAGCCCGGAATCGCATCTTGCATGATGCCGAATGCTGGCACAGCAAAAGCATGAATCACGTCATTTGCCGTCGTGATAACACGGATTTTTTTGTCGACTGGAACAACCAAAGGATTGTCGACTTTGAGCAAATAATTATCAACAGTTTGACCGCTTTTAGGGCCACCGTTTTCAGACATTTCGCGATGTGTGGCATCTAAGGTTGAGACGAAGCCGATTCCCTCGCCCTCGCCCTTGATGTAGCTGTAGCCCCACTTCCACTGCATACCCGTTGCTTTGACCGTCAGGTCGGCATTGGTTGTATCTTTCATGGCGACAACAACTTTGGTTGCTGGCAACGCCATCAAAATAACAATGATGAAAGGAATGACTGTCCAAACCACCTCAACCGTCACTGATTCATGGAAATTGGCTGGTTTATGACCTACGGATTTGCGATGTTTCAAAATTGAATAAAACATCACACCAAAAACTAAGATGAAAACCACCGTGCAGATGATCAACATGTACCAATGCAGCCAGCTTTGTTCTTGCGAAATCTTGGTTACTCCAGTGGTCAAATTCAGCTGATTGACACCAGGCCCGCCTGGCAAGTCAGCCAAAGCAAACGCAGCTGTTGCCGCAAAAGAACCCAGAACAACGCCAGCTTTTTGTAAAAGATTGGTCAATTTATTAGAAATTAATGTGTTTAACATGTTCGCCACTTTTTCACGTCTCATCAAATTTACATACCCAAAAGTTGCAAGCCACATACCAAAATGTGTTTGCCACTAAACTCCTTATTGTATTCGTCTTGGGCTTACCAATCTTTACATAGATGTAATTCCTGACTTTTCTAACCCTAAACTAGGCAAACTGACGCTATTTTTGAGACATATTGTGAAAATTTTGCACGGCTTACCTGACAAATCAACCAAAAATACGATGTTTAGGCACTGCGCTTTAACGATCGGTAACTTTGATGGCGTGCATCGCGGTCATCAAGCCATGCTGGCGCTGCTTAAAAATGAAGCATCGCACCGCCATATTCTCAGTTGTGTGATGACTTTTGAGCCGCATCCGCGCGACTATTTCGCCAAAGCTGCACAAAAACCAGAGTTAGCGCCAGCCAGAATTGCCACATTACGCGACAAACTAACTGAATTAGCGCGTTGTGGCATCGATCAATGCGTCGTTTTGCCCTTCAACGCCAAATTTGCGGCTCAGCCCCCTCAAAACTTCATCAACGACGTACTTGTTGGAAGTTTAGGCGTCAAATATATTTTAGTAGGCGATGATTTTCGTTTTGGTGCTAAGCGCGCAGGTGATTACGCCATGCTGGACGCAGCGGGGACTGCAAAAGGCTTTGAAGTCGCCCGCATGAACAGCTATGAAGTGCATGGTCTGCGTGTTTCAAGCTCAAAAGTGCGTGAAGCCTTACATCAAGGCCGCATGAACGATGTCGCCAAGCTGTTGGGGCGACCCTACAGCATCAGCGGGCATGTGGTACATGGTCGTAAATTAGGACGTGAATTGAACTGTCCAACCCTCAATTTACGCTTTTCCCACTGGAAACCCGCCGCCAGCGGTATTTTTGCAGTACGCGTTTTTGGTTTGACAGAGCATGCTTTGGAAGGCGTCGCCAACTTAGGTATTCGCCCCTCACTTGATCCCAATGACGTTAACGGCGGGCGCGTTTTGCTGGAGACCCATTGTTTAGACTGGCCAGATTCTTTAGGCGCTGAAGGCGGCTACGGTAAAATTATTCGAGTTGAGTTGCTGCACAAGCTACACGATGAGCTGAAATACGACAGCTTAGAAGCATTAAAAACAGGCATCGCCAAAGACTGCATTGATGCACGTGTTTTTTTCGCATCGAATTAATTTTTTTCTCACAAAATTTCCACATGACTGACACAGCTACCGCCGATTACCGCAGCACCCTCAACCTGCCAGACACCCCCTTCCCCATGCGCGGCGATCTGCCCAAGCGCGAGCCGGGCTGGGTCAAGTCCTGGGAAGACAAAGGCATCTACAAAAAACTGCGTGATGTACGTGCTGGCAAGCCCAAATTTGTGCTGCATGACGGCCCGCCGTACGCCAATGGCCAAATCCACATTGGTCATGCCGTCAACAAAGTCTTGAAAGACATGATCGTCAAGGCCCGTCAGCTGGATGGTTTTGACGCCACCTATGTGCCGGGCTGGGATTGCCACGGCCTGCCGATTGAAAATGCGATTGAAAAACTGTATGGCCGCAACCTGCCGCGTGACGAAGTGCAGACCAAAAGCCGCGCCTTTGCCACCGAACAAATCGCCGGTCAAATGGCCGACTTCAAACGCCTAGGCGTATTGGGCGAGTGGGACAACCCTTACCGCACCATGGATTTTGCCAATGAGGCGAACGAAATCCGCGCACTGAAACGCATCATGGAGCGCGGCTTTGTCTACCGTGGTCTGAAGCCCGTGTACTGGTGTTTTGACTGTGGCAGCTCGCTGGCCGAGTTTGAGATTGAATACGCCGACAAAAAATCGCAGACGCTGGATGTTGCTTTTCAATGTGCAGAACCTGAAAAACTGGCCGCAGCGTTTGGCCTGGGCAAACTCAGCAAAGACGCTTTTGCCGTGATCTGGACCACCACCGCGTGGACGATTCCTGCCAACCAGGCGCTGAACCTGAACCCGGAACTGGAATACGCCTTGGTCGATACCGAGCGCGGTTTGCTGGTCTTGGCGGCTGTATTGGTAGAGAAATGCCTAGCCCGTTACAAACTCGAAGGCACTGTTTTAGCGACGACTTTGGGTAAAAATCTGGCCTTGATGAAATTCAAGCACCCGCTTTATGACGTGGTGACCGATGTGGATACGGGTGACTCTGCACAAAGCTACCAACGACTCAGCCCCGTGTTTCTGGCCGATTACGCCACGGCAGATGACGGTACGGGTATCGTTCACTCCTCTCCCGCTTACGGCGTAGAAGACTTTAACAGCTGCGTTGCCAACGGCATCACCACCGATGACATCTTGAACCCGGTACAAGGGAATGGTCGCTACGTGGACGAACTGCCCTTGTTTGGCGGCTTGAACATCTGGAAGGCCTGCCCGGTCGTCATAGAGGCATTGCAAAACGCCAACCGTTTGATGGCGACCGAAAACATCACGCACAGCTACCCGCATTGCTGGCGGCATAAAACACCGGTGATCTACCGTGCTGCCGCCCAGTGGTTTATCCGTATGGATGAGGCCACTTCAGCCACAGCCGGCGTATTTACTGCCGATGTTGCTACTAAATCTTTACGTCAGTTGGCTTTATCAGCTATTGAAGAAACCCAGTTCTACCCCGAAAGTGGTCAGGTTCGCCTGCGCGCCATGATTGCGGGCCGACCCGACTGGTGCATCAGCCGCCAGCGCAACTGGGGCGTGCCACTGCCGTTTTTCATCCACATCGCCACCGGCGAACTGCACCCGCGCACCATGGAGCTGATGGATCTGGCGGCATCCATGGTCGAAGCTGGCGGCGTCGAAGCCTGGAGCAAGGCGACGATGGAAAGCTTGATTGGCGCGGATGGCGAACATGGCGCGACTAACTACACCAAAAGCACCGACATTTTGGACGTGTGGTTTGACTCGGGCACCACCCACTACCACGTGCTGCAAAAGAGCCACACCGACCAATCCACCTGGCCGGCTGACCTGTACTTGGAAGGCCATGACCAGCACCGGGGCTGGTTCCACAGCTCGCTGCTTACCGCCTGCGCGATGTACGACCACGCACCCTACAAAGGCCTGCTGACGCACGGCTTCACCGTGGACGGCAAAGGCCGCAAAATGAGCAAGAGCGAAGGCAATGTGGTTGCGCCACAAGCCGTGAGCGACAAGATGGGCGCAGAAATCATCCGCCTGTGGTGCGCCGCGACCGATTACTCAGGCGACCTGAGCATTGACGACAAGATCCTGGCCCGCGTGGTGGACATCTACCGCCGCATCCGCAACACCTTGAAGTTTTTACTGGCCAACACCAGCGACTTCGACCCTGCGCTTGACGCTGTGCCGTTGGGCGAGATGCTGGAAATCGACCGTTACGCCATGAGCCGATTTGCGCAGCTGCAAGCCGAGGTGTTGGCGCACTACCAGGTGTATGAATTTCACCCGGTCGTTGGCAAACTGCAGGTGTATTGCAGTGATGACCTCGGTTCGTTCTACCTCGACATTTTGAAAGACCGGCTCTACACCACTGCGCCCAAGTCCAAAGCGCGGCGCAGTGCGCAAACGGCTTTGCACCAGATCAGCCAAGCCTTGCTGCGTTTGATGGCACCGTTTTTGAGTTTCACGGCCGAAGAAGCCTGGCAGGTGGTGGGCAACTCGGAATCCATCTTCATGGAAACCTACGCCACCTTCGACGCGCCAGACGAGGCCTTGCTGGCCAAGTGGAGCCGCATCCGCGAGATTCGTGATATGGCGAACAAAGAGATCGAAACTTTGCGTGCGGCTGGCACAGTTGGTTCATCACTGCAAACCAATTTGACATTGGAAGTGAATGCTGATGACCATGCTCTGCTGAGCAGTCTAGGTGCTGATTTGAAATTTGTATTTATTACTTCCGTAATTAATTTAATAGCGTCTCAGTCAACAAATACGATGGCTACAGCCTCAAATGACGTAAAATGTGAACGTTGCTGGCATTACAGTGCTGATGTAGGCGTTGATGCGGCGCACCCCACGATTTGCGGCCGCTGCAGCAGCAATTTGTACGGTGCGGGCGAAGTCAGGACGGTGGCTTAAATGGTCAAGTCCTCTATTAAAAAAGTTTACGTGACTAGCAACAGCCATGCCCGTTGGTGGACATGGTTGGGCTTGGCGCTCATCATATTGTTGGCCGACCAGTTCACCAAAATATTGGTGATTGGCTATTACCAATTAGGAGACAGTACGCCCGTCACCAGCTTTTTCAACCTGGTGCGCGCGCACAACACTGGTGCTGCCTTTTCGTTTTTAGCCAACGCAGGCGGCTGGCAGCGCTGGTTTTTCACGGGTATTGGCGTGGTGGCGGCGCTGTTTATCACTTGGTTGCTACGACAACATGCGGGTCAAAAACTCTTTGCCTTCGCCATGGCCTGCATTCTAGGCGGCGCGATTGGTAATGTGATTGATCGTGTGATGTATGGCTATGTGGTTGATTTTTTAGACTTCTACTACGGTGGCTGGCATTTCCCGGCGTTCAACGTGGCCGACAGTGCCATCAGCATTGGTGCAGTATGTTTGATCTGGGATGAGCTGCGACGTGTGAAGAAAAATTAAATCTATGCAGAATCTGTAACCAAGGCTGGAATCAACCAGCTTTGCGCTTCATAGTGCGATGCCGCATGTAAACTGGCCAAAGCCATGCAATTTGAACGATGGCATAGCCTAACCCTGCGAGCAACAAACCCAATACAGGTAAACCCACGACCAACGGCCAACCTAAACTTTGCAACCATGTCGACATCGCGAGATACCAATCTGCTGTGCCAAAACTTGCATTTGCCAGACTAGAAACAGACGGCAATGGCACTTGACCAGGCAAGATAAAAGCACCGATGTTGAATGCTGCGATATACAGCGGCAAAATGGTCAAAGGGTTGCTAATTAGAGTGGCAAAGAAACCAGCCACGATGTTCCCACGCCAAAAAACGCAAGCCGCAAGCGCTCCCAGCATTTGTAAAGGCCCAGGGATCAAGCTGCAAAACAGACCAAATGCTATGCCACGAGCCAGAGGCTCCCTCGTAAAACTGAAAATATCGTGTTTATCTGCCCAAGGTTTGATTCTTCTCAGCAAAGGCCCGTTCATCATAGTCAACACACGAGGCTCTAATGCGAGAAACCACTGCCTCAAGCGTATGCTTTTGTTTGTCATGCATTGATCTCTGGCCACGTCACTTGGTGAATTATCGAAGTTTATCTACTTTGGGCTTGCCTGAAGTAAACACCGATGCAAACATAGATGCAGCAATAATGCTGGCCGTAACTGCTAGGGCATAACCTATCGGGATTTTATAAAAATCGATGATCAGCATCTTTGTGCCGATGAATACCAAGACCAAAGCCAAACCATAAGCCAGCAGATGGAAGCGGTCTGCCAAATCTGCCAATAAAAAATAGAGTGCGCGCAGTCCTAAGATGGCAAAGATATTAGCAGTAAGCACAATGAATGGGTCTTGCGTGATAGCAAATATTGCAGGGATGCTGTCTACAGCGAAAATAATATCTGTCACAGCAATCATGACAAGTACTACAAATAATGGCGTGTAATGCCTGACGCTATTGATGACGGTTGTCAGTTTCTCGCCATCAAATTGGTCAGTCATCTTGATGCGTTTACGCAGAAAGGACAAAACTGGGTTTTTTGAAATATCTGGCTCTGAACCTGCTGCAAACCACATTTTGATGCCTGTCACGACTAGAAAGGCACCGAATACGTAAAGCAACCAATGAAATGTAGATAACAACCAAGCGCCCGCTAAGATTAAGATGGCACGTAAGACAATTGCACCAATGATTCCAGTGATTAATGCACGCTTTTGGTATTCGAGTGGCACAGCGAAATAGCTAAAAATCATCAAAAAAACAAATACATTATCTACTGATAAGCTTTTTTCCACCAAATAACCGGTCAGGAATTGCATCGTTATTGTGTTGGCTTGTTCTCGGCCTTGGATTCCATCCAAATACCACCAGAGCAACCCAGCAAAAATAAATGACATACCAAACCAAATGGCGCTCCAACCAGCAGCCTCTTTTATCGTGACTTTGTGAGCACCTTGCTTCTCCATGACCAAAAGATCAACTGCTATAGCCACAATTACAAAGGCGGCAAATCCCACCCACATCCACCACGTTCCTATCGTCTGCATAATTTGTTTCCAGTTAAACCAAATATGCGAATATAGTCAAATCTTTACTGTATAAAAAGCAGTTTAAAATTGATTATTAATCCCAAAAAACAGAATCATTAATTTTAAATTCACATTATATAAACTTATGAGTCAAGCTTTTAATTATCGTCATTTGTACTATTTTTGGATTGTTGCGAACGAAGGAAGCATGGTGAGTGCTGCAAAACGACTAAATATGGCGATACAGACTATCAGCACGCAAGTTAAACTGCTAGAACAAGAGCTTGGCTTCGCGCTGTTTAAACCCAAAGGGCGAGGGCTAACGTTGACTGATGCTGGTGTTGCGGCATTGCTTGAGGCTGATCATATTTTTGCAATTGGTGAAAAACTTCCCAGCAAAATTCGTGATGCCGTCCGTGGAAAAACAGTACGCTTACACATCGGCATCTCCGACGGCATTGCCAAACTGGCTGTCCACCGACTTCTTGCGCCCATCTTGATGGATGAGCACCTTCATTTGGTCTGCCATGAAGGCGAGTTCGATGATCTCATGGCTGATTTGGCAACACATAAGCTTGATTTAATATTGGCCGATCACGCGCCAGCTCTTAGCCTAAACTTCAAAGTACAACATCAATTGCTGGCTAGCAGTGCAGTTGCTTGGTATGCTTCTAGCAGACTAGCTAAGCTGGCTGTTGTAGATTTTCCAAATTGCCTAGGAAAACTGCCCGTGTTGCTGCCAACAACACACAACACTGTCCGCAGCCGCCTAAAACATTGGTTTGAAAGCCAGCGCATTAACCCCAACGTAATCGGAGAATTTGAGGACAGCGCACTGCTCACGACTTTTGGCTCAGCTGGCATGGGCATTTTTCCAGCTTCAGAGTGGCTGGAGGAATACTTAACACAACAGCAAGGATTAACGAAAGTAGCGGTATGCAGCGAAGTCAAGGAGCATTTCCACGCTATTTACACCCAACGAAAAGTGATGCATCCGCTGGTAACTAAACTTCTCATCACCTAATTGAGCCCTTCAAATTCTAGGCATCAAACGCCAAAAAAGCGCCATCTACAGCGTGATGATGGTGCAGCCCGTTGTTTTTCGGGCTTCCAAATCCCGGTGCGCTTGCTGCACATCGGCCAGCGGGTAACGCTGGTCGATACGAATTTTGACAGCGCCGCTCATCACCACAGCAAACAGCTCATCCGCCATCGCTTGAGTCGCTTCACGCGTTGCGATGTGGGTGAACAGGGTTTGACGGGTCACATAAATCGAGCCTTTCGCACCTAGCATGCCCGGTGCAAACGGTGGAACGACGCCAGAAGCGTTGCCAAAACTGGCCATCAAGCCAAACGGCAACAAGCAATCCAACGATTTGTCCCACGTGTCTTTGCCCACCGAGTCATAAACCACCTTAACACCCGATTTAGCACCCGGTTTCAAGCCCTTTTTGGCATTGTCAGCAGCGGTGATTTCTTTCACCCGCGCGGCAAAGTCTTCGGTGTTGTAGTTGATGACATGCGCAGCTCCGTGCTCTTTGGCCAAGGCGCATTTGGCGTCCGAGCCTGCCGTACCAATCAGCTGCAGCCCCAGCGCTTTCGCCCACTGACAAGCAATCAGCCCCACGCCGCCCGCAGCCGCATGGAACAACACAAAATCACCCGCCTGCAAACCGCCCTGTGGCAGCGTGCGGCGCAGCAAATACTGCGCGGTCAGCCCTTTGAGCATCATGGCAGCGCCGGTTTCAAAGCTGATGGCATCTGGCAATTTGCAGACCGTCATCGCAGGCATGACGCGGCGCTCGCAATAGCTGCCGGGTGGGTTGCCAGCGTAGGCAGCGCGGTCACCGATTTTGAGGTGGGTCACACCCTCACCCACGGCTTCAACCACGCCAGCGCCTTCCATGCCCAGATTCAGCGGCATGGGTAAGGCGTAAACACCACTGCGCTGATAGACGTCGATGAAATTCAGGCCAATGGCGTGGTGTTTGATGCGGATTTGACCTAGGTCGGGCTCACCAACCTCCAAATCAACCAACTTAAGCTCTTCAGCGCCACCGTTTTTACTGATTTGAACTGTTTTGGAAAGAATGCTGCTCATGATTTTGTCTCCTGAAATTAATAAGTACCTGCATACGCGCCACCATCCGTCAACACATTCTGCCCGGTGATGTAACCCGCCTGCTGGCTGCACAAAAACGCGCAAGTCGCGCCAAACTCGGCAGGGTTGCCAAAACGCTGCGCAGGAATGGTTTTGCGACGGGCATCCATCACATCATCCATGGTTTTGCCAGACTTTTGAGCCGCGCCTTGCATGGTGGTTTTGAGGCGGTCGGTGTCGTACGCACCGGGTAGCAGGTTGTTGATAGTGACATTGTTTCCCGCTAATTTGGTCGTTCTGGCCACGCCGGCGACAAAACCTGTCAACCCGCTGCGTGCGCCATTGCTCAGCCCCAAAATATCAATCGGCGCTTTGACGGCGCTTGACGTGATGTTGACGATGCGGCCAAAACCGCGTGCCGCCATGCCATCTACCGTGGCTTTGATCAGCTCAATCGGGGTCAGCATGTTGGCGTCGACCGCTTTGAGCCAGTCTTCACGCTCCCACGTACGGAAATCACCTGGCGGCGGGCCACCTGCGTTGGTGATGACGATGTCAAAGTCCTTGCCCGGCCCGCCTGCGACCGAAAAAGCCGCTTGACGACCCGCTTCGGTGGTGATGTCAGCAGCTACAAAGAGTACTTCGGGTTTATTTTGTTGATTTTTTGCCTCATTTTCGCCTCTAGCCGGCGTATTTATTGACTTAACAGCTATTAAATCAATAGCAGTTTGCTGAAGCACTTCTAGCCCCCGCGCAACCAAAACAACGTTAACCCCCTCGGCATGAAGCGCCTGCGCGCAGCCCAAACCCAGCCCCTTGCTAGCGCCGCACACCAACGCCCATTTGCCTGCAATACCTAAATCCATAAATTAGTCTCCAAAAGAGTTTAAAGAACGTTTAAATTTTATTATTCGATGGCATGCTTACGATTGTGCCCTAAATAGCGTTCAATTCTTGTTCAATCTGTAGCAACAGGTCGGCTACGCGACACCATATATACCCCAGCCAACACCAGCACCGTACCTGCGATGATCCACAAATTCAAGGGTTCACCCAAGACAAATACGCCCATCAAAATGGTGGACATGGGACCGATCATGCCAGTTTGCGCCGTCAAAGGTGCGCCTATGCGCTCAATCGCCATCATGACCGCAAGGACTGGCAAGGCGGTGCACAACGTGGCGTTCAAAATGGATAACCAAATCACCTGCGGGGCGACGGCCATGGCGCTCAAAGGGCGCAGCACGGCAAATTGGACAATGCACAGCAAACATGCAACCGTCGTCGCCAGACCGACCAAGCGCATAGAACCCAGCCGTTTGACCATTTCACCACTGTATGTGAGGTAAATAGCGTAGCTCACGGCACTGCCGAAAACGAGCAAAGCGCCCCAAGCTGTACTGCTGTTCACCGCCGTACTGATGCTTTGAACGCTTATCTCATGCCCAAAAACCAACAAAATGCCCGCATAACTGATCGCCATCGCGCCAATTTGCTTGGACGACATCTTCTTTTTGTACAACAACCAACCCAAAATCAGCACCAGCGTGGGGTTCAAGTACAAAATCAACCGCTCCAAAGCCGCGCTGATGTATGCCAAACCTGCAAAATCAAGATAACTTGCCAAGTAATAGCCCGTAAACCCCAGCCCCAGCACCCCGAACCAGTCATGGCGCGTCAAAGCGTCCTTCCCCCTGCTGGCCCACCACGCCATCACCGCAAAAATCGGCAGCGCAAACAGCATGCGATACATGATGAGGGTCACCGCATCTACGCCGTGACGGTAAGCCAGCTTGACGATGATGGCCTTGCCACTGAAGGCGATGGAGCCAATAACCGCCAACAACAAACCCGTTGCAAAGCGTTTTTGTGCTGATTTTTTGAGCTGTTCAGTCATCCAATTTACTATAATTTTAATAGCTACCTAGGCAATAAATACGCCGGCTAGAGGCCAATTTAAACACTATTTTGCCTGTTTTTTAAGCAGATAAGCAGCAACAACATCCTGCAGCAGTTTTGTGCCCAGTATGCCAGCATCGTGCGTGGCTTTGGGTACTTCTAGGTAGCGCGCTTTAACCCCGCGTCCTTTCAAGGTGGCGATGTAGCCTGCGACTTGCTCGGGTGTGGTGTTGGTGTCTGCATCGCCGGTGATGGCTGTGACTTGGACGGTTTTAAACACCTTGTCAGCCACTTCATGCGGGGAAATACTGCGTCTGACGATGTTTTTTGCCCATGCTTGACGGCGAATAGCCAAGTCGCAGGGGCAAGCGATGAGCACGGCGTTGTCTATCAGTTCAGGATGCCTGCCCAGAATCACGCCTGCGGTTGCTGCGCCGCCCGAATAACCCACCACCACCAAGCGCCGTGCGTTGTATTTGCTCTTCAAAGTCTGCAAAGCGCTGGCGACGGCGTCGACGTTATGAGCGGTGTAATTGTCGCCACCGCCCATTTTGTCGCCCGACGAGGTGTTTTTCTTGGAATCTGCATAGCCTGGGCGAATCATGCCGACGAAGACGGTGTCTGCGCTGGCAAAAGGTGCAAAATACCTGAAATGCCGGTCAAACAAGCCGCCACGGCTGCTGTCGCCGTGTAGGTAGACCAGTAAATTACGTGCTTTTTGGCTGTTCTTCTGAATAATCGGATGCTTCGTTGTCTGAATCACCAAACATTCAAGCTGCCCGTCAACGCGGTTGATGCCATCGGCTTGCGGACAGCCTTGCGCCCAAACGGCGCTGTTGCAAAAAAACAAACCTAGCCATACCAAGGAGGCCGAAATCCGCACTATCCACACTATCAGTAACCTGCAGCCTGCCCATCGCGCCGTGGGTCGCTGGCTGCCATATAGCCTTCTACCGCAGGGTTGCCCATAAGCCAGATGAACTGGCCAGCGCCAAAGTCTTGGTACGAGTCTTGAATCACGCTGACTTCGTGGCCTCTTTCTAGCAAGCCTTGCACGATGGCGGGGTCCATGTGGGATTCAACATTGATGTCCAAACCCGCATTGAACCGCCAGCGTGGTGCATCGCAAGCAGCTTGTGGGTTTTGCCCAAAATCAAGCATACGAACCAGCGTTTGCAAATGGCCTTGCGGTTGCATATTGCCACCCATGACGCCAAAACTCATGACCGGCTGGCCGTCTTTGGTCAAAAACGCGGGGATGATGGTGTGAAACGGACGCTTGCCAGGCGCGACTTGGTTGGGGCCGGGCTCTAGGCTGAAACCGTGCCCCCGGTTTTGCAGGCTGATGCCAAAAGCAGGCTCCACACAACCCGAGCCAAAGCCCATGTAGTTGCTTTGGATCATGCTGACCATCATGCCGGATTCGTCCGCGGCCGTCAGATAAATCGTGCCACCTTTGACAGGATTGCCCGCTTTAAAGTCTTGCGCTTTGTCGGGGTCGATCAACTTGGCGCGAGATGCCAAATAACCATCGTCCAGCATTTGCTCTATTGTTACTTCCATGGTGCTTTGCTCAGACACATAGCGGTAGACGTCGGCAAAAGCGAGCTTCATGGCTTCGATTTGCAGGTGCTGTGTGGCGGCAGAGTCCACCTCCATTTTGGACAAATCAAACTTGGCCAAAATGCCCAATGCAATCAAGGCGGCGATGCCTTGGCCGTTTGGCGGGATTTCATGCAACGTGTGGCCAGCGTAGTCTTTGGCAATAGGTTTGACCCATTCAGGCCGGTACGACGCCAAATCTTCAGCACTCATCACACCGCCCTGCGCGGCTGAGAACTTCACCAAAGCTTCGGCGATTTCACCCTGGTAAAACGCTTTGCCTTTGGTTTGTCCGATCAGTCGCAACGCTTTGGCAGCCGCCTTGAACTGGAACAACTCGCCCACTTCGGGGGCTCTGCCTTTGGGTAAAAAGTTGTCGGCAAAACCAGGTTGTCCGCGTAATTCATCGACAGGTGCCGCCCATTTTCCCTGCACCACAAAAGGCACAAGGTAGCCGCGCTCGGCGATGTCAGCAGCGGGTTGCATCAAATCCGCAAACGGCAATTTGCCAAAGCGCTCGCTCATGGCCGACCAACTGGCAACAGCCCCAGGAATAGAGACGGAATCGATCCCGCGTTTGGGTGGTGTTACAGCGTCTGTGCCGTATTTTTTCTTGAAATAAGCGGGCGTCCACGCCTTGGGCGCACAGCCGGAAGCGTTCAACCCATGCAGCTCTTTGCCATCCCAAATGATGGCAAAGGAGTCGCTACCCAAGCCATTGCTCACGGGTTCGACAATCGTCATCACCGCAGCGGTAGCAATAGCAGCGTCAACGGCATTGCCGCCTTTTTGCAGCATGCGCAAGCCTGCTTGCGCGGCTAGGGGGTGCGAGGTGGAAACTATATTGCGTGCAAAAACGGGCAAGCGTGTTGAGGTGTAGGGGTAGTCTTGGTTGTTAAAGTTCATAGTCGTTTTTGGATCAATTTTTGATTTTTCAGAGTCTAATCCGCAGTAATCTTGCGGTCAGCAATGATGCGTTTCCACTTGTTTCTGTCCGCATCCGCCATGGCCATAAACTGAGCGCTGGTGCCACCCACAGGCTCGATGCCGAGACGGGCTAAACGGTCTTTGATGCTTACATCAGCCAAAGCCTCGTTCATGGCTTTGTTGATTTTGCTCTGAATGTCAGCAGGTAATCCTTTGGGCGCATACAAGCCGAACCAAGTGTTGGACTCAAATCCCGGCAAGACCTCGGATATGGCTGGCAAATCAGGTGCAAGCGGCGTGCGCTTTGCTGAGGTCACGCCTAAAGCGCGTAATCGTCCTTCGCGCACATGGGGCAAGCCGGTTGGCAGGGAGTCAAAAATGACATTCAAATTACCCGTGATCAAATCAGGCACGGCCAAAGCAGTGCCTCTGTACGGAATGTGCGTCACAAATAAACCCGCCTGCGCTTTGAACAACTCGGCGGTGAGATGCACGATCGTGCCATTTCCGCTGGAGCCATAGTTCAATTTCCCCGGGTTCTGGCGAGCCAGCTCAATCCACTCTTTCACCGTTTTAGCCGGGGAATTATTGGGCACGATCATAATACTCGGCGCGTTACCGACGTGGATAATAGGCGTGAAATCGTTTGTCACGTCATACGGCATCTTGGGGTTCAAGCTTGGCGCGACGGAGTGGGTACTGGTGGTGGCCAGCAAAAAGGTATAGCCATCTGGCGCAGCTTTGGCGACCAAGTCTGAACCAATCGTACCGCCTGCCCCGGGGCGATTTTCTACAACGACAGAATTGCCCAGCTTCTCGCCAATTTTTTGAGACAAAACGCGGGCAAATAAATCGGTTGCCCCACCTGCTGGGAAGGGAACAACCATGCGGATGGGTTTGTTTGGATATGCCTGAGACAGCGCCAAAGCTGGCAAAAAACCAGTCGAAGCCAGGAGTAAATCACGTCTTTTCATAAATATTCCTTTGAATTCTTTCACAAACCAAATACGTTCTTACAGCTTGTGTCTTAAAACATTCTAGAAGGTATTTCAGAAATTGTTTGTCCAATATTTCTAGATTAATGTCCCGTGATTTTTTTATGCAATCTACGCAACGACCACCAAACTGCAAAAGCAACAAAGGGTATAGCGATAGCAGCGGTGACTTCACCACTCAACGGCCAGCCCAGCTTTTGTGCGCCTTTGGCCATGTAGCTGATCAAGCCGACGGTGTAGTAGGTGATGGCGGCGACCGACAGGCCTTCCACCGTGGATTGCAATTTGAGCTGTAAATCTTGGCGGTCGTTCATCGTCGCCAGCAGGGCCTGGCTGCTTTGCTGCTGCTCAATTTCCACCCGCGTGCGCAGCAAATTGCTGATGCGTGAGACGCGTTGCGACAGCGCATCTTGCCGGCGCGTCGCCCACTCGCAGGTGCTGCGGGCTGGGGTGAGGCGTCTATCCATGAACTCGCGAATCGTTTGCAGACCCGCTAAGCGAGACTCGTTGATGTCTTCAATCCGGTCATCTACCAAGGCAAAATAGGCCGAACTGGCAGAAAACCGTGAATGGGTTGAGGCGTATTGGCTTTCCACCTGCCCCGCCAACTTGGTCAACCTGTCTAGCAACTGTGGCTCATCGTTACGGTCTGCCGTACGAATAGCTTCCGCCAACTCTGCCAATTCGCGTTCGGCATAGGCCAAGGCACTACCAGCTTCACGCGCAGCGGGCAATCCGAGCAGGGCGGCCATGCGGTAGGTTTCAATTTCAAGCAAACGCTGCACCAAACGCCCCAAACGACGCGGTGTCAGGCTACCCGTCAACAGCACCATACGCGAAAACCCATCAGCATGAATGGCAAAGTCGGTATAGACCTCACCAAAACCATCTGCCACTGTTGAAGCCACCAAGGTGTCTTCATTCAGCACATGTTTGATGATGGCGTTGCTGCCAAACGCATGTGTTGGCAAACACCACACATGCATGCTGGTGAGCGCCTCGCCAGGCAGCTTTTCCAGCCAATCTTGCGGCACAACATCTATCGCTGTTTGTGGCTCTCGCTCTTCCAATGTGCCACCTTCTAGCGCCCGCGTGAAGGTATAGGTCACAAATTCGGTATGCAACTCCCAGCGCAGCCTAAAACCACCCAAATCGACGCGGATATGGGTAGATGACTCGTCTGGTGGCGACAAATGGTGGTCGCGCAACAAGGCCGCTACATGCTCACGGCTAGCTTGGCGCTGTTCAGCGTCACACACCATCACCACGTGAGATATGGCAACGGGTGTCGTCATCGCCTCAGGCGGACGAGCGTGGATTTCATTGTGCAAGGCAACGCGTGAAGGATGCTGTGGAATATGTAAATGTGTTCGCATAAATAGTGTCTTTGCAACAATTGTGCCGCAATAAAAAAAAATGGCGCCCCCTAGGCGCCATTTTTTAAATCTGCAGAAACAATATGAGCCGATTATTCTTCGACAAATGCTTCTTCACGCTTTTTGCTGACAGAAGGTAGTAGCACCACCACCAACAGCAATACCGCTACAGCCAACAAGCTGGCAGACAAACCACGCGTCACAAACACGCTCCAGTCACCGCGTGACAAGAGCAAGGCGCGGCGTAGGTTTTCTTCCATCATCGGCCCAAGAATAAAACCTAGCAGCAAAGGTGCGGGTTCCATTCCAAGCTTGATGAACAAATAACCGATCACACCGAAGATGGCAACCATCCAAATGTCAAACGTGTTGTTGTTGGTGGAGTAAACGCCAATCGCGCAGAACAACACAATCGCGGGGAACAACCAACGGTATGGCACGCTGAGCAATTTGATCCAGATACCGATCAAAGGCAGGTTCAAGATAATCAGCATCGCGTTGCCGATCCACATGGACGCGATCAAACCCCAGAAAAGCTCTGGGTTGCTGGTCATCACCTGTGGGCCAGGCTGGATGTTGTGAATCGTCATCGCACCCACCATCAAAGCCATCACCGCGTTAGGCGGGATACCTAATGTGAGCAAAGGAATGAAGGAGGTCTGTGATGCTGCGTTGTTGGCCGCCTCAGGCGCAGCCACGCCACGGATATTACCTTTGCCAAACGGCACTTCGCCAGCTTGGAGTTTGGTTTTCTTCTCAATGGTGTAAGCCGCAAAAGCAGCCATTACCGCGCCACCACCCGGCAAAATACCTAAAACAGCACCCAATGCTGTGCCGCGCAAGACCGCAGGCACCATCAAACGGAAATCTTCTTTGGTTGGCATCAAGCCTTTGACGTCAGCAGTGAAAATTTCGCGTTCGCTTTCGTGCTTACCCAGGTTGCTGATGATCTCGCCGTAACCGAACACACCCATCGCAATCACGATAAAACCGATACCATCTGTCAACTCAGGAATATCAAAGCTGTAACGGGCAACGCCAGAATTCACGTCAGTACCGATCAAACCCATCAACAAGCCCAGCAAAATCATGCCAACCGCTTTGAGCAATGAGCCAGATGCCAGAACAACCGCGCCAACCAAGCCCAAAATCATCAACGAGAAGTATTCAGCAGGGCCAAATTTGAAAGCAACTTCAGTCAAAGGCACCGCGAATGCTGCCAGCACCAAGGTACCGACACAGCCCGCAAAAAACGAACCCAACCCAGCAGCCGCCAGCGCCGGCCCCGCTCGGCCATTTCTGGCCATCTGGTGGCCGTCAATCACCGTGACAACGGACGACGCCTCTCCCGGTAAATTCACCAACACAGCCGTTGTAGAGCCGCCATATTGCGCGCCGTAATAAATACCAGCCAGCATGATCAATGCCGACACAGGTGGCAAAGCATAAGTTGCTGGTAACAGCATAGCAATGGTTGCCAAAGGGCCAATACCTGGTAAAACGCCAATCAAAGTACCCAACAAACAGCCTATGAAGGCATACATCAAGTTGATTGGCGTAAACGCGACGCCAAAACCGAGAGCTAAGTTATTAAATAAATCCATTTTGTATGTCCAATCTCTTTATTTAATAGTTATCAAGCCGTCAAAAATGCTGGCCAAACAGGAAACTGCAGCTTCAAAAGCAAGATAAAAGCACCATAACTCATGATGCTAAGAATCAAAGCCAAAATAGCGACTTCTTTGAATTTGAACTCATCGCCCGCTTTGCTGGCAATAAAAGTCAGCGCAAAAATACCAAAAATCAAACCCATCGCTGGCAGCTTGATACTAGGCAGACCACCAATGGACAGACCAAACACCAAATTTGCTGCAATGATGAAAAACAAGGGTCTCCAAGCAAATGTACCAACCTTATCTCCCACGCCGTCTGCCGATTCCACAACCAAGGATTTAAACGTGATAACAGCACCCAATATTGCCATGCAGATGCCCAGGATGAGCGGGAAGTAACCCGGTCCCATGCGAGCGCCCGTACCCACGCTGTAATTGCTGGCGCCTAAAGCAAAAGCAACACCTACCGCAGTGAACAATAACCCAGAAAAAAAGTCTTTTTGGCTTTTGATTGCCATATTGAATGCCCCTAAAGTTTTAACGGTTTGATTATGACCTAGTAAGTTTGGTGTCATTGAACAAATATCTTAGGGTTACTACTAGTTTTAGCTAAGACGAGCATAGGTATATCTACTTATGAGGTTTAAATACGCGCAACCACTTGGTGGCTGGTAAACCCCATTTGGCTTGAATCACTTCTGCACGCGCCATCAAGACCTCACGTTTAGGCACAGCAGCCGTGCGCTGAGCCAAGACGATGGTATTGCCCTCACGCGTGGGTTTGAAGGTCCAAACTGCGCCCGCCCCAAACGCTTCTGTGATTTTGTCAACGCTGCTTTGAAAACTGGACGACCGGCCAAACAAATTCACCATCATCACCCCGTCATCCGTCAATAAACCCCGGCAATCAGCATAAAACTCGGCACTGTCCAGCACGGGCGCAGCCGCTTCGTGGTCGTACAAATCGACCTGCAAAGCATCAATTTGACCCTGCCACTGCGGTTTTTGAATTTCTAGGGCCGCATCGGCCAAAACCACCTCCAATTTGGCATCGTCTGGCGGCAGCTTGAACCACAGCCTGCAAGCGATGATCACTTGCGGGTTGATTTCAATCGCTGTCGTTTTCATACGTAGTTTTTTGAAGCAAAACTTGGTGCATGTTGCCGCGCCCAGCCCCAGCTGCATGGCACGGCGCTTGGGCACGCTGGCCGCATCGACAAACAGCAGCCACGCCATCATGCGCTGCACGTATTCCAGCTCGATCTCAAACGGTGAATCCATCAACATGCTGCCCTGAATCCACTCTGTCCCCAAGTGCAAACAGCGCACATCGCCATAGTCGCTGAAGTTAACCTCGGGTAATTCTGTTGTTTTGCCTGCTGATTTGGTGGGTTTTTTCATGGAGCATGTTTGTATTGGATTTTGCTATTATTTTAATAGCTACATAATAAATAAATATGCCGGCTAGAGGCATTTTATATCTTGAAAATTTACTATGTAATTCATAGCAAGTGTGTCATTTTAGGCAACGCAGTTAAAGAATTAGCCCAAACCGCCTGCGACAAGGCCTCCAAACTGATGCCCCGCAAGTCCGCCAGCACCTGCGCAATGCGCGGCAGTTGGGCGGGCTCGTTGCGGCCTTGCGGCTCGCCAGCGGCGCGTTGGGCTGCGGTTTTATACAGCCAATGCGGCGGCATGTCGGGGGCGTCGGTTTCCAGAACGAGAGATTCCAAAGGCAAAGTCGCCGCCAAATGGCGCAGTTGCAGCGCTCGCTCAAACGTCATCGCGCCGCCAAAGCCCAGCTTGAAGCCAAGTTTGATAAAAGCCGCCGCTTGGCTGTCGCTACCGTTGAAAGCGTGAATGATGCCGCACCATTGGTAATTTTGAGCCGCAAGATCGCGCAAGCCTTTCAACAGCACATCAGCCGATTGACGCACATGAACAACGACTGGCAGATCGTACTTTTTCGCCAATTTCAACTGCTCGCGGTAAAAGTGGATTTGCTTGTCACGCAGCGGGCTCACTTTGAGCTCCGGCACAAAGAAATCCAAACCGATTTCACCGACAGCGACCAGTCTGGGGTCAGCCATGCGCAGTGCCAGTTCTGCGCCGAGCAAAGTCAAATCGTCCTCAGACGCATCTTTCACATACAGCGGGTGGATGCCCAAAGCGTAGCTGTCGCCATGCGCATGGGCAAGCTCACGGACGGCTTGAAAGTTGAACGGATGAACGGCTGGGTAAACGCATTTTGCTATATTTTTAATAGCTGCATAAGCGCGTAATTCGCTGGCTGTCGGTGAATTTACCGATGAAGATGTGTTGAATTCCGGCGCATCAAGATGGCAATGTGTATCGATCCAAAGCATCTTGACGTATTGAGTGAGTTAACCTTGATTCTGAGTGGAGGAGAAGGTGGGATTCGAACCCACGGTACCTTGCGGTACGCCTGATTTCGAGTCAGGTACATTCGGCCACTCTGCCACTTCTCCTGCATATGCCGTGGTTAAATTGTAACAGCACCTTTCAAACCAGTTTGCGATGGCGGCGCTGCAGCTATTACAGAGGCTAGGGTTGTGGCGGGTTTACCTTTTCTGAGATCCCACACCCAGCCCAAGCGCTCGCAAAACATGATCATGTGTCCAAAAACATCAAATTTGGAAGGCTGATTCACAGCGACTGTCGCATTTTGGTGGTGGTAGCTGTGCAAGCCTTCGCCAAGCAGGATGAGGGTAATCGTTAAATTGTCACGGCTTTCGTCTTGACTGCCCTCAACTTTAGAGCCGAACAAGTGCGTCAATGAGTTGGCAATACCCTCAAACTGTTGCAGAACCACCGCTCGGAAACATCCAGCCCACAATAGGCAAGTCGTGCATTCTTGCCAGCCGCCATACAGCCAGCCCAATACACCAGGCAAGAGATAGCCAGAAATTGCAACTGGCCAGTAGTAGCGCGTCAAAAACAATGCGACGGGGTCTTTGAGTAAATCCGGTACATAGCGGCTTTCGTCAGACACAGCGCACGAGAACTTCCAACCAAGGTGCGCATGAAACCAGCCTGCGATGCGGTTGTTGATCAGTCCCTTGTCGTTCGCCCAGGGTGAATGCGGATCGAATTGCTGATCCGCAAAACGATGGTGGCGCCTGTGGTCAGCCACCCAACTGATGATAGATCCCTGCATGGACCATGTGCCCATCACACCGAGCACCATTTTTCCGGCCTTAGATGTTTTGAAAGCATGGTGTGTGTAATGCCGGTGAAAACCAATACCCAAACCAATAGAACTTAGCGTGACAAACAACATCTCTAAATTCCAAGCAAAGAGCGTTGGAATAACTTCGGCAGGTGTGTAAAGAATCAGCAACAAACCCAATACCCAAGGGAAAGCAAGCGCTATGGCGTTGGAGATATGTTTTCTGCGATTTTCAGAAATTGATTGTGAAATATAAGGGTTAAAGGTACTGGCGGTTGACATGTTAAATCCAAGCAAATTGATATATTGGCTATAAATAGTCACATCAAACTGCCCCTTTTGCAAGGCGGCGCCGTAGCCAGCATGTGCAATAAATCAAGCGCGAAAAGATAATTCCCTCTTTGTAAACATTTGATTACAAATTCAACGCGGAATGTTTTTAAAAGTACATCTGGCGCGCCCTGTTTTGGGTACTAAAGTTAAAACTATGTGATGGCGCGGGCAGGCATTTTTTAACAACAATTAGCAATAAATATGAACGTCAAGGCTTACCTGAGGCCGTAAGTTGATAGACTCATGGAATGTCTCCTAGCATCAACGTAGATCAGATCCAAACCATAGACCAGCAAGATTCGTCGTTACTGGTTCAAACTGTTGATACGCCTGAGGATGCCATATGGCTTGAGGCTGAAAGCATTCGCACATTCATGCCCATGCAAAGGCAAACGCAGATCATCACTTTATTTGTTATCCCCCTGATTTTTGCCTTGCTTTATAACAGCGTGAATTTGACAGGACTGTATGCTTGGACATTCGTTTCAGCAATGTTCATCTCCTACAGATGGTGGCTGTCATCACAGTACATGAGACATGTCTTTCATGCTGGAGATGTTGCGCAACTTAAATTCAGAGACACGCATTCATGGACATGGTCGATGTCTGCTTTTCTCTGGAGTATGTTGGATTGGTTGTTTTTTAGCCAAGCATCTATGGACGATCAAGTCATCTGCTGGGTCATTTTGGCAGGTATAGGCTTGCACAGCACAACCAGCTACTCACCGCATTTGAAAACGATGAAGCTGTTCATCAATACCATGATCATCACCTTGTTGATTGGCATGCTTGGGCGCTTTATCTTGAACACGCAAGCTGCCGTTGCATCCATGGTTTATGTTGTTGCACCACTTTTGGTTCTTTTTTGGCGTCTGATCACCAGCGCTGGTACAAAAATGCACAACGCACACATGCATGGCCTGCGCTTGCTCAAAGGTAATGAAAAACTGATTGCCTCGCTGAAGGAGCAAACGAACAGAGCCAATCAAGCCGTTGCCACCAAAAATCGCCTACTTGCAAGCGCCGCGCACGACATTCGTCAGCCTGTCCTTGCGCTGGAAATGTATGCGACCATGCTTAAATCTGAGCCGCAGCAAGTTGAAGAATTGACTGACAAAGTATGTTTGGCAACCAAATCTGTGATCAACATGTTTGACAGTTTGTTTGATTTAGCGCGGATTGAATCCAGTCAAATCAAGGTGAATAAAACCATTGTCCACCTACCCGAGTTGTTTCGCGAACTGGAACTTCAGTACCAACCCGCTGCGCAAGCCAAAAAACTAGTGCTGCGCCTACGTGGCCAGCAATTAGACATCTACACCGACCATCAACTGCTGAAGCGGATTTTAGGGAATTTGCTGATGAACGCCGTCAAGTTTACCCATAAGGGCGGCATCTTGCTGGCATGTCGTTCAACGCGACAAGGCGTACGGTTTGAAATATGGGACACCGGCGTAGGTATTCCAAAGGATCAGCAAGAAGCTGTTTTTAGAGAATTTTACAAAGCACCTTCACATTTGGGAACCAGTGACGGCTTTGGCTTGGGTTTGTCTATTGTGACTCGCTTGTGCGAGCCCCTAGGATTTGGTTTTAGAATGAAATCCAGAGAAGGTCGTGGCAGTATGTTTTGCATTGACATACCCATCGCAAGCCACACAAATTGAGCCTTTAGCCCTAACCCCCATCAAGGTGGCAATAAACCTTGCTGGCGTGCGTAAAAGATAGCTTGTGTACGGCTTTTTACATCGATACGACGGAACAAACGCCACAAATGCACCTTAACTGTATGCTCATTGATACCCAGGTCTTCCGCAATATCTTTGTTGCTCAAACCTTTGTTTAAAAGCAAAAGCAACTGGTTTTGACGTTTTGAGAGTTTTTGTCCAGGAACTTGCGTCTCTTCAAAGCTGTCATCCGCCATCAGCAAGCCTTTAAGCGCTGCACCAATTTCAGTAGCCCCAGCCGATTTCTCAATGTAAATATCAGCACCCGCCTCTAAGCAATGCGCCTCCCAATCGCCCGATGGCGATGCTGAAAGTACGGCCAAAGGAATCAAGGGATACATATTTTTTAATTGGCGCACACCAGATACGCCAGTGGTGTCTGGCAACTTGAGGTCTAGCGAAAACATGGTTGGCTCACCATGCTCCGTGATGGCGGCGCTGAGCAGTCCCAAACGCTCTAGTTCAATCACCTGCATATTTGGTCGCAAACGACGCAACAGCATACCCACTGCTTCTCGCATCAAAGGGTGGTCGTCGATGACATAAATGGTCACATTGTTCTCGCTTTTCAGTTGTCTTTTGATTTATCTTATTTCTGATTTACAAAACAATATATCCCAATATTCGCAATTTATCTTTTTGTAAATGAGTACTTAATCGTGACAAATATCACGTTTTTATTGCAGCTTCAATCTCTTTTGCAACATTTAATTACTCTACACCATTTTGCTTAATGCGTCATTGATTGCAATTAATTCTTCAGACGAAGATGGATTTACCTGAGCCGACAAAGCACCCAATGCGTTTATGCCTACCTTTTTGATACGCAAAATGACTTCTCCCGCTTCTTTGGGCGACTCAAAACCACGGCTTTGTAACAGCACATGAGCCTGTGCATCAACCAGTTTGAAATAGAACTTGCCATCTGCCTGGCGATATTGTTTGAAACTGGCAACATCGGTTTTGGCAGATTTTTTTTCAATTTTTGTGACCGCTTGCAATCCATCCAAGCCACGCAGGCCTACCGCTTGACGCAAGGATTGCATAAACGGCGTACCTATTTGCCGCGCTTTTTCTGCGCCTTTGAGCAAAATCGCTTCAATTTCTGCAGGATTGTTGATCAACCACTCGTACCTCTCACGCATAGGCGCAATTTCACTATCAATGCGCTCAAAGAGCATCTGCTTCGCATCGCCCCAGCCAATGCCATTTTTGTAGGCATCTTGCATGGCTTTGGCTTCATCCTCAGTGGCAAAGGCTTGGTAGATTTGATACAGTGCCGAGCCTTCAATGTCTTTAGATTCGCCAGGCAGACGCGAGTCTGTGACGATGCCAGCAATGAGCTTTTTCAACTCAGCTTTTGGTGCAAACAACGGAATGGTGTTGTCGTAGCTCTTGCTCATCTTACGGCCATCTAAGCCGGGTAAGGTGGCAACGGATGCTTCAATTTCTGCTTCAGGCAAGGTGAAGTGGCCGGTATTTCCATTTTTATAACGGTAGTTAAAGCTCTGCGCGATGTCACGCGCCATTTCAATGTGCTGGATCTGGTCACGACCCACCGGCACTTTGTGCGCGTTGAACATCAAAATATCCGCCGCCATCAGCACGGGGTACATGAACAAACCAGCCGTCACGTCTGCATCGGGGTCATGCCCGGCAGCGTTGTTTTTATCGACCGACGCTTTGTAGGCGTGGGCGCGGTTCAGCATGCCTTTACCAGTCACACAGGTCAGCAGCCACGTCAGCTCTGGGATTTCAGGAATATCTGATTGGCGGTAAAACGTCACACGCTCAGGGTCAACGCCCGCAGCCAGCCACGACGCTGCGATCTCCAGCGTCGAGCGCTGCACCCGCGTGGGCTCGCCAATTTTGATGAGTGCGTGGTAATCCGCCAAAAAGTAAAAACTTTGCACATCGCTAGACAACGATGCGCGCACAGACGGACGAATCGACCCGACGTAGTTACCCAAATGCGGCGTGCCTGAGGTGGTGATGCCTGTCAGAACACGTGAAATTTTTTTATTCATCAAGTTATCGCCAATTTCGCAATCATTTCACCAACATCGCCAGCGGCGACAACACCAACTCAAGCAAACCGTAGGTCACGTTCATCATGGGAGTCATCCAAATGGCATTGATGATGCCTGCAATAACCAGCCCCATCACTATAAAAAAGCCCCAAGGCTCCACACGAGAGACCAACTCAGCGTACTTGTAGGGCAGCAGCCCCACCAAAATGCGTCCGCCATCCAGTGGCGGCAACGGAAACAGATTGAAGGCAAACATCACAGCATTGACCAAAATACCACCTTGCGCCATTTTGTTAAAAAACGGCTCATCTACGCCCGAACCTTTCAGCAAGTAAAAAATAATGCCCCAGATCAGCGCCATCACCAAGTTTGATGCGGGGCCTGCCAATGCCACCCACACCATGTCGCGCTTGGGGTTGTTCAAATTACCAAAGCGCACGGGAACGGGCTTGGCATAACCGAAAAGGAAGGGGCTGCCTGCAAAAATCAACACCAGTGGCATCAAAATCGTACCAATCGGGTCGATATGTTTCAGCGGATTTAAGGTGATACGGCCCAGCACATAAGCGGTATTGTCACCAAAATGCCGGGCTGCATAACCGTGCGCTGCTTCGTGAACGGTGATCGCCAAAAGCACGGGTAGCGCGTATATCAGTATGTTCTGAATGATGTTTGTTGAATCCATGGATACATTGTCTCAGGAAATCAGCGCTGGAATTTAAAGCCCCAGTTTCGCCAAACCGCCCAAACCTTGTCGCACCACAATCGGCTCATCACCGCCGTCCATAGGCGTCAAATCAATCACTGTGGTTGGCTCTGACGCGCATGCACCAGCGTCAATGATGGCGGCGAGTTGGTGCTCGAAACGTTCACGAATCTCATGCGCATCGTTGATGGAGTCGGTTTCACCCGGCGCAATCAGCGTGGTTGCCAACAAGGCGGAGCCATGCAACGCTAACAACTCGCTCAGCACGGCATGCTGCGGCACACGCAGGCCAATGGTTTTCCGCTGCGGATGGCTGAGACGACGCGGCACTTCTTTGCTGGCTTCCAAGATAAAGGTATACGGTCCGGGCGTGGCGGTTTTGAGCAGCCTAAACTGCTTGTTGTCAACCCGCGCAAAACTGGCCAGTTCTGACAAATCGCGGCACAGCAGCGTTAAGTGGTGCTTGTCATCGACTTGCCGAATCTGGCGCAACTTGTCTGCCGCAGCTTTGTCGTCCAAATGACACACCAAAGCGTAGCTGGAATCGGTCGGCACCGCCACAATGCCGCCTTTTGCCAACAGCGCCACGGCCTGTTTCAGCAAACGCGGCTGCGGGTTGTCGGGGTGAACTTCAAAAAATTGTGCCATGGTGCTGTTTTTTTAACCGATTTTCTATTTGATGACTTGGCTCGATGGCTCTACTCGATAGGCTCAATGATGACTTGATTTTTAACCGCAGATTTCGACCCAGCTTTGCGGTCTTCATAGACAGTCAACCAACCACCCGCCACGCCGCAAACGCCAATCAACAGCATGCCAGAAATCACCCAAGCATCAGGCACATGCAAAAAAACAACCCAGCCACCCAGCATGGCAAAACAGATTTGAAGGTAAAAATACGGCGTTAACGTGGTTGCAGGTGCGCGCTGGTAAGCCAAGGTCAGCATAAAGTGCCCCGCAGTCACCAAGCAAGCCATCACCACGAGCAAAACGAGGAGTTCAAAGGATGGCAGCGACGTCCACACAAACGGCAGCGCCACCGTGGCGACCACAGCACCCGTCCAGCCGCTGTACAACTGCATGGTCATGGGGTCTTCGGTTTTGGCTAATTTACTGGTCAACACTTGAAACCAAGCATTTGTACCGACCAAAGCCAAGGGCAGCAAAGCCGTCCAGTGGAAGGCCTCGTCCCCAGGGCGGATGATGACCATCGCCCCCACAAAACCACCCACCACCAGAACCCAGCGCAATGGCGACACCACTTCGCCCAACAAGCGCCCCGCCAGAAGCGTGATGACCAGAGGTGTGATCAACACAATCGCGGTGAATTCGCCGACAGGCATAAATTGTAGGCTTGAAAACGCCAGCAGCGTCGTCGTCACAAGCAACAAGCCACGCAAAATTTGAAATTTAGGATGCGCCGTCTTAAACGCTTGCATACCGTTCTTTGGCAGCATGAGTGCGGTCATCACCACAGACTGAATCGCATAGCGAAACCACAGCGCCACCAGCACAGACACCGTGTTGGTCACAAATTTGGCAATTGTGTCCGAGACCGCAAAGCAGGCCACCGCCACCACAGCCCAAGCAATGCCTTCCAGGGCCATGCCCGGCTTGGCCAAGCGGCCAGTATCAGCCACCGAACCTGTCACAACGCTTTTTCCAACGATGGGCTCACAGCAGCGTGCTGAATCTTGTCTTTAAGCAATTCCCAAACCGGCGTCAAATCACCCGGTAGCATCGGCAAAGTGCCTAAATCAATACGGCTTTCATCCGGGCTATGAAAGTCGCTGCCGCGCGACGCCGCCATGCCAAATTCTTTCGCCACACCCGCATATTCCACATATTCAGCCGTGGTGTGGCTGCCCGTCACCACCTCCACGCCCTGCCCGCCGTGGGTTTTGAACTCACTGAACAGCGCAAACTCCTCGTTCGCCGTGAATTTGTAGCGCCCGGGGTGCGCAATCACCGCCACGCCGCCACTTTGCGTGATCCAGCTCACGGCATCGCCCAAGCTCGCCCAGCGGTGCGGCACGTAGCCGGGTTTGCCTTCGGTTAAATACTTGCGAAAGACCTCGTAGGTGTCTTTACAAACACCGCTTTCGACCAAAAAACGGGCGAAATGGGTTCTAGATATGAGTTCTGGATTGCCAACAAACTTCAAAGCGCCATCGTAAGCCCCTTTGATGCCGACTTTGGCCAAGCCGTCAGACATTTCCATCGCCCGCTCACCACGCCCGCCACGGGTTTTGGCCAAGCCATTGACGATAAGTGGGTTAGTGGCATCAAAACCGAGCCCGACAATATGTACTGTTTCATTGGCAAAAGTGACTGAAATTTCCACCCCAGTCAAATAAGCCATTCCATTTGCCGCCGCAGCCGCAGCAGCCCGCGCCTGCCCACCAATTTCGTCGTGGTCCGTCAGCGCCCACAGCTCTACGCCATTGGTTTTTGCACGTAGGGCAAGCTCTTCAGGGGTCAAAGTGCCGTCTGAGACGACGGAATGGCAATGTAAATCAGCGTTTAAGTAGGTAGTCACCCTAGTATTTTAGGCTTTATGCGGAAGTCTTGTGTATTTTGGGTGACTTATGCAATTGCTATATTTTTAATAGCTACTTAGTTAATAAATACGCCGGCTAAAGGCAAAAAAAGCCTCGTGAAATGATATTTACGAGGCTTTAACGGGTTTATAAGCGCTTAAAAACCGTACTGCAAGCCCACGCCAAATGTGCCCGTATCAGACGCCAAACGCGTGTATTCAGCGCGAACTGCCAAGTTTTGGTTCAACTGGTAACGAGCGCCAACGCCGTAGAGCATGGAGTTGGTATCAGCCGTTGTGCCGCCAGCAGTTGCTGTCAATGTGCCATAGCCCAAGCGGCCATAGACGGAGATATTTTGATCAACTGGCACACCAGCCAACACGGAGACGTTGTAAGCCGTGGCTTTGACATCTGTGCCTGACACGGTGTAAGTACCCAAGCTTTGCGCTGCGCCTTCAATGGCGAAGTTTTCATTGAGTTTGAGGCCTAAATAGCCACCAAAGCCGACTTTTGAGCCCAAATCGGTGATAGATGTGCTGCCAATGCTGCCGCCAACATAGACGCCAGTCAAAGCTGGTGCAGACGATTGCGCTTGTGCGCTTGCTATCGCAGCAACGGACAAAGCACCAATGGCAATGCTTTTAAGCGCAAATTTAGAGATTGAGTTCATGGGAATCCTTTTTGAAATGAAAAAAACAACAGCGCAGCCGATGCGGCTGATAACTGCTGTTAAGACAATTCTAAAAATGAAACGCCCACTTTTTGTCGACTTCACAGGGCTTTGCTAAGCTTTACTTAACTTCACGCCGATGTAAGCAAATCCATCTGGTTGATTCCGCCTTACATCTGTGCTTACAACTCAAATTCTTCTAAACGCCTTCCACGCCTTCAACCAAAAACTTAATCACCCTACGCCCATTCCACTCCGCCGCGTCCAGTCGAAACGCCAGCTTCACCCGTGGCGGCAGCTGCTCGGTGTGGCCAAACCACATGCCGTCTATGGGCTGGCCTTGGTGTTTGAGCTTCAGCGACAAATGATTTTGCCCGACGATGCGCTGCGACAGCACCTCGACCTCTTCACTGAAAGTGGGCGCGGCAAAGCCCTGGCCCCAGACCTCGCGGTCCAGCATGTCGATCAAATCCAGGCGTAGGTAATCGCGGTCAACCGGGCCATCGGTGGCGATGGTGCGGGTGAGGGATTCGTCGTCCAGCCACTCGGCAGCGACCTGGCTGAGCGCCGCTTCAAACTCGTCAAACCGTTCTTCCAAAATCGTGCAGCCCGCCGCCATGGCGTGGCCGCCGAAGCGCAAGAGCACGCCAGGATGCCGTTTGGCGACCAGATCAAGCGCATCACGCAGGTGAAACCCCACAATGGAGCGCCCTGAACCCTTTAATTCATGCTCTTTTCCCACCGCGCCGCTTTTTGCAAAAACGAAACTTGGGCGGTGCAGCTTGTCTTTGAGGCGGGAGGCAACGATGCCGACCACGCCTTCGTGGAACTCGGGGTCAAATACGCAGATGGCGGGCGGCGGATCTTCGTCTTCCTGAAACAGCGACTCGGCCATGACAAACGCCTGTTCGCGCATGCCGCCTTCCAGCTCGCGGCGCTGGCGATTGATGCCGTCCAGGATTCGCGCCAGTTCGTCGGCACGGCTTGGGTCGTCGGTCAGCAGGCATTCGATACCCAACGTCATATCAGATAAACGGCCCGCAGCGTTGATGCGCGGGCCCAGAGCAAAGCCGAAGTCGAAACTGGTGGCGACCGGTGCTTTGCGCCCTGCCGCTATGAAAAGGCTAGCTATTCCGGCAGAGAATACACCGGCTCGGATGCGTTTTAGGCCCTGCGCAACGAGACGGCGGTTGTTCGCGTCCAGCTTCACCACATCGGCGACGGTGCCCAAAGCGACCAGCGGCAGCAGCGCATCGACTTTCGGCTGGTTTTGCACCGTAAAAACCCCACGCGTCCGCAACTCCGCCCGTAGCGCCAGCAGCACGTAAAACATGACGCCGACGCCGGCGATGGATTTGCTCTCAAACCCGCAGCCGGGCTGGTTCGGGTTGACGATGACGTCGGCATCTGGCAGCTTGATCGCCCCATCAACCACGGCGGGCAAATGGTGGTCGGTCACCAAGACCTGCAAACCGAGCGCCTTGGCGGTGGCGACGCCCTCGAAACTGGCGATGCCGTTGTCCACGGTGATCAGCACGTCGGCCCCGCTGTCTTTGACGCGCTGGGAGATGGGCGCGGTCAGGCCGTAGCCATCGACCACGCGGTCGGGTACGATGTAGCTGACGTGCTTGGCCCCCAGCAAGCGCAGGCCGCGGATGCCGACGGCGCAGGCGGTCGCGCCGTCGCAGTCGTAGTCGGCGACGATGCACAGGCGCTTGTTTTGCGCGATGGCGTCGGCCAGCAGCACGGCG
>JAYSZH010000100.1:0-10919 GCA_043738155.1 Polaromonas sp. | reverse complement strand
AGTCCGCCGATGAGGGAAGTATCTTGATCATTCCGCGAGAGGGTGGTTACTTGGTTCGCTTGTATGTGGAGATGGACAAACTGAACCCGAACGAGCGCGTTGCTGGACGCAACATCACGATTGAGCAATTGATTGCAGCCGCCAAGCGCATTTTCTACCCCTATAACTTGGATATCAAAGAAGTCGCTTGGTGGTCGGTCTATGAAATCGGTCAACGCTTGACCGACCGATTTGATGACCTTCAACCAGAAGAGGTGGCAACGCGTTTGCCGCACATCTTCATCGCCGGAGACGCCTGCCACACCCACAGCCCAAAAGCAGGGCAGGGCATGAACGTCTCGATGCAAGACACGTTTAACCTGGGCTGGAAGCTGGTGGCGGTCTTGCAAGGGCGCAGCCCAGCCAGCCTGCTTCACACCTATTCGGCTGAGCGGCAAGCGGTGGCCAAAGAATTGATCGACTTTGACCGTGAATGGGCGGCGATGTTGAGCAACCCACTGACACAGGCCGGTGGTGATGTGCAGCGCTATTTCGTGCAACATGGTCGCTATACCGCTGGCACGGCAACGCGCTACCAGCCCGCCTTGCTAACTGGCGCGTCTACGCACCAGAATCTGGCTGAAGGACTGGTGATCGGCACACGTTTTCACTCAACCCCCGTCATCCGCATAGGCGATGGCAAAAAAATGCAGTTGGGCGAGACACTGGCTGCGGATGGCCGCTGGCGCTTGATCGCTTTTGCGGGGCTGAGTGACAAAGCTGAGGCAACATCACCGGTTGGGAAGCTGTGTAGTTATCTGACAGAATCGCCGCAATCGCCTCTCAAATGCTACACGCCCGCAGGTTTGGACTTGGATATTATCTTTGATGTGCGGGCTGTGTTTCAGCAAAGTCACCACACGCTTGCCATTACCGCCATGCCCGAACTGCTGTTCCCGCTCAAAGGACGCTACGGTCTGCGAGATTATGAAAAAGCGTTCTGTGCGCTGGATGATGCGAATCAAAATATCTACGCCCTGCGCAACATCAATCGCGAGCATGGTTGCCTGGTCGTGGTGCGCCCCGACCAGTACATCGCGCATATTCTGCCGCTAGACGCAACCGACGCGCTGGCTGCATTTTTTGACGGCTTCATGTTGAATGTACGAACTGCTGTGTACTGAAAAACTTTTCTTTATTTCATTTCTATATTTATTACTTAACCCACTGCATGTCCATTACTTTATCTTTAATTCCTAGGAGACACTTTTGAAATCATTCAACCAAACTACGTTCGTACTTGCAGCGACCGCCGCTTTGTGCCTCCCCGCCGTGGCGCAACAAGCCAATTTCCCGACCAAGCCAGTCACTATATTCACGGCTTTTGCCGCTGGCAGCGGACCGGACGCCGTACTGCGCCAGGTTTCGGACAAATTATCCAAGCTCTGGGGGCAACCCGTGATGATCAACAACAAACCAGGTGGCGGCGGTTTCATTGCCATCGAGGCTACTCAACGCGCACCTGCCGATGGCTACACTTTGGTGCAATTCGACAGTGAACACCTTTCCGCACTGCCGCTGTTGTACAAGGCCAAGGGCTATGTCACTTTGAACAACTTTGACCCAGTAGCGCCGTTGTTTCGTACCCCGTTTTTTGTCGCTGTCCCCACCGATTCCAAGTGGCAGAACATGGGTGACCTGATTGGCGCTGCCAAGGCTGCACCCAACAAGGTCAACTTCGGCTCTTGGGGCATTGGCAGCCCAGGGCATTTGGGTGGCGAGCAACTAGAACTGCTCAGTGGTATTGAGATGACGCATGTGGCCTACCGCGAAGTGTCGCAGTTGTTCACATCGGTCGGATCGGGCGAACTACAGTGGAGCTTTGGCAGCATCCCCTCCAGCCAAGGCATCTATAAAGCTGGCAAGCTGCGCTACATCGCCGTGGCATCGGCCAAGCGCGTGCCACAAATGCCCAACGTACCCACCATGGTTGAGGCTGGTGGCCCAGCTGGTTTTGAAGTCAACTCCTTTGTGTCGCTGCTCGCACCCAAGGGCATTGCTGCCGATGTCAAGGCCAAGATCCATGCCGATGTGCTGAAAGTACTGGCAGATCCAGACGTTAAAGCCAAATACGACACCTTCGCCTTCGAGACCATCACTTGGTCACCCGACCAAATTCGCCAAAATGCCGAAGCCAAGGGAAAAATCTACCAAGAGCTGGTCAAACGGAAAAATATCAGTCTTGATTAAAGGCCGTGGCCAAACAATCCAGGTTTCACAGCAAAGCCTGAACCGGCATAGGTTCGGGCTTTTAGTTTCTTAAAAGGGAAAACACCAATCTCGAAGTCATTTGCCGCACTTTAAACTCTAAGCACTTTGAACAAAAAAACGGAACGCAAAATGAAGCTTTTTACACTAAGATTTTTGAGTACATTTGTTGCTGTTGCGGCTTTGACGGCTTGTGGTACAACACCGCAAAAAGCTGGTTATTCACCTGCTGATGGCGCGCCTAAATCAGTGCTTTGGGTCGGCAATAGTTTCTTCTATTACAACAATTCAATGCATGGACACGTTGGCAATTTGCTCGTCGCAGCAAAAGTCACGGGTGTTCGGCAAACCTCGGCCACCATCAGCGGTTCTGGCATCAATTGGCACGACGTTTCAGCGCATTTCAAGCCAGGTGGGGTGGGTAGCTATTCTTTTTTGCCTGGAAATGTTGTTAAGTTCAACACGTTCGACCGGCCTTTTGACGCGGTGATCATGATGGATTGCAGTCAGTGTCCCATCCACCCGCAGTTGCAATCTGTGTTTTATGAATACGCGAAAAAGCACAGTGCAACAGTAAGAAGCTATGGTGCAGAGCCTGTTTTGTTCTCATCTTGGGCTTACCAAGATGTGCCGGAAATGACTGAACAACTGCAGGCGGAATATGTGAAAGCTGGCAAGGCAAATAATGCGCAAGTGATCCCTGCTGGCCTAGCCTTCGCCAACTCCATCAAAATCAAGCCAGATTTGAATTTATACGTCGCAGACAAACGCCACCCAAGTCTGGCTGGCACCTACTTGGCAGCCAACGTGGTGATGGCCTCACTTTTCAAACAAAACCCTGTAGGAAATACCTACACGGCAGGTTTGCCCGCTGAAACGGCAAAGCACTTACAACAGGTGGCTTGGGATACGGTGCAAGGTTTTAAAAATTAATCGCTTTTAAGACTAAGCGCCAGACGAAGCGTAAGAACAAACGTAAGCTTGCTCAATTCGGTTTGGCTTTACCCAACCCAACCCGATACTCCTCCAATTTAGCTTCATAGTCAGCCGCATCGCCATAGGCCAAAAACCTGTTGTAGTGTTTGTGTGTGCCCAAAACCTTATGCGCGTGCTTGATGGGGCAAAAATACTCTTCGGTACGCGCTAAGATTTCGCTCATATAACCCATCAAACCGTTGCCATATTCGCAATAAGTGCAGTGAAATTTCTCGATAAAGTTGAGATAACCGAGCTGATGACGGTCAAACACCATGTAATCCGAGCGTTTGACTTTGGTAATGCCGTAGATGGGGAAGCAAGTCATTTGATAAAAGCTGACGCACAGGTCAAACAGCACCATTGGAACAATCATGCTGTAGATGATGGGGCCGGTGATCAGGTTTTGAGGTCGATTGGTGATCAGCCAACGGAAGAAGTTTTTCTTTAACTTGCGATGAGCGGCTTTGACGGTGCTTTCAAACTCAACCCGTTTGCCTTTGATGACAAAAAACATTTTGCTTTCTTGCTCATGAACGACAGTGCGCAATTCGTCCTCAAGTGCAGCCATTTGGCTGAGAATTTTGGCGATATTTTCATTCATGTAAATTTACCTGTTAAATACGCCTCTAGCCAGCGTATTTATTATCTAATTAGCTATTAAAAGTATAGCAAAATTAGAATGAAATTGAAAGAATGAGAGACTTGAATCAGCGAACTGGAGCTATGTCAGTCGATGTGCTCAAAGAGTTGTTGCCAACGGCCATCGTAGATGCTGCAGCTGTCATCGCTCGTACTTTTGCAGTATCCAAACCGTCGCCTTGCACACGTCGTGCACCATCAAAGCGCACATTCCAATAAGGAATACGCATATCTTCAATACGAACGCTTGAACCTGAGCGGGGGGAATGGATGAATTTTCCTTCGCCCAAGTAGATACCGACGTGGCTGAATGTGCGTTTCATGGTGTTAAAAAACACCAAATCACCAGGCTTTAGCTCACTTTTGTCGATTTTTTGAGTAGCGTTGGCTTGCTGGTCTGCGCTGCGGGGAAGCACCAAGCCTATAGTTTCTTTGTAAATGGCGCGGACAAAGCCGCTGCAGTCAAAACCCGTCTCAGCACTGTTGCCGCCGCGCAGGTAGGGAATGCCAAGAAATCCGATGGCCGTGCTGACCAAGTCGCCCGTGCGCTCACTCACTTGCTGGACCACATTTTCACCCGTTTGGATGATTTGCCCACCAATTTTAGACAAAATACCTTTGCTGACCAAAAGAGCCTGCATGTCATCAACGGGCGCTGGTGTTTCAGAATTAATGGCAAAAGCGGGCTGACAGAGACCAAGACCCAGCGCCAATACGGCAGAAGTCACCAACTTGCTCAACATCGTTCGTGCTACCGTTCTCGCTATCCCTCTGGGATTAATAAGTTGTTTTATTGGTTGTACAGGACTAAACATGGCCTGCAGGGTAACCTGATTAAGCAAAGAAGTCAAGTTAAGAAAATCACGTAAGTCATTGAGTGATATAGACTATTGCTGAATAGTTTGTACTGTTACAGATACATCTAGCTTTTCTATCAAGCCGCCTTCCCGAACGCCGCGTATAGGGCAGGCATCCAAGTAGTCGCGCCCAAGGGCTAAACGGCAGTGCGAATCGCTGGCAAAAATACTGTTGGTCACGTCCACACTGACCCAATGCGCCCCCAACCAAACGTCCACCCATGCATGGCTGGCGGCCTCATGGCTATTGCCGGGATCGACGTAACCGCTGACGTAGCGGGCACTGATGCCTAGACTGCGACATGCGGCAATCATGATGTGGGCGTGGTCTTGGCACACGCCGCTGGCTTGGTTGAACGCTTGCTTGGCCGTGCTGGTGACATCCGTATTACCTGTGACGTACGTGATTTTTGAGCAAATAGCGGCAGCTAAAGCGAGTATGTCTTGACCGTTGTGCATGCCATTAGGTAAAACATCACGCGTGAAGGCATCCAATTCGGCAAATCCAGCCGTCAAAGGGGTGGGCACCATGTAGGCAATGGTCGGCACGGCTTGGCTGCTGCCTTCAGCACTTAAAACGCCTTCAACCAAAGGTGTCAAGTCAACCACACCTTCAACCAAGATGTTCAAATCTGACTGCGGCGTGTTGACGACATGGCTGTGGCTGAGGTTGCCAAACGCGTCGGTAAACCCATTGATCTTGCCCGGTGAACTGATGCGCCAGTCAACCATGCGTTGGTGTGCGTCCAAGCGCGGCGTCAGGCGCAGCAGCTGGATCAGATGCTTGGGCGCATCGTCGTAGTGGTAGTGGGTGTTGTGTTTGATGATAAGTCGCATAATAAAATCAATTTTAGGTGTCAAATAAGGCTCTAGCCGGCGTATTTATTGCCTAAATAGCTATTATTTTTATAGTAAATATCTTTATAAATAATTCAATCAAGCTACCAAAAAGTCTTGGCTAATGCCTTTGCCAATCAGGTTGATGCTGACCAAAAATTGCGTCAAGTACGCATGCAAACCTTGCTGCAAAATATCGTCAATGTGCGTGAATTGAACCTGCGCTTGCAGCAAACCTGCGGCTCTGAGAGTTTGTGAGCTCCGTGCATTCGCCAGTTTTTGCAGCTGGTTGCACAGCGCATTCATTGCCGCCATGAGTGAGCGGGGCATATCTGCCCGCAATATCAACAGCTCCGCCACGCGGGTGGGGGTGATGGTATCGCGGTAGGTTTTACGGTAAATTTCAAAGCCCGAGACGCTGCGCAAAATCGCCGCCCAGTGGTAATACTCGCCCTTGGCTTCCCAGTTTTGCAGCTCGGCAGATGCTCCTTCGAAGAACTTGACGTCCAACAAACGCGCCACATTGTCAGCCCGCTCCAGCGCCGTGCCCAAGGCGACAAAACGGTAAGCATCGTCCCGTGGCATGGTGCCAGCGGTGACGCCACGGGTCAAATGCGCGCGGTGTTTCACCCATTCAAAGAAGGCAGGCATGTCTTTCACCCAGGCGTCGTTTTCTAGGCGGGCTTGCAGTTCTAACCACGTCACGTTGATGGTTTCCCACAGCTCGGTGGTGATCGCACCCCGCACGGCACGGGCGTTTTCGCGGGCTGAGTAGATGGCGTTATAGATGCTGGAGCCATTGGTCGTGCTGGAAACCATGAATTTCAAGACCGATTCGCTGCTCAACCCACTGTGCGCGGCTTCGTAAGCAGGTACCAGCTCTGAAATCAGCAACACAGCCCGGGCCGCTTGGCCGCGTTGCAACTCACTGCGTCCGCCTGCCAACAAGCTGCTTTGCAGGTGGATATCCAGCATGCGGGCGGTGTTTTCAGCGCGCTCTGTGTAGCGTGCCATCCAAAATAAATGATCTGCGGTTGAACTTAACATATTGATTTACTTTGCTTTTTTGAAGTTTTAGCTTATTCCTGCAGCACCCAAGTGTCTTTGGTGCCACCACCTTGCGATGAATTAACCACCAAAGAACCTTCTTCCAAGGCAACGCGGCACAAACCACCTGGGACAAGCTTGGTTTCTTTACCGCACAGCACGTAGGGGCGCAAATCAATATGCCTAGGCGCAATACCGCTTTCGACGAAAGTAGGGCAGGTGGACAACGCCAGCGTGGGCTGCGCGATGTAGCCTTCAGGTTTGGCGATCAGCCGAGCGCGGAAATCTTCAATTTGGGCTTGGCTTGCCGCAGGTCCCACCAGCATGCCGTAGCCGCCCGCACCATGCACTTCTTTGACCACCAAGCTGGATAAATTAGCCAGCACATACGACAACTCTGAGGGTTTGCGGCACTGGTAGGTGGGCACGTTGTTCAAAATAGGGTCTTCGTCGAGGTAAAACTTGATCACATCGGGAATAAAAGGGTAGGTCGATTTATCGTCTGCGATACCAGTACCGACAGCATTGGCGATGCTGATTCGGCCTGCGCGGTAGACCGACATCAAACCCGGCACACCCAAAGTAGAGTCTGCATGGAACACCAAGGGGTCTAAATAGTCGTCATCAATGCGTCTGTAAATCACGTCAACCCGTTGCGGGCCTTGCGTGGTACGCATGTAAACCAGCCCGTCGTCGACAAACATGTCCTTGCCTTCAACCAGCTCCACGCCCATTTGCTGCGCCAGAAAAGCGTGCTCGAAATAGGCTGAGTTGTACATGCCTGGTGTTAAGACCACCACATTGGGCTCATCAACACCCATGGGTGCGCTGGCTCTTAGGGTTTCCAACAACAAATCTGGGTAGTGCTCGATCGGCGCAATCGGCATCGCTTTAAACGCTTCAGGAAACAAACGCATCATCATTTTGCGGTCTTCCAGCATGTAAGACACGCCAGATGGCACACGCAAGTTGTCCTCTAAAACATAAAACTCGCCTTGTCCAGCCCGCACGATGTCTACGCCTGCAATGTGGCAATAGTTGTTGCCTGCAACATCCACGCCCTGCATTTGCGGGCGGTACTGGGCGTTTAAAAAGATTTGTTCAGCGGGTACAACGCCCGCTTTGATGATGTTTTGGCTGTGATAGACGTCATGGATAAACATGTTCAGCGCCTGCACACGCTGAATCAAGCCCTTTTGCAAGGTCGTCCATTCTTTGGAGGGAATCACGCGCGGAATCAAATCAAATGGAATCAAGCGCTCCGTGCCAGCATCGTCGCCATAGACGGCGAAGGTGATGCCGACTTGCCTGAAGGCCGCATCCGCTTGTGCCCGTTTACCAGCCATCGCCTCTGGCGAGTAACCTTTAGCCCAGTTTTGGTAGGCTTGGTAGTGATCCAAAGGCTGCCTGTTTGACCCGTTTAGTTGGGCCTGTGCGGTATTCAAGCCGTACATCTCATCATAAAAAACCATTGCAACCTCTAGCTATAAAATGAACATTGAAAACGAACACGGACATAAACATTGTCGCACCAATAAAAAGTGTATTTCGCGAATTAAGTCGCAGAAAACACAGCTAAAACCCTTATTCAAACCCTTATAAAATCATCATGTTACTCACCAGCTCAGAATCCCAGCTCGTCCTCATTGACTACCAAACCCGCTTGCTGCCATCGATTCACGAAGGCAACCACGTTTTGGCACAAGCCATCAAGTTAGCCAATATCGCCAAGCTTTTACGCGTTCCCACCATCGGAACGGAGCAAAACCCCGATGGTTTAGGTCATAACGACCCAGCGCTCAAAGCATTTTGTGCACAAACCTTGGCGAAAACACATTTCAACGCTTGCTCTGAAGGCTTGGGCGATTTGCTGCGCGAAATTGGCACACCCAAGTCATCTCCTAACGCAAGAAGCATGCCTAAACATATGCAAAAAGAACCAGAAAATCAACGTCCAACGATTGTGCTAGCCGGTATGGAGACGCATGTTTGCTTTTTACAAACAGCGTTGTCGTTGATTGAAGAAGAATTTGACGTTTGGGTGGTCACTGATGCCTGTGGCTCACGCACCGAACGCGACCGAGATGCCGCTTTTGACCGTTTGGCAGGTAATGGCGCAGAGCTGGTGACAGTAGAAATGGTTGCGTTTGAATGGCTGGAATCATCAGATCACCCACAATTCAAAGCTGTTTTAGATTTGATTCGTTAAAAAAACAGAACTCAACAGCGTATTTTTAACAAACGCACATATTTAGCATCTATTTAATTAACGCGACGATAAAGAAGTACATCTTCATTGTCGTCAGAAGGGCGACGCATTTTGGTCACAAAGCGCCATGCCGACATGTTCAAGCCTGACAAACTCTGCTCCGCATCCGCGTCCACAATCAACCAAGGGCATCGTCCAGTTGATTTTAAAGGCTGTAAGTTCATAGCACCGTGGTAGGCAAAAGCGGCGGCTTGGCCTGAATTTAAGCCATAGATTTGTACACAAGTTTGTTTGCCGATTGTCTCAGACACACGTTGCACCAAAGGCGCATAACTTCTTGCAAAGTCCAAGATAGGCAACCACAAGGTCATCAACAACAACCAACACAGCGCGGTACCACCAGCGGGCAATACCATGCTTTTCCACATGGCAGTGCGATGCCGACCAACGCGCCATATGACCAAGTACAACCAGGCCAAGGTTCCGAATACTGCGACCAAAAACGGCATCCAAGTAAAGCTTGGGACGTAACCCGGCACCAATTTTTGGATAAAGATCATGGCTTGAGACGATGCGCTCGTCTGCATGCTGATCCAAATACCCCACAACAGCAGACCGACAACGCTGAAGAAAAACAAGGTAAACCAGTCTATCAATGCAGACAATCTGCGTTCAAGTGTCGGAAGTGCAAAAGCGGCGAGTGTAGCCATGGCAGGTAAGCCAAGCAAGAGCGCACGATCAGACGTATGTGTAAAAAGCATGGATGTAACAGCAACACCCACAAACAACAAGGGAAGGGCGACGTGCAAGCTGCTGTACTGGCGGCGCCAGCGCCACAAGGTCCAAATAGCAAGCGGCCATGCTGGCCAAGCAAACCACAAGAGCAGCCGGCTCACGGTTTGCGCTTCAGACCAAGTAGCTGTAGGAAGCGCTGCGGTGAAGCGCCATAAATCTAAAACTGTCGCCAACACAGCCACACACGTCAAACAAAACAACATCCACAAGCCGTAGCGCACGCGGTCTATGCGCTCTACGGCGTCTCGTTTATTGTCCTCAAACTGCACATCGGTTGCAAATATCAGAGTGCTGCCAAGACCTAAGGCCAGCGCAACACTGGGCGCACCGCTCAAAGTTAAGCCCAACAGCCCTGCTAAAAATGCGGCCGCAGCGGCAGCGCGGTGGTAAGGCATGGCGGAAACCGCGTAAAAAACGACGGCTGTAAAGCAAACCTGCGGCAATGCAGGTGTGGTTTCATGTGAAAACTGGGCTAGACCTAAACAAGCGATGAACGCTAGCAAGCCGCCATCGGCAATGGTTCTGGCGTAATCTTTGGGCTTGGCTTCGCCACCGAAGGCAAACACCACGGGCAGGGCGCGCGGGCTTCTCGCTAAGTAATAGACGCCGTGCCAAGTGGCTAAAAAAGTCAACACCAGCAGTAACATGAATGGCAAACGCACAGCAAAAGCAGGCTCCAACCAGCTGGGCATCAATTGCATGGCCCAGACGCCGAGCCAATACGGCAACAAAGCAGACCCTTCTGCCGCTTGCCCTAAAAATTGGGGGGCAAACCAACTACTTTGCCCCTTAAAAATCTCCAACATGTAGCCAAACGCTGAAACATCAGCATTTTTCCAAGGCTCTCGCCCTATAAATCCAGGCAAGATGTAAGCCAAGCAAAATAACCAAAGTATGCGGCGTGACAAGCGTTTCGTCACGCTTTGCGCAACGATGGCAGGGCTTGGAATCGACGTCATAGTTTTGGCAGTATGGCTATTTGGAAGTTTTTAGGCAAAAAAAAGCAGCACGATATCGTGCTGCTTTAGTTTAAACGATGCACAAAGTAATCTGTCTGTATTTTAGCAGCAGTAGCTTCAGTCTTGGCTGGCGTTTTGCCGAAACGGTTACGGAAGCGCTCAACGCGGCCACCCATGTTGTCGACAGATTTTTGTGTACCGGTGTAGAAAGGATGTGACTCGCTTGAAGTATCCAATTTGTACAACGGCAGCTCGCGACCATCTTCCATTTTCACCATTTCTTTGGTGTTAACGCATGAACGAGTCACAAACTTGAAGTTGTTGGACAAGTCCAAAAAGCAAACTTCGCGG
>JAYSZH010000099.1:0-1681 GCA_043738155.1 Polaromonas sp. | reverse complement strand
CCCAGACGTTTTAGCCGCCTTTCGCGCAACGGGTGCAGGCTGGCAGACGCGGATGAACGATGCGCTTAGAGATTGGCTTCGGACGCATAATCCAGCATGCCCGCCTCCTTCCTTCAACTCTGCACAGTCCTCTTCACCGTCGCCATGCTGTGCGTATCCGTGTATTTTCTGTTGGGCTCTGTACCTTTGCTGATTTTGAAGCATGACACGCCGGTGGATGGGCGGTTCATTCGGAGTTTTTTCAACTTGTATTACCGCGTGGCGGCGTTTGTGGCTGGGGCGGCTACGCTGACTTATGCTCTGTCAGGGCGTCCGTGGTTTGCCGTGGGCGCTGCTGTCATCGCCGTGCTATCCGTGGTGCTGCGGCGCACCATCGTTGCCAAAATGGATTTGCTTCAAAAACAGATCCAACAACATAATCAAAGCCAGATTCAAACCACGAACCTTGAAGCCATTCCCGAGTTTCGCAAAATCCACTTCAGGGCGATCTTGATCAGCTTGATCCAACTGGTGGCGGTGGTTTGGAGTCTTTTTCTGTTCAAGCTGTGATTGAACGCAAAGTACCTGCCAAATTGCCCCTCATTTAAGCATCTAGCCGGCGTATTTATTGCCTGAACAGCTATATTATTTATAGCAAAATATGCTTAAATATTAGGCAAACAAGCCCTTGTATTGCTCCCGCAACAGGTTCTTCTGCACTTTCCCCATCGTATTTCTAGGCAATTCTTGCAGCACAAAGCAGCGTTTAGGAATTTTGAAATTGGCTAACTTTGCCTTCAAATCCGCCAAAACCGCCTCAGACGTCAAGGTTGCGCCTGGTTTCAAGATCAGTGCCGCCACGCCGACTTCGCCAAAATCGGGATGTGGCACGCCGATGAGGGCGCTTTCTGCCACGCCGGGCATGTCGTTGATGTAGCCTTCAATCTCTGCTGGGTAGACGTTGTAGCCGCCGCTGATGATGAGGTCTTTGCTGCGGCCGACGATGGTGACGTAGCCACGGTCGTCGATTTTGCCGACGTCGCCGGTTTTGAAATAACCGTCTGAGGTGAACTCTTCAGCGGTTTTTTCGGGCATACGCCAGTAGCCTTTGAAGATGTTGGGGCCTTTGACTTGGATGCCGCCGATGTCATTCACTGGCAAGGTTGCGCCTTCGTCATCTTGAACCCGTAATTTCACGCCTGGGAGTGGGAAACCGACCGTGCCGCCACGGCGTTCGCCGTCCTTGGGTGAGTACGGGTTGGATGTCAGCATCGCGGTCTCGCTCATGCCATAGCGCTCCAAAATCGTGTGTCCAGTGCGTTCTTGCCACAGATTGAAGGTTTCCAGCAGCAACGGCGCGGAGCCGGCGACGAAGAGGCGCATATTGCGCACGGCCTCTTTGGTTAGCCCTGCTTCGACCAGCAGGCGCACATATAACGTGGGTACGCCCATGAAAACCGTGGCTTCGGGGAGCTTTTGCACCACGATTTTGGGGTCGAATTTGGACAACCAGATCATCTTGCTGCCGTTCAGCAACGCGCCATGCAGCGCCACAAACAGGCCGTGGACGTGGAAGATGGGCAAGGCGTGGATGAGCACGTCGTTCGGCTGCCAACCCCAGTAATCCTTCAAAACCTGCGCGTTGGACAGCAGGTTGTTGTGCGACAGCATCGCGCCTTTGCTGCGGCCTGTGGTGCCGCTG
>JAYSZH010000098.1:0-10963 GCA_043738155.1 Polaromonas sp. | reverse complement strand
ATCCGTAAAAGTGTAAATTCTATTGCACCGCAGCAAACTTAATAGGAAATTACAAGAATTGTTGACCAAAGTCGTTGAAAAAATCCTTGAAATATCTTTAAAAATGATTAAAAACCAGTTTTGCGCCAACTTGATGCTAATTTAGTTCATTGCGGTAATGGTGTGTGTCCGTCAGGTAATAGCCACGACGCAGCTCCATAGGTGCATCGTTGTAGGTGTAGGCAACGCGTTCAACACTCAAAAGCGGCATATTTTGCTCTATTTTTAATAGCAAACTATGCAATAAATTCGCCGGCAAAGCGCGTATTTTCTCTACAGCTCTCACCATGCGAACACCAAACTCGGTTTCAAACAAGGCATACATAGAGCCGTGGTAATCTGCCAAGCGCTCAGCAGTTAAACCTTTGAAAGGTGCTGCGGGCAGCCAAATGTCTTCCAAAATCGTCGGTACGCCGCTAAATGCAAGCACGCGCTGCACCTGCCAAACTGGGTCGCCCGTGCGTAGGTTGAGTAATTTGGTGATTTCTGCCGTGGCGCGAATCCGTTTGCATTCTGTGATTTGACGGTCTGCTGGGCCTTCGCTGTTTTGGTCACCAAAATCTGGCACTAATTTCAAAAATCGGTATTGCGCGTGTTTTTCCGCATGCGTGTCTACAAATGTGCCTTTTCCTTGGCGGCGTACCAGCAAATTGTCTGCGGCCAACTCGTCAATCGCTTTGCGCACTGTGCCTTGACTCACGCGGTAGCGCACCGCCAAGTCCATTTCGCTCGGGATGGCTTCACCGGGCTTCCACTCGCCGCCCTGCAGACTTTTGAGAATTAAACCTTTGATTTGCTGGTACAGCGGGCTGAAAGCGGGTGCAGCAAAGTCGGGCAATCCTGGCACTTCAGCAGACATGGCTAGCGCCGAAGACTGCGGTGATTCCGCCGACGACGATTCGGAATTGTCGCTGTGTACTTTACTTTGTACTTTGATCTGAGCCTTTTGTAGCATATGCTCAATCATATCTTATATAAGACATAAGACAAATTGACTTATTAGGGTTTTCGAGAGTAAACTTGAGGGCTGTTACGTTTCTCTGTTTTCCCCCTTTATTTCTGCTTTCCTCTTCTTTTTAACTTTTACTTTCAACTTTGGAGTTTTCTATGAGCAAAAAACCCGTCCGCGTAGCAGTTACCGGTGCAGCAGGTCAAATTGGTTACGCGATTTTGTTTCGCATCGCATCGGGTGAAATGCTCGGAAAAGACCAGCCCGTGGTGTTGAGCTTGTTAGAAGTGCCTGTTGAAAAAGCCCAGCAAGCCCTGCAAGGCGTGATGATGGAATTGCAAGATTGCGCATTCCCATTGCTCGTCGGCATGGAAGCCCACAGCGACCCAATGACGGCATTCAAAGACGTGGATTACGCGCTACTTATCGGTTCACGCCCACGTGGTCCAGGCATGGAGCGTGCTGAGTTGCTCGCTGTTAACGCCGAAATTTTCACCGCACAGGGCAAGGCTTTGAACGCTGTGGCCAGCCGCGATGTGCGTGTTTTGGTGGTTGGCAACCCCGCCAATACCAATGCCTACATCGCCATGAAAAGCGCGCCAGATTTGCCACGCAAAAACTTCACCGCCATGCTGCGTTTGGACCACAACCGTGCTTTGTCGCAAATCGCTGCCAAAACTGGTAAAGCCGTGGCAGACATCGAAAAATTGGCCGTGTGGGGCAACCATTCACCAACGATGTACGCTGACTACCGCTTCGCGACCATCAACGGCGCGTCTGTGAAAGACATGATCAACGACCAAGAGTGGAACGCCAACACCTTCTTGCCAACCGTGGGCAAGCGCGGTGCAGCCATCATCGCCGCACGTGGCGTGTCTTCAGCCGCTTCTGCAGCCAATGCCGCTATCGACCACATGCGTGATTGGGCTTTGGGCACCAACGGCAAGTGGGTCACCATGGGCATTCCTTCGGACGGCCAATACGGCATCCCGAAAGACACCATGTTTGGCTTTGCAGTGACCTGCGAAGGTGGCGAATACAAAGCGGTTGAAGGTTTGACAGTTGACACGTTCAGCCAAGAATGCATCAACAAAACCCTCGCTGAGCTGCAAGAAGAGCAAAAAGGCGTGGCGCATTTGCTGTAATTTGACTGTCACTAAATACAATCAAAATTCAAAAGACACCATCCCCGCTATTTCGTTTGTTTATTAACCGGTAAAACTAACCATGCAGCTTGTCCCCGCATCCACCCAAGTGCATCCCCGTGATGTGCTGTTGGGTGCGCAGGCTGCGGGGGCCAGTTTGCCAGTTTGTGACCATTATTGCGGCGTTGAAGCCCGCATGTTGAAAAGTTTGCAACTGCAAAAAGAGTTGACTGAAGAGTTTGGCACCTGCGTGTTTGACGTGACGCTAGATTGCGAAGATGGCGCGCCGGTGGGTGGCGAGGTGGAACATGCCGAATTAGTGGCAAAAATAGCATCAAATTCGTCTATAGCCAGCGTAAATATTGCTTATAAGGCTATTAAAAATATAGCAAAAAATGTAGAAGATAGACGCTTAAATACGCATCTGAATACTTCAAAAGCATCCCGTGTGGCCGTTCGTGTTCATGCGCCAGACCATGCCGCTTTTGAGTCAGATATCGACATCATTGTCGGCCAAGCATCGCATGCTTTGTGCCATGTGATGATTCCAAAGGTTGAATCAGTCGCAGATATTGACCGTGCTGTCAAATTGATCGATGCTGCGCAAAAGAAATCCAAAGTAGTTAGTACTCAAACGAGGACTAAAACTGGTCAAAAACGCCAAATTCCTCTGCATGTGCTGATTGAGTCGCCCACGGCGGTGCACCGCGCTTTTGAGATTGCAGCGCATCCGCGCGTGCAGTCACTCAGCTTTGGGCTGATGGATTTTGTCTCCAGCCATGGTGGCGCTATTCCAGCAAGTAGCATGGGTTTGGCGGGTCAGTTTACGCATCCACTTGTTGTTCGCGCCAAGTTGGCGATTGCCAGCGCCTGTCATGCGCATGGCAAAGTGCCGTCGCACTGTGTGGTGACGGAGTTTTCTGATGCGGCAGCTATTAAAAATGCAGCGATTCAGGCGGCAAATACGTTGGGTTACACACGTATGTGGAGTATTCATCCAAGTCAAATCCGTCCCATTTTGGCGGCTTTCGCGCCGGATGCAAACGACATTGATTTGGCGACACAAATCATTACAGCTGGTGTAGATGCCGATTGGGCACCCATTAGCCACAAGGGAACGCTGCATGACCGCGCCAGCTACCGCTATTACTGGCAAGTGTTAGAGCGTGCGCACCAAACTGGACGAGCTATGGATACGTCTGTAGCTCATTTTTTTAACGAATAAATTCACCATTTTGAAACCAGGAGATTGAGATGTTACAAGCCTACCGAACCCACGTTGCCGAGCGCGCTGCGCTAGGTATTCCGCCATTGCCGCTGTCAGCCAAGCAAACGGGCGAATTGATTGAGTTGCTCAAAGCGCCACCTGCTGGTGAAGAGGCCACGCTGGTTGAGTTGATCACGCACCGCGTACCTGCTGGTGTTGATGCTGCTGCTAAGGTCAAAGCCAGCTATCTAGCAGCTGTTGCCCATGGTACAGAAAGCTGTGCTCTGATCAGCCGCGCGCAAGCGACAACATTGCTCGGCACGATGCTGGGCGGTTACAACATTGGCCCCATGGTGGCTTTGTTGGACGACGCTGCTGTTGCTGCAGAAGCCGCAGCAGGTTTGAAGAAAACTTTGTTGATGTTTGACCAATTCCATGACGTCAAAGAAAAAGCCGACAAAGGCAACGCTTTTGCCAAGTCCGTATTGCAAAGCTGGGCCGACGCCGAGTGGTTTACCAGTCGCCCAGAAGTGGCTAAATCCATCACGCTGACCATTTTTAAAGTGGCTGGTGAAATCAACACCGACGATTTGTCACCTGCGCCAGACGCGTTTAGCCGTCCTGATATTCCAATGCACGCTTTAGCGATGCACAAAAACGCCCGTCCAGGCGTTGTGCCTGAAGAAGACGGCAAGCGTGGTCCTGTTAAGTTCATCAATGACCTCAAAGCCAAAGGCAATTTGGTCGCCTATGTGGGTGACGTGGTGGGTACCGGTTCCAGCCGTAAATCAGCCACCAACTCGGTGCTGTGGTTTACCGGTGAAGATATTCCGTTTGTACCAAACAAGCGTTTTGGCGGCGTGTGTCTGGGCAACAAAATTGCCCCGATTTTTTACAACACCATGGAAGACTCGGGCGCTTTGCCCATCGAGTTGGACGTGAGCAACATGAACATGGGCGACGTGGTTGAACTGCGCCCGTACGACGGCCAAGCGCTGAAGGATGGCAAAGTGATTGCCGAGTTCAAGCTGAAAAGCGATGTGCTGTTTGACGAAGTGCGCGCCGGTGGCCGTATTCCACTCATCATCGGCCGTGGTTTGACCGCGAAGGCACGTGAAGCACTGGGCTTGCCCGTATCGACCTTGTTCCGCCTGCCGCAAAACCCTGCAGACACCAAAAAAGGTTTCACATTGGCGCAAAAAATGGTCGGTCGTGCTTGCGGTTTGCCAGTGGTCAATGGCAACCAGCAGGGCGTGCGCCCAGGCACCTACTGCGAGCCTAAAATGACCAGTGTTGGTTCACAAGACACCACCGGCCCGATGACCCGCGACGAGTTGAAAGACTTGGCTTGCTTGGGCTTCAGCGCTGATTTGGTGATGCAGTCTTTCTGCCACACCGCCGCCTATCCAAAACCAGTGGACGTGAAAATGCACCACGAACTGCCAGAGTTCATGACCGACCGTGGCGGCATTCCATTGCGTCCAGGCGACGGCATCATCCACAGCTGGTTGAACCGTATGTTGTTGCCTGATACGGTCGGCACAGGTGGTGATAGTCATACTCGTTTCCCTATCGGTATCAGCTTCCCAGCAGGTTCTGGTTTGGTCGCGTTTGGCGCAGCCACTGGTGTGATGCCACTCGATATGCCCGAGAGCGTGTTGGTTCGCTTCAAAGGCAAAATGCAACCCGGCGTGACCCTGCGCGACTTGGTCAATGCCATTCCGCTGTACGCCATCAAAGCTGGTTTGTTGACTGTGGCCAAGCAAGGCAAGATCAACATTTTCTCTGGCCGCATTTTAGAAATCGAAGGTTTGCCAGACCTGAAGGTTGAGCAAGCGTTTGAGTTGTCTGATGCGTCTGCCGAGCGTTCAGCCGGTGGTTGCACGGTGCATTTGAACAAAGAGCCGATCATCGAGTACATCACCAGCAACATCACCATGTTGAAGTGGATGATTGCCACCGGTTACAGCGATGTCCGTACCATCAACCGCCGTATCGCTGCGATGGAAGCTTGGTTGGCCAAGCCTGACTTGCTCAAAGGCGATGCTGACGCTGAATATGCTGCCGTCATCGAGATTGACCTAGCCGACATCCATGAGCCAATCGTCGCCTGCCCGAATGACCCGGATGATGTGAAAACATTGGGCGAAGTCGCTGGAAAAGTGATTGAAGAAGTGTTTATCGGTAGCTGTATGACCAATATCGGCCACTTCCGGGCAGCGTCAAAATTGTTGGAAAACAAACGTGACATCCCCGTCAAACTCTGGGTGGCACCGCCCACCAAGATGGATGCGCATCAGTTGAGCGAAGAGGGCCACTACGGCGTCTTGGGCAGTGCTGGCGCACGCATGGAAATGCCAGGCTGCAGCTTGTGCATGGGTAACCAAGCACAGGTGAAAGAGGGCGCAACTGTGTTCTCTACATCTACACGTAACTTCCCGAACCGTTTGGGTAAAAACAGCAATGTCTACCTGGGTTCCGCTGAGTTGGCCGCCATCTGCTCTAAGCTGGGTCGCATTCCCACCAAAGCTGAATACATGGCCGACATGGGTGTGTTGACCGCAGCCAGCGACAAAATTTACCAATACATGAATTTTGACAAAATGCCAGATTTCACCGAGGTGACTGAAGCTGCCGACAAGGCTGCTACAACGGCTTAAAACAATCCTTAGCGTTGGATAGCAAAAAGCCCGGCAAGTTGCTTGCAGGGCTTTTTTGTGCCTAAATAGGCCTCTAGCCGGCGTATTTATTGCCTAATATGCTATTAATTTAGTAGTATTGTTTGGATAATATCAATGGTTGTCACGCGGCACTTGTGAGCCGCGTTTGCCGACTAAAAAGTCTAAATCAACGCCTTCATCGGCTTGTAACACGTGGTCGATGTAGAGCTTCCAATAGCCAGAATCCATTGGTGGTTTAGGAGGCGTCCAAAGAGCTAAGCGACGCGCCAATTCTTCGTCGCTGATATGCAAATGCAGTTTTCGTTCTGGCACATTTAATTCAATCATGTCGCCGTTTTGAACCACTGCCAGCGGGCCGCCGGCCGCTGCTTCAGGCGCGGTGTGCAAAACCACTGTGCCGTAAGCCGTACCACTCATACGGGCGTCGCTGATGCGCACCATGTCGGTGATACCTTTACGCAAAATTTTGGGTGGTAGCGGCATGTTACCCACCTCAGCCATACCAGGATAGCCCTTAGGGCCACAGTTTTTCAGCACCATGACGCAGGTTTCGTCGATGTCCAGATCTTCGTCGTCAATGCGTTTGTGGAAATCTTCAATATCTTCAAATACCACCGCGCGACCCGTGTGAATAAGTAAGGCTGGCGTTGCCGCACTAGGCTTGATGACCGCGCCGCGAGGTGACAGATTACCTTTCAAAATGGCGATGCCTGCTTTTTCTTTGAAAGGGGTTGCCAAAGGCGTAATCACGTCGGTGTTGTAGTTTTCAGCACTAGCGATGTTTTGCGCAACTGTCTGCCCCGTGACGGTCACGATGTCTTGGTGTAACAAGTGCGAAATTTCTTTCATCACTGCAGGCAAACCGCCCGCGTAACAAAAATCTTCCATCAGATATTTGCCTGAGGGCTGCAGGTTGACCAAACAGGACAAATCGCTGGCGAGGCGGTCAAAATCTTCAATCGCCAGTTCGACGCCAATGCGTCGTGCCATCGCTACCAAATGGATGACTGCATTCGTCGACCCACCAATCGCCGCCAGTGTGACGATGGCGTTTTCGAAGGCTTTGCGCGTCATCACTTTAGATAGCTTCATATCTTCATGCACCATCTCAACCGCGCGTCGTCCAGCCATACGCGCCAATACGTTGCGGCGACCGTCCACAGCTGGGTAAGCAGCGTTGCCGGGCAGGCCAATGCCTAAGGCTTCGACCATGCTCGCCATCGTAGACGCAGTTCCCATCGTCATGCATGAGCCGTGGCTGCGGTGCATGCAGCTTTCGGCTTCAAAGAAATCTTGCAGCTTCAAAGTGCCTGCACGGACTTGCTCACTCATGCTCCACACACCTGTGCCAGAGCCGAGTTCTTGACCCCGCCATTTACCGCTCAACATGGGGCCACCACTCACGCCAATGGTTGGTAAGTCAACGCTGGCTGCGCCCATAACCAGTGATGGCGTGGTTTTGTCGCAGCCCATGAGTAATACGACACCGTCAATCGGGTTACCCCGAATACTTTCTTCCACGTCCATACTTGCCAAGTTACGGTACAACATGGCAGTGGGGCGTAGAAGCGTTTCGCCCAATGACATCACAGGGAATTCAAGTGGAAATCCGCCTGCTTCATACACGCCAATTTTGACTTGCTCGGCCAGTGTGCGAAAGTGTGAATTGCAGGGTGTGAGTTCACTGAAGGTATTGCAAATGCCAATCACCGGGCGACCATCAAACTGGTCATGCGGCACGCCTTTGCCTTTGACCCAGCTGCGGTAAGCAAAACCATCGCGGTCTTGACGACCAAACCATTGTTGGCTGCGGAGTTCATGGGCTGGTTTTTTAGGTGTTTGGCTCATTTGAAATGTAAATTATTGCGATTGAGGATGAAAATTTCGGGTATACCCTGAGATCTTAATGGTCTTATGGTAATACGATAGCGACATTAACGCAAACCTTGATTAAATTCAAGTTGTAGGGTTAAAAATAACAGTTCTAAAGATGCGGAGTTGATTTGTCTAAGCCAGAAATATTAACAGTTGCTAAGTTGTGGCCACCTTATCTTGAAGAGTTGCAGCAGACTTATGTGGTGCATGATCGTACGCATGAGTTGGATGTTGCAGCTTTTGCGCAAATTGCACCAAGAATCAAAGCTATTGCCGGTGGCGGAGAGTCGCAGGTGACGCGTGCTTTGATGGTGCAGCTGCCTGCGTTGGAGATGATTTCCGTTTTTGGTGTTGGTTATGACCGCTACGATGTGGCTGCGGCACGTGAACGCGGCATTCCAATCACCAATACACCCGATGTGTTGACGGATGATGTTGCCGATATGGGTATATCCCTCATGCTTGCCATAGCGCGCACAATTCCACAAGCGGACAAATATGTGCGCGAGGGTAAATGGCCAAGTGGGTCTATGCCTCTGGCGCGTAAAGTGACTGGTGCGCGCTTGGGTATTGTGGGTTTGGGACGTATCGGTAGTGCCATTGCCCGTAGAGCTGCTGGTTTTGACATGAGTATTGCGTACACGTCAAGAAACAAAGTTGCAGACAGCCCTTATACCTATTACCCCACACCAGCAGCACTTGCCGCCGAGGTGGATTTTTTGATGGTCATCACACCTGGTGGCGCTGGCACAAAAGGCCTGATCAATGCTGAGGTGTTGAAGGCATTGGGTCCTAAAGGCTATTTGATCAATGTTGCACGCGGGTCAGTTGTTGATGAAGCTGCATTGATTACTGCACTGCAAAATAACGTGATTGCTGGCGCTGCACTGGATGTTTTCGAAAACGAGCCCCATGTTCCCGCAGCTCTGTGCGCTATGAATAATGTCGTGCTCGCGCCGCATGTCGCTAGCGCAACTTGGCAAACACGCAGGGCGATGGCTGATCTGGCGTTTGGCAATCTACAGGCGCATTTTGCAGGCAAGCCTTTGCTCACGCCAGTTCCATAAACGGTTATATAAAAAAGCTAGCATGATCAAAAACGTTCACGGCAACACGGTTGACTTCTTAGGAGAAGCTATTGTTGCTGGGCGTTATGCAGAAGGCGGTGCGATCCCTCCAGAACCTGTGTTGTGTGAGGAGTTGGGTGTAAGCCGCACGGTGATACGTGAAGCCATCAAGTCGTTGGTCGCGAAAGGATTGATACATACGGGGCCTAAAGTAGGTACGCGTGTGTTGTCTGCTGATCAATGGAATTGGTTTGATGCTGATGTGATTGCTTGGCAATCAAAAGCGGGTTTAACGGCGGAATTCATTCGAGATTTACAAGATTTACGGCGTGTGGTCGAGCCTGCCGCCGTTCGTTTTGCTGCCATGCGCGCTACTGCTGGTGACATCGCCAAGATTGAAGAAGCCTACGCTGGCATGAAGAAAGCTGTCTTTGAAGGCGGTGATTACATTACTTTTGATTTGCGCTTTCACCAAGGTTTGCTCGCTGCGTCGCATAACCGAATGTTGGTGCAAATGAGTAAAGCGCTCAGCGCGCTGTTGAGAACCAGCTTTGAGTTATCCACCGCAAAAAAAGATGGCCCCTTGAATTCACTGCCTATGCATCGCGCAGTGCTCGACGCGGTTGCGGCGCATAACCCAGTGCAAGCTGAACAAGCAATTTGTCGGTTAATAGACAGCGCGCGTACCGATATTGAAGAAATTCTGACGTCACGCCGACGCCTGCCACGGGTGAACCGACCCGCATCAGAATTGAAAGCGGCTTGATATTGCAATGAATTTAAGATTTAATTTTTTCGTTCCTTTCATTTTTCGTTAGTTAGTAAGTTAGAAACCACCAAGGAGACTGTTCTATGAAATTTAAACTACTCGCAACAGCAGCTTGCATGACCACGGCGATGCTCGTCGGCGGCCATGCAGCAGCGCAAGAAAAGCTCACCGTTTGGTGGGCCAAAGGCTATTACAAGGCTGAAGATGACGCACTTTTTGCGGCCATCAAAAAATTCGAAGCCAAGACCAAAGTAAAAGTCGAACTGTCGCAATATGCGCCACAGGAAGCCATTCCAAAATCCGTTGCGGCTATGGATGCCAAAAATCCACCAGACGTTGCTTATGCGGATGTGTACGACTTCCAAGTCGCTGGCAAGTGGGCGTTCGACGGTAAGTTAGAGGATGTCAGCAGCATCATCGACCCCATGCGCAGCAAATTTGCGCCAAACACGGTGGAGACAGCCTTTTTGTACAACGATGTTGACAAAAAACGTGCTTACTATGCTTTCCCGATGAAGCAGCAGACCATGCATATTCAATACTGGGCAGATATGCTCACTGAGGCTGGTTTGAAAGAAAGTGATATTCCGACCAATTGGAAAGATTATTGGACATTTTGGTGCGATAAAGCACAAACAGCACATCGTCAAAAATCAGGAAATAGGACGTTTGGTATCGGCAATCCAATGGGGGTTGATTCCAGCGACTCGTTTTACTCATTCCTGACATTCATGGATGCGCATAACGTCAAGTTGGTGAGCGACAGCGGAAAATTATTGGTGGATGATCCAGTAGTGCGTGCAGGTTTGATCGCAGCGTTGACTGACTACACGGGTATTTACACGCGTGGTTGCACACCACCGTCGTCATCAAATTGGAAAGACCCGGACAACAACGTTGCGTTTCATAACAAGACGACACTTGCAACGCACAACGCTACTATTTCAATAGCGGCGAAGTGGCTGGATGACTCGACCAATGCGTCACTGACGCCAGAGCAACGCGCGACTGCTGGCAAAAACTACAACGAGAACATCCGCACTGCTGGTTTCCCGAACAAGCCAGACGGCAGTAAAATGCAGTACCGTTCAGCGGTTAAAGTTGGCGTGATTTTTAAAGATGCAAAAAACATCAAACGCGCCAAAGAGTTTGCTGCGTTCATGATGGCTGAGGAAAACCTAGGCCCTTACGTTGAAGGATCTCTGGGGCGTTGGTATCCAGTGACCAAAAC
>JAYSZH010000097.1:0-11042 GCA_043738155.1 Polaromonas sp. | reverse complement strand
AAATTCACCACAATCCATACCAAAAGTTAATTTCGAGAAAATGTTTCCAATTATGGAGTTAGACGAGGTGGGTATGTGCCAAGACTGTGGAGCCAACGTAGATCGTCAAGTAAAAATCTAACCCATACTACGCTTCGAACATGAGCAATTCACCCCTTCTCACATACATACAAAATATCCGCAAAAATTGGGCTGCTGCACGGCTCTGAGCGGACTTTGAAGCCGTGTTCGGCAAACTTGGCTTCCCATCCGCTTTGACTTTTGAAGCTCAGGTTTTCTTTGGCTTGGATGGTGTTGGACTGGGTGAAACCTGTCAAGGTCGCCATTTTTTCGTAAAACTGGTTGAGTTTTGAGATCAAACCACCTTGCTGATTCACCTCACGCGCCAGCAGCCAGCCGCCTTTTTCTAGATTGGCGAAGGCTTTGGCGATCATGGCGTCTTGCTGTTCGGGGCTGAAATAGTGCAGGAAGTCGATCATCATGATGGCGTTGAAGGTGCCGTCCGCCACGGGGCTGCCGCTGCTGACTTCGAACTTTAAATTGGGGATTCCTTTTCCGGATTGAGCTGCCTGAGTTGCGAGTGCAATCCGCGCCACGTCGTGATCTGTCGCTAAAACCGTGCGATTCGGCTCTGAAAGCGCCATTTCCATCGCCAAAAGACCGTGGCCGCAGCCCACATCCAGCACTTTGCCAGCCTTGGGCACGTAAGCCGCCATACGTTCATAGGGCGTGAGCCACCAGCGCAGGTGCAAGAAAAGCTTGGTTCCTAGGCTGATGCCGGGGATGGCGTTGTAGCGGCTGGCTAAGTTCATGGTGCGTTTTAAGTTGTATGAGATACCGTCATTCCCGCGAAGGCGGGAATCCACAAACGTCCTGGATTCCCGCCTTCGCGGGAATGACGACATTTGGGCTAATTAACAATCTTGGTAAAAACTAGAGTGTAGCAAGCCAGTCCTTTAAAATCACCCCTATGTTAGATATCAACAACCTCCGAAAAGACCTCGCCGGCGTGATCGCCCGTTTAGAGGCACGCAAGTCCCCGCAAACATTTTTGAACGTGGACGCGTTCACCGCGTTGGAAACCGAGCGTAAAACCATACAAATCCGTACCGAAGAGCTGCAAGCCAAGCGCAATGCGCTGTCCAAGCAAATCGGACAGCTCAAAGCCAAAGGCGCTGCGGGGCAGGCTGAAGCCGACGCGGTGATGGCGCAGGTGGGTGAGTACAAGGTGGAGCTGGAAAGCTCCGCTGCGCGGCTTGAAGTACTACAGGTTGAGTTGCAAAACTTGCTGTTAGCGCTGCCCAACTTGCCACATGAGTCCGTGCCGGCGGGTTCTGATGAGTCGGGCAATGTGGAGGTTAAAAAATGGTCTCTAGCCGGCATAAATACTGCCTCAGAAGCTCTTGATTTTGTAGCAAAAGACCACGTTGATGTGGGTGAGAGACTGGGGTTGGATTTTGATGCGGGAGTCAAAATCACTGGCACTCGATTTACGGTTATGCGTGGTCCATTGGCTAAGCTGCATCGCGCTTTGGCGCAATTCATGCTCGACGTGCAAACGGAAGAGCATGGTTACACCGAGTGCTATGTACCTTATATCGTTAATGCGGATTCGCTCTTAGGTACAGGTCAACTGCCTAAATTTGAAGAAGATTTGTTTAAACTACCGCGAATTAAGCAAACTTATACGCAACCCCAACTCGCAGAAGTTCAAAGACAGGGTGGAGCTGGCTCTCACGGTGGATCTTTTGAGGAAAATTTCTATTTAATTCCCACCTCCGAAGTGCCGCTGACCAACTTGGTGCGCGATCAGATCATTCAAGAATCTGAGTTGCCCATCAAAGTCACCGCGCATACGCCATGCTTCCGCTCAGAAGCCGGCAGCTACGGTCGAGACACCCGTGGCATGATCCGCCAGCACCAGTTTGACAAGGTGGAAATGGTTCAAATCGTTCATCCCGAGCGCAGCTACGAAGCGCTGGACGAGATGGTGAAACACGCCGAGGCGATTTTGCAGAAGTTAGGGCTCACTTACCGTGTGGTCAGCTTGTGTACGGGCGATATGGGTTTTGGCGCAGCGAAAACTTTTGATTTGGAAGTGTGGCTACCGTCGCAAAACACCTACCGCGAGATCAGCTCGGTGTCGAATTGCGAGTCTTTCCAAGCCCGCCGCCTGCAAGCCCGCTTTAAAAACGCACTTGGCAAGATGGAGTTTGTGCATACGCTCAACGGTTCGGGGTTGGCCGTAGGCCGCACCTTGGTGGCCGTGCTGGAAAACTACCAAAACGAAGACGGTTCGGTGACGATTCCTGAGGTTTTGCGTCCTTACATGGGCGGCTTGGAAAAGCTGACGCCAGCATAATGCAGCGCGCTCCTAAGCCAGAATTTGACCCTGCAAAAGCAGGCAAAGAAGCTAAATCTGACGGGAAACCGCGCGTTCGTCCGCCCAGAACCACACTGGCAGACCGCCAAGGTTTGCCGCGTGGCAGCGTCCGTGCACCAGCTTCTCAAGTAAAAACAAATACCGAAAACCGCCCTGATCGCGTAGACCGAGCAAAGCCAGCCAATATCGCTGAACAAAAAGTCGGCGATCGCTTGGCCAAGCGCCTCGCCGCGCAAGCCAACTGCTCGCGCAGCCAAGCCGAGCAATACATTGAAGGCGGTTGGGTGCGGGTGGATGGTCAAGTCATTGAATCTGTCGGTGCTCGCGTGTTAGCGCACCAAACCATTGAATTGGACAAAAACGCCAGCTTAGAAGCGCTAGAGGAAATCACGATTTTGATGCACAAGCCTGTGGGTTTTGACTCTGGTGAAGGGGCTAACCCCGCTTTGCTGCTGCTCGATCCCGCCAAACAGTCGATCGACCCTAATTTGGCGGGTGGCGCATCAGCATCGACACGTTTTTTGCAACGCCATTTCACCAATTTGACACCCACCACGCCTTTGCCTAATGAGGCCAGCGGTTTGATCGTCTTCACGCAAGATTTCCGCATTGCCAGAAAGCTGAACGACGATGCTGACCGCGTGGAGCAAGAGTGCATGGTGCAAGTTGATGCAAAACGAGCACTGCAAAGCCCTCCAAATGACAAATTAAGTGAAGATATGCTGTACCAAGCCATTGACCGCCTGTGCCACGGCCTGAGCTTCAACGGCATCCCGCTGCCCCCCATCAAAGTCAGCATTGCCCAGCAAACCGACAAAGAGCTCTGGCTGCGCTTTGCCTTCAAAGGCATACGCCCCGGCCAAATCCCGCAGATGGTAGAACGTGTCGGCCTGCGCCTGTTGGCTATCAAACGCATCCGCATTGGGCGCATTCCTATGGGCGATTTGGAGGTAGGGGAATGGCGGTACTTGCCGGTTTATAAGCGGTTTTAAGCCGTTTTAAGTTGCTCAAAGGTGTTTAAAGGGATAAAAGGGCATTTATAGGGATATAGATGCACAAATAGGCAATCCGTGATACCGTTGGTTTGCAATTTGACAGGACAAGCTAACGACAACTTTCACAGGTGAACGGATGCGCAGATCTAGCCTTTACAGCAGCTCCAAGTCCAATCCGCAGATGGCTGGGGTTTCGGGTGTGGCTGCAGATCACATACCAGATTCCCCAAAACCATCCCTTCGTTCTCGCTTATTCAGCATTCGTCATCTCTCACCCAGCGACCCGCGGTTGTTGTGGTCTGTTATCGCTCTCATGGCGGTTTTGCTGATTGTCAGTTTGAGCCTCTCTTTGCGCCCCGGAGCGCCTAAATTGACACAAGAAATCATCGACAGCGCGGTGCTCAAAACCCTGGAAACGGCCGATCTGCCCTCGCCAGCAGCACGAGCCTATGAGACGATTCTGCCTGCAGTCGTTCATGTGGTGAGTTACGTTAAAAGCAAAGATGGCACCAAAGACGAACGACTTGGCTCGGGTACGGGCGTGGTGATTGTGGACAAAGGTATCATCCTGACCAATTTGCACGTAGTGCAAGGCTCGCAAAGCATCAAAATCACTTTTGCAGATGGCATGGAAACAACAGCGTCTGTTACAGGCACGCAGCCGGAAAATGATCTAGCCGTGCTGCAGGCACACAAAATTCCTGATGACATGATAGCGGCGACCATGCGCTCTACGGCAGATTTGCGACCGGGCGACCAAGTACTTGCGGTCGGTTTTCCGTTTGGTATCGGGCCGTCGGCTTCTGCAGGTGTTGTGTCTGGATTGAAGCGTACGTTTCGGTCACCCGAGGGCACGCAGGAAATAGCCAATTTGATCCAGTTCGATGCTGCCGCCAACCCGGGCAACTCGGGGGGTCCGTTGGTGACCATGGATGGTCAGGTCGTGGGTATTGTGACCGCCATTTTGAACCCGACCAAGCAAGGTACGTTTATCGGCATCGGCTTTGCTGTGCCGATTGAAAACGCCGCCATGGCAGCCGGTATGCCACCATTTTAAAAAGGAAGCTAGCTATGTCTGATGCATTTGATGCCACCTCCCAAAACGCAGAGACCGCGCAATTGATGGAGCAAATCCTCTACGAAGTGAAGCGCATCGTGGTCGGGCAAGACAAGTTTTTAGAGCGCGTCATGGTCGCCATTTTGGCGCAGGGTCATTTGCTGGTGGAAGGCGTGCCAGGATTGGCCAAAACACTCACCGTCAAAACTCTGGCCAACACGATTCGCGGTGATTTCAAACGCATCCAATTCACCCCCGATTTGGTACCTGCTGATTTGGTGGGGACGCGTATTTACAACCAAAAAACGGGTGATTTCAGCACCTCGCTTGGCCCTGTGTTCACCAATTTGCTGTTGGCAGACGAGATCAACCGCGCCCCCGCCAAAGTGCAAAGCGCTTTGCTGGAGGTGATGCAGGAGCGGCAGGTCACCATCGCTGGCATCACCCACAAAGTGCCTGAGCCGTTTTTGGTGATGGCGACGCAAAACCCGATTGAAACCGAGGGAACTTACCCCTTGCCGGAAGCGCAAGTGGATCGTTTTATGATGAAAGTGCTGGTGGACTACCCCACGGATGAAGAAGAATTTGTCATCGTGCAGCGGGTCACCGGGCCAGCCGTTGCTGTTTCTGCCGTGGCTACGACTGAGCAACTTGCCGCTTTGCAGCGCAGCTGCCGCCAAGTGTATGTTGACCCCAGTTTGATTCAATACGCCGTGCGTCTGGTGTCGGCCACGCGAACACCAGACAAGCACGGTTTGAAAGAACTGGGTCGTTTTATTACCTACGGTGCCAGCCCGCGTGCCACCATCAATTTGACAGAAGGCGCACGTGCGCTTGCCATGCTGCGTGGCCGCAGCTACGTGCTGCCAGAGGACATGACGGACTTGGTGCCCGATGTGCTGCGCCACCGCTTGGTGTTGTCGTATGAAGCTTTGTCTGAGGGGCTGACGGCAGATGCCGTGATTGCCAAAATCATGGCCAAAGTACCCGTGCCAGCGAAGCCGCTGGAGCATGAAAAATTGGCAGCTTGATGCCCGCGTTATAGAAAAACGCACATGTTTGGATTGTTCAAACCCAAAGTAGCAAGTGCGGAGAAGGCGCGGCCGCAAGCAGACGCTGCCGCCACTTTAGAAAACGAAGGTGCAGAACATATTTTGCGCCGTTTGGAATGGACCGTTATTCGCCGTTTGGATGGCTTGCTGCAAGGCGACTATCGCACGCTGTTGCGAGGGACGGGTATCGATTTAGCCGACTTGCGCGAATACCAACACCACGACGATGTACGCCATATGGATTGGAACGTCACCGCTCGCTTGCAAGTGCCGCATGTGCGCGTGTTCACCGAAGACCGCGAGATGACGGCCTGGTTCTTGCTTGATCTGAGTCCGTCGGTAGATTTTGGCTCGGGCAACCAACTCAAACGCAGCGTCTCCAGCGGTTTTGTCGCTGTGCTGGCGCGGCTGCTCACGCGCCACGGCAACCGAGTCGGGGCTATTTTGTATGGCGCGGGTGTTGACCGTGTGATTCCCGCAGGCAGTGGCAGGCGCCATGTCTTGCAGTTGATGCATGCCATGCAGCAGCGACCTCCATCAACCGCGGCCAGCACCACACGCTTGGCTGATTTGCTGATGTCTGCGGCCAGCATGGTGCGCCGCCGTTCTACCGTGTTTGTGGTGTCCGACTTCATCAGCGAGCCTGGCTGGGAAAAACCTTTGGGCTTGCTGGCGCAAAAACACGAGGTTGTCGCCGTACGGCTGTTTGACCCCTTGGAGGCCGAATTGCCCGATTTGGGACTTGTCACCATGTGTGATGCTGAAAGCGGCGAGCAAATGCTGGTAGACACATCGAATGCCAAGTTCAGACAACGCTTTGCGCAAATCGCCACACAGCGCGAGACCGAGTTGCGACAAACCTTGGCTCGCGCGGGCGTGGATACCTTGGAATTGTCTACAGAGGATGATTTGGTGTCATCCATATTGCGATTTACCGATATGCGCAAACGCCGCAGCCGGGTGGGTGCTGGCGGCAAGCTGTCCACGCATTTGAAATTGGTTGCCTGAGCGAGCTAAACAGGATTGAATTGGAGTGCTAACCATGAATGACATCACGAAATTCACAGACATGCTGAGCAGCTGGTGGCCCAAGTCTTTTCCATCCAAGTTTCCGATGACTTTTATGTGGCCGTCATTGCTTTGGCTGTTGCTTGCGGTGCCGGTGTTGGTGGCCGTGTATTGGTGGTTGCTGCGTCGCAAAAAGAAGGCTTCTTTGCGTTTTGCGAGTTTGTCCATTGTTCGTGAAGCGATGGACACAGGTCCCAGTTTTCGCCGTCATATTCCGCCAATATTATTTTTGCTGGCCATCACCATGATGCTGCTCGCCGCATCACGCCCATTTGCCGTTGTCACACTTCCGATGCAGCAAGAAACCATCATGCTGGCGATGGACGTTTCTGGCAGCATGCGCGCGACAGACGTCTTGCCCACCCGCATGGTGGCGGCTCAAAATGCCGCCAAAGCGTTTTTGGCTGAGCTGCCACGCAACATCAAAGTGGGTATCGTGGCCTTTGCTGGCTCAGCCCAAGTAGCGCAAATTCCAACCCTGAACCGTGAAGACTTGGTCTCAGCTATTGATCGTTTTCAACTGCAACGTGGCACTGCCATTGGCAACGGTATTGTGATGTCGTTGGCCACGCTGTTTCCTGATGCGGGCATTGACTTGGCGCAGCTGCAATACGGTAACCGGCAGCGCGGCGTGGCGATTGACGACAAGCCCAAAGAAAAACAAGAGTTCACCCCTGTTGCGCCTGGCTCCTACAGCTCCGCAGCCATTATTTTGCTGACCGATGGACAGCGTACCACGGGCGTTGATTCACTCGAAGCGGCAAAATTAGCCTCTGAGCGCGGTGTGCGTGTTTATACCGTTGGTGTCGGTACAACCAGCGGTGAAACGATTGGTTTTGAAGGCTGGTCTATGCGCGTGAAACTCGACGAAGAAACCCTCAAAGCCATCGCCAACAAAACCCAGGCGGATTACTTCTACGCCGGCACAGCCGCAGACCTGAAAAAAGTCTACGAAACCCTGAGTTCACGCCTGACGGTGGAGAAAAAGGAAACCGAAATATCGGGTCTGTTGGCGTTGGTAGCCGCTGCATTGGCGATTGCCTCAGCGGGGCTGTCTATGCTGTGGTTCAATCGGATTTTGTAGAGATTACATTCCCTAGGGTGCAGATTATTCCTGCAGCACCCCACCCACCAACCGCAGCTGCCTGTCGCAGCGTGCCGCCAGCGCTTCGTCGTGGGTGACAACCACAAAGGCGGTGCCATTGGTTTTGGCGAGGTTGATCATCAAATCAAACACGGCATTGGCGGTGTTGCGGTCTAAATTGCCGGTAGGTTCGTCAGCTAAGACACAAGCCGGCTGAGTGACCAGGGCGCGGGCGATGGCGACGCGCTGGCGCTCGCCGCCGGACAATTCGGCAGGGCGGTGGTGCACGCGGTCTTTCAAGCCCACTTCCGCTAATATTTTAATAGCGGCTTGGGTAGATAATTCGCCGGCTAGACGCCGAATCCATAATGGCATAGCGACATTGTCTTGTGCGCTGAACTCCGCCAGCAAATGGTGAAACTGGTAGACAAAACCCAAATGCTGGTTGCGCAAGTTGCCAATCTCAGCTTCATTCAAACTGGCGAGTTCGTGCCCCTTCAGCTTGACCGAGCCCGTCGTTGGCACATCCAGCCCGCCCAGCAGGTGCAACAGCGTGCTTTTACCCGAGCCAGAAGCCCCCACAATCGCCAAAATCTCGCCCGCATGGACCTGTAGATCTACGCCTTGTAACACGGTGACGTCGAGTGGGCCTTCAACGAAGCGTTTGCCGAGGTTGGTGGCTGATAAAACGATTTCCGTTCGGGCTGAGCCTGTCGAAGCCTTCGTGAACCCTTCGACAAGCTCAGGGTGAACGGGATTGATGGTGTTATTCATATCTAAGCGCCTCCGCCGGGTTGATGCGACTGGCACGCCAGCTCGGGTACAAGGTGGCGGCAAAGGCCAAAATCAGGGAAATGATGGCAACGGGCATGATGTCGGCCATTTGCGGGTCGCTAGGCATGCCGTTGAGCAGATAAATGTCTTTGGGCAAAAAGCTGGCGTTGAACAGGCGCTCGATGAAGGGCACGATCACATCGATATTGAAGGCGATGCCCAGGCCCAGCAGCAGGCCCGACAGCGTGCCAATCACCCCCACCGTCGCGCCCTGCACCACAAAAATGCCCATGATGCTTTTGGGGCTCGCGCCCAGCGTCCGCAAAATGGCGATGTCGGCGCGTTTGTCGGTCACCGTCATCACCAGCGTGGACACCAAATTGAAGGCGGCCACCGCGACGATCAGCGTCAAAATGATGAACATCATGCGTTTTTCGACCTGCACGGCGGCAAACCAGGTTTTGTTTTGCCGCGTCCAGTCGCGCACGACAAGGTCGCCGGTCAAAGTTTGGCCGAGCTGCTTCGCCACATCACGCGCTTGATGCAGGTCTTTGAGTTTCAAGCGGATGCCAGTCGGCCCTTCCAGCCGGAACATCTTGGCGGCGTCGTCCATGTGCATCATCGCCAGCGTGGCGTCGTACTCAAAATGACCCGAATCAAAGGTACCCACCACGGTCAATTGCTTCATGCGCGGCACCACGCCGGCGGGTGTCACCTGACCGCTGGGAGCGATCAGCGTCACGCGGTCGCCTTTGCCAACGCCCAGTTGCCGCGCCAGTTCGTAACCCAAAACCACGCCAAACTCGCCCGGAACCAGCGCTTTGACGGCGTCCAGGTTCTGGCTGCTGGCGGCTAAATCTGTCACTTGGCTCTCAGTGGCTGGGTCAATACCGCGAATAATCGCGCCTTTCATGTCCTCACCCCGTGCTAACAGTGCCTGAGTAGCTATAAAACTTGAAGCGCCAATGATTTGCGAGTTCGCTTTAGCCTCAGTCAGCGTTTTCGCAGCATCGGGCAGCGCCGCGCCGCCTGCGCTGAAAATCTCGATATGCGAGACCACGCCCAGCATGCGGTCGCGCACCTCTTTTTGAAAGCCGTTCATCACCGACAGCACAATGATCAGCGCCGCGACTCCCAAACCGATGCCCAGCATCGACACCCCCGATATGAAGGAGATAAAGCCATTGCGCCGCGTGGCACGACCCGCGCGGGTGTAGCGCCAGCCGAGTTTGAGTTCGTAGGGGATTTGCATAGTTGGAGGGTATGGTAACAGCGAAGGAGAAGCGAAGAAGATTAGGAAAGCTAAGAGCGACAATAGGGCATGTCTGAAACTGCCACCCATCTGTTGATTCCTTTTGCTTCTATAAGTTCTGCTGTGAACTCAGAAGCTGCCGCCAAGCGCATACAAGATTTAAATCTGCCAAATCTGCCAAATCTGCGTCAGCTGCTAACCACCTTGACCTTGGTGGACAGCGATATCGGCACAGAAGAATCGTTTTCTCCCCCGCACGAACGCGCTTTGGCGCGGGCGCAAGGCTTGTCGGTTGTCGAGGGCGGCATCCCGTGGGCGGCACAAAAAGCGATGGCTTTGGAGTTTGAACATGCGCAAACCCAACCTTGGAGCTTCGTTACCCTGTGCCATAGCGTGGTCGGCATGGGCAGTATGACCATGGAAGACCCAGCGCAATTGCCAGTTTCTGAAGCTGAGTCGCGCCAATTATTCGCCGACATGACACCGTATTTTGCGGAAGACGGCCTGACGCTGCATTATCTTGAACCCAAGCTGTGGCTATGCCGTGGCGAGACGCTGCGCGGTGTTCGCACGGCCTCGTTTGACCGCGTGATTGGGAAGGATTTGAGTGATTGGCAGCCTGCAGGTGGAGAGGCGGCCAAGCTGCGCCGCTTGCAAAACGAGATGCAGATGTTGCTGTATACTCATACAGTTAATAATGCTAGAAATCGGGCAAATGCAAGCGTTATCAACTCTGTCTATTTTCATGGGAATGGTGAATTAGATGGTGAATTATCAGGTGGTAGCGAAAAAGTGAGCACTAACATCGACATGAATAAATCCCTTGCAGAGCCTGCTTTGCAAGAAAACTGGCCAGCTTGGGCTCAAGCTTGGGAGCAGTTGGATGCGACGGTGTGTGCGGATTTGCTCAAACGCGCCCAAGTTGGTGAATCAGTCACGTTGACCTTATGCGGCGGGCGCAGCGCTTTGACTTATGAATTACGGCAAAAAACGGGTTTTGAACGATTAAAAGGCTATTTTAGGGGTATTTTAGGCCTCCAGCCGGCGTATTTATTACCTAAGCAGCTATAAAAAATATAGCAAAAATCAAGTTGATCAGAACCCATGAAAATCACCGTCCGCGACGTCCCCCCCCGCGCCGCCTGGGCGCTTGAGCAAACCGGCGTGCACCCGTTGTTGGCGCGGCTCTACGCCGCCCGTGGCGTGAGTACCAAAGAGCAGCTGGATGATGGTTTGGCGCTGTTGCTGCCGCCCAGCAGCCTGAAAGGCGTCTCGGCTGCCGCCGTGCTGCTGGCCGACGCCATCGCGCAAAACAAGCGCCTGTGCATCGTCGCCGACTACGACTGCGACGGCGCGACCGCCTGCGCCGTCGGCATC
>JAYSZH010000096.1:0-1697 GCA_043738155.1 Polaromonas sp. | reverse complement strand
ATGCCCCATTTGTCGTGCAGCACCTTGGCGACGGGCGCCAGGCAGTTGGTGGTGCAAGAGGCGTTGGAGATGATCGCTTCGCCTTTGTAGCTTGCATCGTTCACGCCGAAGACGAACATCGGGGTGTCGTCTTTAGAAGGTGCAGAGATGATGACTTTTTTCGCGCCAGCAGCGATGTGCTTTTCTGCACCGGCTTTGTCCAAGAACAGGCCGGTGGATTCAATGACGACGGTGGCGCCGACTTCGTTCCACTTCAAGGCCGCTGGGTCGCGCTCTTGCGTCAAACGGATTTTTTTGCCGTTGACGATCAGGGTGTTGCCTTCTACGCTAACGTCGCCCTTGAATTTGCCATGCACAGAGTCGTATTGCAGCATGTAGGCCAGGTATTCTGGCTCGAGCAAGTCGTTGATGCCGACGATTTCGATGTCGCTGAAGCTTTGGATCGCTGAGCGAAACACGTTGCGTCCGATGCGGCCAAAGCCGTTGATGCCGATTTTGATGGTCATGTCGAATACTCCTGATAGTTAATTAAAAACCTGCTTGCAATATCAATTACTTACTTTTTAGCCAACACTTTTTGCACCGTTTCAGCGACATTTTCCGCTGTAAAGCCAAAATGCTTGAACAGGGCGGGCGCCGGAGCGGATTCGCCGTAGGTGTCGATACCAACCACCGCTGCGCAGCCGTACTTCCACCAGCCATCCGTCACGCCCATTTCCACCGCGATGCGTGGCAGTTTGGCGGGTAGAACAGCGGTTTTGTATTCGGTTGACTGACGGTCAAATGTGGTGTTGCTCGGCATGGAAACGACCTGAACTGCTATCTTTTTAGCAGCAAGTAGCTTTTGTGCGGCAATGGCGAGTTGTACTTCAGAGCCCGTCGCAATAATGACCGCTTGGGCAGCTTTGTTCAAACCCACATCGCGCGGTACGGACAGCACGTAAGCGCCTTTGTTGATCTCTTCGAGGTTGGTTTTTGGGATGTAGCTGATGTTTTGGCGGCTCAACAGCAAGGCGGTCGGCTTGGTTTTGTTTTGCAAGGCCACAGCCCAAGCCACAGCTGTTTCAGCCGTGTCGCCCGGACGCCAGACGTCCAAGTTTGGAATCAAACGCAGGCTGGCGGCGTGCTCGATGGACTGGTGCGTGGGGCCGTCTTCGCCCAAACCGATGCTGTCGTGGGTGAAGACGTGGATGACGCGCAGTTTCATCAGCGCGGCCATACGAATGGCATTGCGGGAATAGTCGCTGAAGGTCAAAAACGTGCCGCCGTAGGGAATGTAGCCGCCGTGCAGCGCCACGCCGTTCATGATGGCGGCCATACCGAACTCGCGCACGCCGTAGTTGATGTGGCGGCCAATGGTGTGCGGCGGCATGACGCCGGCGGCGCTGCTGTTCGGCTTGGTTTCGTCTTCGGCGCCCTGCTTCGGGTGCTCCGATGGCACGCCCAGCACCACGGCACCGGTCATCGCATCGAAACGCAGTGCGGGGGTGCTTTTGGTGTTGGTGAGGTTCGAGCCGGTCAGGTCAGCGCTGCCACCCAGCATCTCAGGCAGAGCAGCGGTGAAGGATTCCAACGCCAGTTGCGAGGCCTTGCGTGACGCGACGGTTTCTGCCTTGGTGTGGGCGGCAACGACAGTGTCAAACGCGATTTGGTTGAAATTCTTAGGCAAATCGCCCTTCATGCGGCGCACGAATTCT
>JAYSZH010000095.1:0-4121 GCA_043738155.1 Polaromonas sp. | reverse complement strand
GACCGAGGCCAATTTCCGACTCATGCCTGGTGAGCACGTCGCCATCGTTGGTGACAACGGCGCAGGCAAAAGCACGTTTGTGCGTTTGATCACTGGTGCAGAGCAGCCCAACAGTGGCGATTTGCTGTTGGATGGCAAGAAAGTCAGCTTTAAATCTCCGCTCGATGCGCGTGACCAGGGTATGGAAACAGTTTATCAAACATTGGCGTTGGCTGAAGATCTGGACGTGCCGGCCAATATTTTCTTGGGACGCGAAATCACCCGCATCAATTTAGGCCCTTTGTCTATCTTGAACCACAAAGCCATGCGCGAACAGTCGACCGATATGCTCTCCACCACCGGCGTGAAGATTCAAGACATGTCAGAAAGCTTGCGCGGCATGTCTGGTGGTCAGCGCCAGTGCGTCGCCATTGCGCGGGCGGCTGGTTTTGCCAAGAAGTTGATCATTTTGGACGAACCCACCGCAGCGTTGGGTGTGGCTGAGACGGCGCGCGTAGAACAAATCATCACGGGCCTCAAAGCGCGTGGCATTCCGCTTATCATCATCAGCCATAATTTGCGCCAGGTGTTTGATTTGGCAGACCGCATTTACGTGTTCCGCCAGGGTCGTATCATCTGCAACCGCTTGACCAGCCAAACCAACCCGCAAGAAATTGTCGGCTTGATCACTGGCGCGATTGATCCTGCTACATTGGCACCCGAACAAGCAAGCCAAAAATCTAACGAACTATCAAAAGAATCAACCCAAGAAGTCGAGACCGTCTAAATGTTAAAAGGAATTGATCCCCTGCTCTCGCCGGAGCTGTTAATGCATCTGTCTGCCATGGGGCATGGCGAATGGGTGGCTGTGGTAGACGCCAACTTTACCGCCAACTATTTGGCACAGGGTAAGCCACTGGTTCGCCTGCCTGGCATTTCATTGGAACGCGCGTGCCAAGCCGTTTTGTCGGTTTTTCCGCTGGATTCAGCCGTTATTCAGCCTGCCGCCTACATGAAAGTGTGTGACATGCCAGACAGCCACAGAACTGCCGCGCAGGACGCCGTGGTAAAGCTGCTGGCCAAAGAAGGTGTTAAGCTTGAACACATTGAACCTGTTGAGCGATTTGCCTTTTACGACAAAGTCAAAACCGCCAGCTTGATTGTTCAGTGCGGCGAAGGCACCGCCTACGGAAATGCCATGTTTTGCAAAGGTGTGATTCTGGTTTGAGCACTATGACAGTTACTGATTCTTCAAAGTTATCCGATATCGCTGACATCGTTACGGCATCCCCAACTATCTACCGCGATGCGCGCATGATGCGCGGCTCTAACCACAATGGCATGCGCCAGTTTAACGAGCGCATTGTGCTGCAAACCATTCGCCACCATGGTGCGATTGCCAAGGCTGACATTGCACGCCTGACCCAGCTTTCCACACAAACCGTTTCCATCATCGTCAACCGCTTGGAGGGCGATGATTTACTCATCAAGCAAGACCGCGTGCGCGGCAAAATTGGCCAACCTTCTGTGCCGCTGTCGCTCAACCCCAACGGCGCGTTTAGCCTAGGGCTGCAGGTCGGGCGGCGCAGTTTGGAGGTGGTTGTCACTGACTTTTTAGGCAACACGCGCCACCAACTGCAATTTAGCTACCCCTATCCAGATCCCGAAGTCGTGCTGCCCAACATCAAGCAGGCCTTGGCGCAAATCAAGCAAACCATGGGTGTTGATTGGGAACGCACCGTCGGCATTGGCCTGACGGCGCCTTTGACCATGCACAAATGGTCTAACCTGTTGGGAGATTCCTCCGATAAAAGCGCTCAAGCTTTAAAAAGCTGGGAGCACTTTGACTTGCTGAATGCTGTGCAGGCTATGACAAACTTGCCTGTCGAGTTTGCCAAAGACACCACCAGCGCCTGCATGGCTGAGATGCTGCAAGGCCACGGCATCAGTGTGAACAACTTTTTGTATGTTTTCGTAGGCACGTTTGTGGGTGGTGGGCTCGTCATTGCCGGTCACATCATGGCGGGGCAGCATGGCAACGCTGGGGCGATTGGCTCCCTGCCCACAGGTTTGGCAGTTGAGAATGGTAAACACGGCCAACCGCCGCAACTTTTGCAGCTCGCTTCGGGCTGGCAGCTTGAGCAATCTCTAGAAAAAGCTGGTTTTGACCCGCTTTTGGTGCACCAAGACAGCATCATGGATGCACAATATGCCGAGTACACAGCGCCGTGGCTGGCGCAAGCCAGTCAAGCGCTGGCGATGACCATCACCAGTGCAACGGCGCTGCTTGACCTGGACGCAGCCGTGATTGACGGATCACTCGGTCAGTCCCTCATCTCCGCCTTGATCAAGGCGACGCGAGAGCAACTAAAAAATTACAACCTTGAAGGATTGCAAGACCCGCAAGTGATGTCTGGCATGGTGGGCAGCCATGCACGGGCGATTGGCGGCTCTCTTTTGCCGCTACACACCCAGTTTTTCCCCCTGAAAGACATTTTCTTAAAGCAAGATTTGGTTTGATTGCCAAATGAAAATCTACCTCGATTCCGCCCAAATCAACACCTGGAAACTTCCTGCGGGTTGCCCTGCCATCCAAGGCGTCACCACCAACCCCAGCTTGGTCTTCCAAGCGGGCTTACCCGTGAGTTTAGCCACGTACCTACAGCTCATCCAAGCCGCCGCCGACCACGGTTTTGCAGAGTTGATGCTGCAACTCCCCACCAACGATGCGACGTTGGCCCTGCAATGGCTAGACCAACTGCGCCCAGCAGCGGAAAACGCCAATGTGCGCTTAACCATCAAACTGCCCTGCCACCCTGATTGGCTGCCCACCATTTCTGCGGTGCAAGCCAAAGGGCAGGCGATTTTGCTGACCGGCTTGTCCAACCCCGTGCAGCTGCTGTGGGCAAAATCCCTCAAAGCCGCCTTCGTCGCGCCCTACGTGGGCAGATTGGTAGCCGACGGCCGTGACGTTTGGCCCTTCATGCAAGCCTGCGTAGCCGTCCAAAACGAACTCATCGGTGACAAAAAAGGCCCCGCCTTGCTGGCCGCCAGCATCAAATCCCCCGATGTGTTGACGCGTTTGATCGCCACTGGTGCAGCGGCAGTAACCCTGCCACCCGCCAGCTTGGTCGCTTGGTCAGGCGATGCATTGACCGAGGCGGCGATGGATCAGTTTGAGCTGGATACGTCTAAAAGCTTGCAATTTACGCTGTAAAGTCTTCAAATTACCCCTTGAATACGCCTCTAGCCGGCGTATTTATTGTCTTAATTGCTATTAAATATATAGCAAAATACCCTGTAAAATTTTCACAAAACGCATCAGGCTAATTCCATACTATTCAGTAGTGTTATTTACCCATGCGTATTGCACACTTGCTTGATGGCTGCTATGCTCTGCGAACTTTATTGTAGGCATGCTTGCTAAATGAAGTGGCTGCTTAGGTTTGCAGCCTAAAAACTTCTAGCCTAACTCAATCTTAACTTTCATCTAACTTTTACAGTCAATTGGAGACATTTATGCGTATCAACTTTCTATCATCCTTACTCGCAGCCACCGCTTTGTGGTGCTTCGCCAGCGTGGCACAGGCGCAAGTGCCGCAATATGGCGCGAACGTGACCGCTGAGCAAGCACGCAAGGCCGTCGTCGGCGCAGCAGCTGAGGCGAAGAAAATCAATATTCCCATGGCTATCACCGTGGTCAACACCGCTGGTATGTTGGTCAGTTTTGAGCTGATGGACAACACCCAGTACGGCAGCATAGCGGTGTCAAACGACAAAGCCAGCTCAGCCGCTTTGTACCGCCGCCCCACCAAGGTGTTTCAAGACGTATTGGCGGGTGGTGGCGCGGGTCTGCGCGTTTTGACCTTGCGCGGTGCTAACGCGGTTGAAGGCGGCATTCCGCTGATGTTGGATGGCAAAATCATTGGCGCGATCGGAATTTCAGGTGGTTCGGCTGAGCAAGACGGCGTGGTCGCCAAAGCCGGCCAAGATGCCATGGCAGCCAAATAAAACCTTAAAAAATCAAATTCGAGGCAATAAATCGTGACTTCTAAATCGAAGCGCGACAGCGCGGATTGAGTTCGAATAATACCTCAGCAGGTGTTTTAAAGCCCAAACATTCACGTGGTCTATTGTTCAAT
>JAYSZH010000094.1:0-4130 GCA_043738155.1 Polaromonas sp. | reverse complement strand
AAAATCGGTCGCAAACGCACTTTGGCGGCCAAGAGCAGGGCTTCAGTTCGTTCCAAGCCTTCTTCGCGGCTGCGAATAGCGAAATCGACCAGTAATATCGCATTTTTGGTGACCAAGCCCATCAGCAGCACCACACCAATGACCGAGAACATGGACAGCGTGGAGCGGAACATCAGCAGCGCCAAGACGACGCCAATCAAGGTCAAAGGCAAGGCTGTCATCAAAGCCAACGGCTGTAGGAAGCTCTTAAACTGGCTGGCTAGAACCATGTAGATGAACACAATGGCGAGTATCAGCGCAGAGATAGCGTAGGCAAACGATTCGTTCATGTTCTTGGTCGAGCCGCCAAACTGGTAGCGATAACCCGGCGGGAAGCTCACGCCGTCCAAAATGGTCTTGATATCGGTCGAAACCTCACCCGCAGAGCGGTTGAACACGTTGCCGTTGATGGCGACTTCACGCGTTAAATCTCTGCGGTTGATTTGGTTGGAACCGGTTGATTCTTTGACAGTGGCGACTTGGCTCAATCGAATCACACGTGATGTGCCATCCGCATTTGTGCCAACTGTGAACGGCAAACGTTCAATGTCTTGCGGCGTATCACGCGCTTGTGGCTCAAGACGCACATTAACGTCATAAGTTTGGTCGTCACTCGCGCGCCATGTGCCCACGGCTGTACCCGCGATCAATGTACGCAATTGGGAGGCAATTTGCGACACGCCAAGCCCCAAATCGGATGCTGCTTCGCGTTTCACCTCAAGACTGACCGTCGGTTTGTTGGGCTTCACACTGGAGTCCAAATCAACCAAACCGGGGACGTTTTGTACTTTGCTCAAAACCAATTGCGCCAAACGCTCCAGCTCTTTTAAATCTGGGCCTTGCAGTGAAAACTCCACCTGCTTGTTACCACCCACAGCATCCAGCAAACCAGCATGTGTGACGGTGATACTAGGCACTTGCTTCAAACGTTCACGCAGTGCGTTTGACAGCTGATCTGCATTGCGGGTGCGGTCTTTGCGATCGACAAGGCGAACATACACATTGGCATAAATTTTACCGGCTGCGTTGCCCGTGTTTACCGTTGCCAGCGTGTACTTTACCTCTGGGAACTCACGCATGATCGCTTCGACTTGCTTGGCTTTGGCCTCTGTAACTTCTAAAGACGAGCCGACTGGGGTGTAAAAACTGACGGACGTTTCTGAAAAATCAGCCTTAGGTACAAACTCAGTCCCTAATAGTGGCACCATGAAAATACTACCCACAAAAACAGCGATAGCCATGCCTACAGTGACTAGTTTGTGCTTTAAAGACCAGCGCAAAATGCCTTGGTAGCCGTCTGACATAGATTCAGTTGCCGTATCAAACAGGCCAGTGACGCGACCAATCGTTTTGTCATACAGCGTCACTGGTGGTCCTTTTCGGCCATGCTCTTCGATACTCGGGTCATGCCAAATGCTGGACAACATCGGATCAAGCGTGAAGCTGACAAACATCGACAGCAGCACCGCCGCAACGATGGTGATGCCAAATTCGTGAAAAAACTTGCCCACAATGCCACCCATGAAGCCAATCGGTAAAAACACAGCCACGATAGACAATGTGGTGGCCAGCACTGCTAAGCCGATTTCTTTGGTGCCATCCATAGACGCGTCGTAAGCCGACTTGCCCATTTGCACATGCCGCACAATGTTTTCACGGACCACAATGGCGTCGTCAATCAGCAAGCCCACGCACAAACTCAACGCCATCAGCGTGATGTTGTTGATGGTGAAGCCAAACAAGTTCATGAATAAAAACGTGCCGATGATGGAAATTGGCAGCGTCAAGCCCGTGATGATGGTTGAGCGCCATGAGTTCAAGAACAAAAACACAATCAAAATCGTCAGCGCAGCGCCTTCAAACAGTGTGCGGCGCACATTGTCAACCGCTACACGAATTGGGCGTGAGCTGTCGTTGATCAGCTCTAACTTGACGCCTGGCGGCAATGATTTGCTGACTTCTTCAATCGTTTTCTTCAGTCCATCAACGACAGCAATGGTGTTGTCGTCTTGTGATTTCTGCACTTGCAGCATCAGCGTGCGCTGGCCGTTGTAGAGTGCCAAGCTGTCGATTTCTTGCGCACCGTCGACGACACGCGCCACTTGTTCAACGCGAACTGGACTGCCGTTTTTACGCGCAACAATGATTTTGTTGAAATCTTCCGTCCGTTTCATGCGAGCTTCAATTTGCACAACACGCTCTTGCGCCAAGGAGCGAATGGCGCCAGCAGGCAAGTCTTGGTTTTCAGAGCGTACGGCGGTTGCGACTTGCTCGGGCGTGATGCCCAGTGCATCCAAACTTTGCGGGTTCAGGTAAATATTGATCTCGCGTTTGGTGCCGCCTACCAGCGTGACAGAGCCAACGCCACGAACGTTCTCTAAGCGTTTTTTCAAGGTTTGGTCGGTCCAATTCGTCAGTTCTACTGCAGATAGCGGTTTTACACCGGCGTTGACGTCCGGCAAAACAGCGAGTGACCAAATGGAGCGGCTAGAAGGATCAAAGCGTAAAACCCTAGGTTCTTTCACTTCAGCACGAAAATTTGGGCGAATAGCGGCCATTTTTTCACGCACATCATCAGCCGCTTTGCGACCGTTCACGTGCAATTGAAATTCAATGATGACAACCGACTGCCCTTCGTAGCTGCGCGATGTCAACGCGCTGATACCTGCAATCGAGTTGACGCCTTCTTCTACTTTTTTAGTGACTTCACTTTCGATGATTTCGGGTGATGCACCTGGATATTCAGCGGTGACAACAACAACTGGAAAATCGATATTCGGAAACTGATCAACTTGTAACCGCTGATACGAAAACATACCCAGCACAACAATGGCCAGCATCGCCATCGTGGCAAATACGGGGTTTTTAAGACTAACTTGGGTGAACCACATGGGACGCGCCTTTGGGAATAGTGAGGGGTTATTTGGCGTAGGCAGTGAACTTGGTCACCGTGCCTTCGCGCAATGCGCCCAAAGAGCCCACCAAAACTGGCGTGTTTTCCGCGATGCCTTTGACAGCTACTACAGTTTCACTGCGGCCATTGCTCGTATTTCCACTGTTGGCTACTTCGCCGCGCTGCGCCAGTTCCACAGCAACGTGTTTGATGACATTGCCATTTAGTACTTGTACGTAAGGCGTTGGTTTGTCGTTGCGCACGGTGCTGAGTGGCACTGTCAAAGCCGACACCTTGGCTGTACCCAAGCTGCCTTGCGCGAAAAGTCCTTGCCGCAGATTGGCTGCACTGGCGATGCTGAAATAAACCAACACATTGCGACTGCCCGCTTGCGTGTTGGGGTTGATACGCACCACTTGGCCGCTCACAGGGGTAATGCTGCCTTCTATCGTCAGCATTGCTGTTTGTCCCACTTTCACGCTCAAAGCATCTGCCGCGCTGATGTTGGCTTCCAGCTCCATACGGCTGGTATCAATCACTTCAACAACGCGGGCGTCAATACCGACGCGCTCCCCAGGTTGTGCCAAACGCTGCGATACCGTGCCTGAAATCGGCGAACGCAGTACCGTATCCAACATTGTTTTCTTGGCAATATCTACATTCGATAAAGTTGCGCGATGGGTGGCTTGGGCAGAATTCAGCGTTGCTAACGACGTATCTAACGCGGTTTTAGAGATAAAACCTTGGTCAACCAGCGCTTTATTGTTGTCAAACTGGCGCTGCGCGATGGCTATTTGCGCTTTGGCTGCATCCGCTTGGTCTTGCGCTTGTTGTTGGCGGGCGGCGTATTCGGTCACGTCGATTCGGGCAATCACTTGGCCAGCTTTCACGCTGTCGCCTTCGCGCACAGTCAAACCTTGCAGTTCACCGGCCACCCGGGCTTTGATAAACGCTGAATTGGCAGCTTTCAAACTGCCAGAGATGGGCAAACCCATGGTCAGCTCTCTGACTTGCGCTTTCACCACATCGGTCGCCGCCAGTTCAACGACAGACTGCGCTTTGGCATTGGCTAGCGTGGCTGCTGCAACTGTTTCCTGCTGCACTTTTCTGGCTTGCAAAGCGCGCATCACGCTGATACCAATGCCGGCGACAACGAGCAAAGCTATGACCCATTTCAGCCATTTAGTCCATTTGGTAC
>JAYSZH010000093.1:0-1708 GCA_043738155.1 Polaromonas sp. | reverse complement strand
TGGGTGGTGGGTAAGCTGGCGAGAGAGCTGAATGTGAATGCGACTGGGGGCTCATCCAGTGTGGCGGATGCCTGGGAACCATTGCGTTTGGCAGCAGCTACGGCGCGTGGCTCTCTATTGGGTGCGGCTTCTTTGCAGTGGAAGTTGCCAGTGGATGAGTTGACCGTGAAAGACGGCGTGGTGTCGCATGCGTCGGGCAAATCAGCACCTTATAAAGCGTTTGCTAAATTTGCAGCGGCAACGCCACCGGGTGAGGTGAAGCTGAAACCCCGTTCGGACTGGAAATTGATTGGTAAAAGCGCGCCACGTACGGATATTCCGTCAAAAGTCGATGGCACAGCCCAGTTTGGCATGGATGTGCGCTTGCCCGACATGCTGTTTGCCAGTATTCGCATGTGCCCGATGCTGGGCGGCGGGGCTGGCGTCATCCAGTCCAATGCCGCTTTGGCGATGCCCGGCGTGGAGCGCTTGGTTTTATTGCCGCCTTATGCAGGTTCAACCGCAGGCTTTGCGGTGGTCGGTAAAACGTCTTGGCATGCAAGGCAAGGCGCTTTGGCGGTGGATGCGACTTGGCAGCAGCGGCCATTGGGCGGTTTGGACTCGGCAGAAATTCAAAGCAAGCTATTGGCAGCGGTGAGTGACCCAGAACAAGCTGGCTTTGCGTTTTACAGCCGTGGCGATGCGCAGGCGGAATTGATGGCTGCAGCGTCGGAGGTTGGTAAGTCTGCGGGAAAGAAAGTGATTGAAAGCACTTACACCGCGCCCTACTTGGCCCACGCGACGATGGAACCGATGAATTGCACGGCGCAAGTCAAGGCTGGCAAGGTGACGATTTGGGTGCCCACGCAGGTGCCGCAGTTTGCCCGTATGGTGGCGGCCAAGGTGGCGGGCGTTGCGACTGATGACGTGACAATTCATGTCACTTTGCTGGGCGGTGGCTTTGGACGCCGTCTAGAGTCAGACTTCGTCGCCCAAGCTGTGCGGGTGGCGATGGATTGCGGTGGCAGGCCGGTGCAGCTGGTTTGGCCGCGTGAAGAGGATATGACGCACGACTTCTATCGCCCTATGCACGTGGCTAAATTGAGTGCGGTCCTGGATGACAAGGGGGGCGTAAGCACCTTGCGCATCAAATCCGCGGGTGATGCCATCAGTCCTCGCGTCATGGCGCGTGTCGGTTTCGCTGCGCCTATTGACACACCTGATAAAACCACCAATGAAGGCTTGTTTGACCTGCCCTATGGGGTGGCAAATCAGCACATGGCGCATGTGGCAACACGCATGGATGTGCCGGTCGGTTTTTGGCGCTCGGTCGGGCATTCGCACAATGCGTTCTTTTCTGAGAGTTTCATTGACGAGTTAGCCTTGAATGCGAAGCAAGATGCTGTTGAGTTTCGGCGTCAGCTGCTCAAAGAAGCACCCCGCTATCTGGCGGTACTCGATTTAGCTGCTTTGAAAGCTAATTGGGACAGTGCCTTGCCTGCTGGACGTGCCCGTGGGGTGGCACTGCACGAATCGTTTGGCACTATCGTGGCGCAAGTGGCAGAGGTGTCAATAGAAAACGGTAAACCACTTGTTCACAGAGTTGTTTGTGCGCTTGACTGCGGTACGGTAGTTAATCCCGACACAGTGAAGCAGCAAATGCAGAGTTCAGTGGTATTTGCCTTGTCAGCGGCGCTGTTTGGGAAGATAGATATCAAGGAGGGGGTGG